>NZ_LSBQ01000003.1:0-238177 GCF_001577655.1 Idiomarina sp. T82-3 | reverse complement strand
ATCATCTCCCACCTGAGCCACTGTTTCACCATCTAGGATTATCTTATAGCTACTATGTCCGTTCTGCGCGCTCATTAACAGCGCACCCTCTCGACTGTATACCGTTAGCCGTTTTTGTCCACCCTGCTCTACAATGAGGCGATGACCGTGCGCATCGTACTGGTACTGCGTATCCCCTAATTGCGTTAAACGCCCCGCTCCGTTATAGCTTAAACTAGCTATGCCCGTATGGGTGACGCGTCCAGCGCAAAGTCGCGCAAAATGCGCGACCTACTGCGATGCGTACGACCCGATACTCTCATCAGAGGGTCTTGTGCATCGTCGCGCAATGTGCGCGACGTACGCGTAAAACATCTATTTTTTCAGCTTGGGTTATAGCCAGCGTAGGTGTACCGTGATTTCTTCTCTGTCATGATACAAATGTTTGGCTTGAATTTCGAAGCTCCGTTCGCCCTGCTCTTGCAGCTGCTCGGTTATTTGTTCCAAATACTGCTTTACAGAGGCGTAGCGTTGACGCATCGGTAGCTTTAAGTTAAATATTGCTTCTTTGCAGTATTCTTCTAACAGCCAGGCTGTCATTAGCTCACCTACCCGCGCAGGCTTTTCGACCATATCGCACACGAGCCAAGTGACATTGCGACGCTTGGGACGATATTTAAAACCGTCTTCACGAATGTGCTCTACCTGACCGGTCTCCATTAGGCTATCCGCCATTGGACCATTATCGACGGCTTGTACCATCATGCCACGACGTACCAGTTGATATGTCCAACCGCCCGGTGCGGCACCGAGGTCGACTGCACGCATACCGGCTTGAATTCGCTGCTCACGTTCCTCTTCTGGCACGAAAACATGAAATGCTTCGTCTAACTTCAACGTAGAACGACTCGGCCCATTGGATGGCATACGTAAACGCAAAATCCCTTCTTCATAAGGACTCTGATTGAAGCTGTAGGAATACCCCAATAAAGCGTACGCCTTATTAACAAAAAACACATGTAAAAACGGACGCTTCGCGAGTGGCTTCTTGCTCAGCAAATCTACAGCGCGTAAGCCCTGGCGTAACGGGACAGCAAACTTACGACAAAACTTAGCGATAGCGTTCGCTTCATTGCTATCAGGTGTTTCTACACGTAACGCCCCCGCTAGCCCGAACCACTCTTTATGAGGTTCTAACGCTTCTTTAACGACACTGACACGATCCTCAATACCTGCAAGCTGAGCACTTGCTAAAAGAACAAAAAACGTGCGGGTGAAGATGAGTTCTTTTAATGGTAATTTTTTGGCTAAATGATCCGCTTCCTCTGCTTGGCAATGATAAACCACATAGGCTTGATCGGCCTGTGTTTGGCAGTATCCATATACACCGAGTGCGGCTGCTTTTTCTTGGATCTCTGCCGCACAATCCCCTTCAAAACCTGCACGACACAGCAATACCAATCCATTCATGCTTTAACTGCTCCAACTAATAAGCAAATCCAACCCAAAATAAATAACAAACCACCGAGCGGTGTTATCGGACCAAACCATTTGATGCTGGTCAGCGCCAGCGCATATAAACTACCTGAGAATAATACCACACCTAACGCCCAGAAGATGCCCGCGGCCGCGACCCATGGTGAGGGGGCAAATCGAAGCCATAATCCCGCCAGCAATAACGCGAGTGTATGATAGAACTGATAGGTCACGCCGGTCTGAAATACCGCCAGTAACTGTTCGCTCAATCGACTCTTTAACCCGTGTGCCGCGAATGCCCCGAGCGCAACCGCTACCGCACCATATATTGCTGCAATAATTAGCAATAACTGACTCATCATTTTAAAAACTCCTCAGTAAGTTGACTCGCCTGAAGCCATAAGCGCCCTCGTAAATGACGTTTCGCGGCAGTCGGTTCAAACCCATGATCACCGCCCTCAAGCCATTGAATCTGCCAATGTGACGGCAATATTAACGCCCTATTGCGAACCTGTTTTGCAAATGGATCGCGCGTCCCCTCGATGATTAATCCGGGACTACGCGCATACCCTAACTCGTCTAAGCGAGAGCGCTCGGGTTTAGACGGTGGATTAAATGGAAACCCCAGCGCGATTTGACCCTGCGCTTCAAATTCATCCGCCAGTCGTAACATGACTCGACTTCCCAGTGACTTGCCTGCCAACCAAAGCGGTTTACCGTCTCGTTGTAACTCAGATAACCACATTCGCATTTGCTCAACTAAACGCTCTATCCTATCAGGCGGACGCTTAACTCCAGTTGCTCGGACTTTTTGCCAGTAGGGAAAATCAGGACGTACAACCTCAAAACCGAGTGCTTGCCACTGGTCGGTAAAAAACTCCATAAAAGGAGTATCTGGGCCACCCCCCGAGCCATGAAAAAAGACGATACGTTGCGTGTTGCTTTCACCCGCGACTTGATAGGTCGTTCCCTGTAGATGCTTCATTCTGATTCTAACTCGAAGGCGCGTTCTTCTTCGTGCACCAGTTGCATGATCCAGTTTCGAAAGGTGGCGATCTTACCGATTTCTGACTGATTGTCACGGCAGACAAGATAAAATGCCTTATTACGTCTCAGCGCCTGAGGAAAAATACGGATCAAGTGCCCGCTATCAATCTCAGGTTTAGCCAAAACGTGATTAGCTAAAGCAATGCCCTGCCCGTGCACTGCCGCCTGCAAAGCGAGGCTTGAGTGACTAAATACAGGCCCACCATCTTTTATCGGTTTACTTTCGCCCACCATTTCAAACCAGTCGTTCCAGGCATTCCGTGTTTCATCATGCAACAGCGTATGCTTTAGCAAATCGGCCGGGGTCTGGACGTTCATGCGTTCAGCCAAAATAGGTGAACACACGGGCCACAAATACTCTTTGTGCAAACGGTAACTCTTTACCCCTGGCCAGCGCCCATCACCATAATAAATGGCGACATCGACGTCGTCGGTGAGTGAGCCGGTAATTTCATCCACGGCTTTGATACGAATATCCATATCCGGGTGCGCCTCGCGGAAACTGCTCAAGCGGGGCACAAACCACAAAATAGCAAAGCTCGGTGGCACTGAGACGGTCAACGCCCCCTTTTCTGACACCAGTCTTAACTTGTCAGTCGCCTGTATTAGTTGCGCAAAAATATCTCTTAACTGTAGATAATACGCCTGGCCTTCTTCGGTCAGTAATAGTGTCCGATTACGCCGAATGAACAACTTAATTTGCAAAAATTCTTCCAGCGCTTTGACTTGATGACTCACCGCGGCTTGGGTTACGAATAGTTCTTCTGCTGCTTTGGTAAAGCTCAAATGGCGTGCTGCAGCTTCGAAAGATTTAAGCGCGTTCAGCGGCGGCAATTTTCGCATGTCATTTATCCCCGCCCATCGCGCCACTGAATTTATTCACCGCATCGATATACTTATCGCGGGGCAGTTCGTGTGCCATTAAGCCCAAAAATTCAGTAAGGTGGGTCAAAATTACGCTGACATTTAACTGCTCGCCATTATCGAACTTCAGCTTAAATGAGTGCCATAGAGGTGAGTAGTCGACCTCAGTAACATCAGCCCAGCGTTGCGTACGAGGTTGAGACCATGCCTGCGTATAACTGAGCTCTGATTGCTTCAAATTAATTTGTTTAAAGAAGATTTCGCCGGATAGCTTAAACGCGAAAACAACGCTCGCGAGGGCAACGATAGATGTAAGTATTTGCGACAATAAATCGTTTGGCCACTCTAAATAGGCTAACGCTAAAATGCACAGTGCGAGCCAAATGGCACAGATCGGAATGGTTTTAAACAGTAATGGATACGTCATTTTCATAGTTAAGCGTCTCTATTAGCACTCGAGCAACGAATACTATAACAGAGACGCTAAGCTATGAGCCACATGGGGTTCGGTTTAGCGTTTAATTATAAACGCACGCCACCGTCAATCTCCACGACGCGACCACTGAAAAAGTCGTTTTCAATGATATAACGCGCACTATGAGCGATTTCAGTCGGCTGACCCCAACGTTTCAGAGGTACCATGGATAAAGCACGTTCTACCGCTTCTGGCTTCATCTGAGCAGTCATCGGTGTTTCGATAAAGCCTGGCGCGATAGCACCACAGCGAATACCATAACGACCGAGTTCACGCGCCCAAGTAACCGTCATTGCCACAACGCCGGCTTTGGTAGCGGCATAGTTAGTTTGACCAATATTGCCCGCACGTGCGACGCTTGAGATATTAATGATGACCCCTTTCTTACCGGCTTTAACCATTTGCGCTGCCGCTTCACGACCACACAAGAAGGTACCCGTTAGGTTAACATCTAACACCGACTGGAATTGTTGCAATGGCATTTTCTGCTTGATTTCGCCATCTTTGAACTTAATCAATAACCCGTCACGCAGAAGACCAGCGTTATTCACTAAGACATCAATACCACCAAACTCTTGTTGAATTTGCTCAAATACCGTCTCGACTGATTCCTCATCGGTGATATCGACTTCATAGCCGATCACTTTTTTAGCACCCAACTTTTCACAGGTTTCTTGTGCATCACCCAATACGTCGCCGTTAATATCAATTAACGCCAATTGAGCGCCTTGCTTAGCAAAATCTTCTGCCATTGCCAAGCCTAAGCCTTGTGCGCCACCTGTGATTACAATTACGCTATCTTTTACTTGCATGAACTGCCTCTTTATTTTTTCGAGATCGGTGTCAAATAGTTAAAAATACTTGAGAAGTCTTGTCGACCATGGCCTTGCTGCGACCACCCATGATAGAGGTTACGGGTTAAAGCGCCCATCGGCGTAGCGGCGCCCGACTTTAACGCGGTTTGCTGTGCAAGACCCAAGTCTTTACTCATCAGATCAACCATAAAGCCACCCTGATAATCGTTACTCGATGGTACACCTTCCATCACGTCAGGGCATGGGTTATAAACTTCTAATGTCCAGTTGCGACCTGAACTTTGCAACATGATTTCGCTCAATACTTTCGGGTCAAGGCCATTGGCCTTGCCTAGTTGCAAGGCCTCAGAAGTCCCTACCATGAGTACTGAGAGCAACATATTATTGCATATTTTGGCGATTTGACCCGCGCCGACATCCCCCGCGCGGAACACATTTTTGCCCATGTCATTGAGTACGGTGCGAGCACGATCCACATTGCTCTCAGTGCCACCGCAGATGAACGTTAAGGTGCCTGCTTTCGCACCTCCTACACCACCTGAAACCGGTGCGTCAATAAAGGCAATACCCGCTTTCTGCAGTTGTTCTCCCACATAGATCGCGGCTTCCGAAGAGATGGTACTGCAATCAATGACCAACTGCTTATCTGTCAATACGTGTACAAGTCCCTCATCACCTAAGTAGACCGACTCGACATGATGGTCGGCCGGTAACATGCTGACGACAAACTCCACACCTTCAATCGCTTCGCGAGGGCTTGCACAGGCTCGGGCACCCGCAGCTTCAACCTGTGCTAGAGCGTCTTTCGATAGATCAAACGCATTTACATTGTGACCTGCTTTAGCCAAGTTCATGGCCATCGGTCCACCCATGTTACCTAATCCGATAAATGCGACATTCGCCATGTTCGACTCCTTCTTGTTGTCGATAGTTATTATTTTTTCATCAACACTTGCTCAAGCGCTGCTAATGGATGTGTACGCTCGCCCCACGGTGGATCGAAAAACCCGTCGATGGCCTCTTCCGTCACATCGCCTACGCTTGCAAACTGCCACTGCGGCTGTTTGTCTTTGTCGATGAGTAATGCACGAATACCCTCGGCGAAATCACCACGCACGGCGCAATTACACGATAATGTAAGCTCGAATCTAAAGCAGTCTGCTAATGACAGATCCGCACCATGATGAGTTTGTTGCCACACTAAGTGAGGCGTGATTGGGCAACCATGACTTAGATTTTTTTGCGCCTTCTGGAACCACTTATCATCTTGTTGCTCAGCCAAAACTCGTTGGGTCGCTTCCGTCACACTACTTGCAGACACACATTGTTGTATGGTCTCAAGATGGGGTTCAACTTGAGGAGTGGGTAACGCAGTATCATCTTGTTCAGCAAGACGCTCGAGTGTATCGGTCACTTTTTGATGATTCAGTGCGCCCGTATCACCCCATTCAATAGCCTGTAGTGCTTCGATGACTTGAGCTTTATGTTCGTGACCGACGAACTGATCAGCAAGATTAAGGAAAAGAGCGTCAGACGCATTCATAGTCGCGCCAGTCATCCCTAAGAATGCACCACAACCTTCCGGCATCCGGTTCAAGAAATACGTTGCCCCCACATCGGGGTACAAACCGATGGTTACTTCCGGCATCGCTAGCAATGAGCGTTCCGTTACAATACGGTGACTGGCGCCATTCATTAGGCCCATACCACCGCCCATCACAATACCATCACCCCAGCAGATGATCGGCTTTGGATAGGTCTGAATGGCATAGTCTAATTGATATTCCGTAGTAAAGAAGTTCTCGACTTCTTCAACTAATTGGCCGGGCTGTGCTTGCATCGCTTTGTACATAGCAACGATGTCGCCACCGGCACAAAACGCTTTTTCACCTGCGCCTTGCAGCCAAACACAAGCCACCTGAGGATCATCAGCCCAGGCTTGTAATTGGGGCAGCAGTGTTTCTGCCATTGCCAAGCTGAGCGCGTTGAGTGATTTTTCAGAGTTTAGCGTAGCAACGCCGATGACTTTGTCACCGGCGTTGATTGTTTCAAGAATTACGGGAGTTTGCATGCCGACTCCTTACAAAATTTGGCGGTCGCTATCAGCTAGAATGCGACGTGCAATGATCAGTCGCATCACTTCGTTGGTTCCCTCAAGAATTTGATGAACGCGCACATCACGAACATGGCGCTCAAGCGGATATTCTTTGATATAGCCGTAGCCACCATGGATTTGTAGTGCTTCATTACACACTTGGAAACCGATATCCGTGGCAAAGCGTTTAGCCATCGCACAATAGGTTGTCTTATCGGGATCATTGTTATCCACTTTCGAAGCAGCTAATCGAACCATTTGACGTGCTGCAACAAGCTCAGTCGCCATGTCCGCCAGTTTAAACTGAAGCGCTTGGAATGCCGCTAACGGTTTACCAAACTGACTGCGTTCGTGCATATACGCAGACGCCGTCTCTAATGCCGCCTGCGCAGTACCTACGGAACAGACCGCGATATTAATACGGCCACCATCAAGTCCCATCATCGCGAACTTGAAGCCCTCACCTTCATCACCCAACAAGTTCTTGGCTGGGATACGCACATCCTCAAAGGTTACCAGCCGGGTAGGTTGAGCGTTCCAACCCATTTTATCTTCTTTTTTGCCATAGCTAATGCCTTTTGCATCGGCTGGCACAACAAAGGCAGAAATACCTTTAGGGCCCGCCTCTCCAGTGCGTGCCATGACCACCATCACATCCGTTGAGCCGGCACCTGAAATAAACATCTTAGAACCGTTGAGAACGTACTCATCGCCTTCTTTTTTAGCGCTGGTGCGTAAGCTCGCTGCATCTGAGCCAGAGCCTGGCTCAGTTAAACAATAAGAACCGAGCTTTTCACCGGTTACTAACTCTGGTACCCACTCGTCGATGACATCTTGTTGACCGAATGAACCAATCATCCAGGTCACCATATTATGAATGGTCATCATAGCAGTCGTGGCTGTACACCCACCCGCTAATTGTTCGAAAATAAGTGCTGAGTCTAAACGACTCATGCCAAAACCACCCGCCTCTTCTGGGGTATACATTCCCATAAAGCCCATCTCACCGGCTTTACGAAAAACCTCGATAGGAAAATGAGCTTCTTCATCCCAGCGCGCTGCGTTAGGTGCAAGTTCTTTATCCGCAAACGCTTTGGCAGTATCGACAAAGGCTTGTTGGTCTTCTGTTAATTCAAAGTTCATGCTAACTACCTTTAACTTATCAATTACTTCAGGTGAATAGACATATTAGGTCCACTCGCCTCAATATCACTCTCAAACCAACGCGCAGTCACGGTTTTGGTTTCGGTGTAGAAGCGGATCGCTTGCTTACCATAAGCATGCAAGTCACCAAAGAATGAACGTTTCCAGCCAGTGAACGAGAAGAACGGCAATGGCACCGGGATAGGAATATTGATACCGACCTGACCGACAGTGACTTCGTGTTGGTATTTGCGCGCTGCCGCACCATTCGAAGTGAAGATTGACGTGCCGTTACCGTACGGGTTGTTGTTCACCAACGTCAGTGCATCGTCTAGGTCCTCGACTTCCATCATACTAAGCACGGGACCAAAGACTTCCTTTTTATAGATATCCATATCAGCGGTGACTTCAGAGAATACCGTTGGACCAACCCAGTTGCCGTCCGGCAAGCCTTCCACGGTGCAACCACGACCATCGACAAGTAGCTTGGCACCTTCATTTTCACCGTCGGTGATCATTTGTTCAATACGCTCTTTAGCTTGTGGACTAATGACAGGTCCGTACGCTGCGTTCTCATCGTTCCAAGCGCCTGGACGAACTTTTGCAATCGCTTCAGCGACTTCAGGGATCCACTCTTTCGCCGCGCCGACAAATACTGCGACTGAAATTGCCATACAACGTTGGCCTGCCGCTCCGACAGAAGCACCGACGAGGTTGTTAATGACTTGCTGCTTGTTAGCATCAGGCATGATGACACAATGGTTTTTAGCGCCCGCGAACGCTTGTACGCGTTTACCGTTCTCAGTACCACGGCGATAAATGTATTCGGCGACAGGTACTGAACCAACAAACGATAACGCATGAATTTCAGGATGGTCTAAAACGAAATCAACTTGGTCTTTACCACCGTGAATCACCTGCAGTACGCCTTTAGGCGCGCCCGCTTGCTCAAATAGCTCAACTAAGCGTGTTGGCGTCAATGGATCTTGTTCTGAAGGCTTTAAGATGAAAGTGTTACCACAGGCAATAGCCATCGGGAACATCCATAATGGGATCATCGCGGGAAAGTTAAACGGCGTGATACCCGCACAAATACCGAGCGGCTGAATGTAGCTGTAAGAGTCGATAGAGCGTGCTACGTTTTCGACCGTCTCACCCATCATCAACGATGGAATGTTCGCGGCTTGCTCAACCACTTCAATGCCGCGCCATACATCACCTTTGGCATCTTCAAAGGTTTTTCCAGTCTCTTGCGCTAAGATTTCTGCAATTTCTTCTTGGTGTTCTTTAAGCAATGCCTGATAGCGCATCATGACACGAGCACGCTCAGAAACAGGCACTTCTTTCCACGTTTTAAAGGCTTCTCGTGCACTCGCAACAGCAGCTTCCATCTCGTCTTGAGTCGCGCATGGAGCTTCAGCAATCACTTCTTGGGTCGCTGGATTGGTTACCGGAATCCAAGACTCAGCTTTTGAAGCGCGAAACTCTCCGTCGATATACAGAGGCACTTTTTTAGACATAACTCACCTTCTTGTTGTGTTATTTTATAAACCAAATTTTCATAATCCTTAAAAGAGACGCATACCGTGCCACTTTTAATTCTTATTACGTTACTCTGGGCGGCAAGCTTCTCGCTCATCGGCGAATACCTTGCCGGCCAAGTTGATGGCTATTGGGTCGTATTTATCCGCATGCTACTGGCTTTGTTTACTATCTTGCCATTATTCAAATGGCGTCAGCTCAAAGCCTATTCGGTTAAAACACTGACCCAACTTGCCGGAATTGGTGCCGTACAAATCGGCTTAATGTACTTGTTTTTGTATCACGCATTTCTTTATTTGAGTGTCGCCGAGGTACTATTGTTCACGATATTCACCCCGCTTTACATTACACTCATCGACGAAATCATTTTAGGGCGCCGCCGCTTACCATTCACTTGGTGGCTCGCAGCCGCCATCTCAGTCTTAGGCGCTGCCATCATTCGTTACCAGGGGCTAAGCGCTGATTTCATTATTGGCTTTGCTTTGATTCAAGCCGCCAATTTATGCTTCGCTGCCGGCCAAGTAGCATACAAACGCTTAGACCTCGGCTCAACGCAAAATCAAATTCAACAATTCGCCGCATTTTTTGCCGGTGCTAGCCTCGTCTCTGGCTTAGGTGTTTTACTGTTTGGCAATCACCAAATGCTACCTACTACACCCTTACAATGGGGCATTTTGTTGTGGCTCGGCATTGTCGCCTCCGGCCTTGGCTATCTCGGCTGGAACCTAGCCAGCAAATGGGTCAATACCGGACAGCTCGCGGCTATGAATAATGCCTTAATTCCCGCTGGGATTCTCGTTAACGTGTTGTTTTGGCAACACGATACCGACTGGTTAAGATGGTTGCTGGGCGCGAGCTTAATTGTTATTGCTGTTATTTTGGCTTCGCGCCAGCAACGTAACCTAAGCCGTTGACTACATCATTTCAACGGCAAGTGCGACGGCTTCACCACCACCAATGCATAGTGAGGTAATACCCCGTTTCTCGCCGCGTTGCTTCAATGCGTGAAGCAAGGTAACCAGCAAACGGGCGCCACTGGCACCAATCGGATGACCCAACGCACACGCACCGCCGTGGACATTAACGCGGTTAGCATCAAGCTTCATTTCGTTGATTGCTAACATGGTGACCATGGCGAACGCTTCGTTGATTTCCCATAAATCGACGTCTTCTTTGCTCCATCCGACTTGGTTCAACAACGCGTCCATCGCGCCAATAGGCGCCACAGTAAACTCAGCAGGCGCCTGAGAATGAGTTGCATGCCCTTTAACGCGAGCAAGCGGTTTCAAACCGCGCTTAGCAGCCTCACTCTCGCGCATCAATACAAGCGCCGCAGCCCCATCCGAGATTGAGCTTGAGTTGGCAGCTGTAATAGTGCCGTCTTTCTTAAACGCTGGACGTAGTTGTGGGATCTTATCAAGTCGTGCTTTACCCGGCTGCTCATCGGTATCTACGGTAACATCACCCTTGCGCGTTGAATAAGTCAACGGCGTAATTTCACCTTTGAAGTAACCTTTTTCAATGGCGGCCTGCGCTTTCTCTAACGAGTTAATCGCGAAGTTATCCATCGCATCGCGATCTAATCCATACTTGTCTGCGGTATCCTGAGCATAACAGCCCATGGCTTTACCTTCGTACGCGTCTTCTAAGCCGTCGAGCATCATGTGGTCAAACAATTGACCATGTCCCATACGGTACCCATTACGGCCTTTGTCAAGTAAGTAAGGCGCACGCGACATACTTTCCATACCGCCTGCCACAACAACATCTGCTGAGCCTGCACGAATTAAGTCCGTTGCAAACATCGCTGCTTTTAAGCCTGAACCACAGACTTTATTAATGGTCGTAGCACCTGTGCTTTGCGGTAAACCGGCATATAACATCGCCTGACGTGCGGGCGCTTGACCTAACCCCGCCGGCAGTACGTTACCCATAATGACCTCAGAAACATCGGTTTCTTTGAGGCCGCTATTTCCTAACGCAGCTTTAATCGCAGTAGCCCCTAAATTAGGCGCACTGACTTCACTCAGGCTACCTTGGAAGCCCCCCATTGCTGTCCGGTTTGCGGCAACAATTACGACCGAATCGTTTGACATCTTTCCTCCAATACCACTTTACGTTAACGTAAACTTCCTCTAAGCTTAGATCTTAGGTCAACTAAAAAGCAAGTCTGATGAGTAACAAAATCACTTATACGATCGGCGAATTGGCAAAACAATTTGACATTACGACCCGTTCTATCCGCTTCTACGAAGACGAAGGGTTGCTGTCGCCTCGTCGTCAAGGTCAACATCGAATTTACAATAATAAAGATCGCGTCCGTCTAAAACTTATTTTACGTGGCAAGCGGTTAGGTTTCTCGTTAGCTGAAACCCGACGTTTATTTGAGTTGTATGACGCAGACAATAGTTCGGCTGCACAGTTAGAAAAGGTACTTGAGTTAATCGCCGAGAAAAAGGCATCACTCAAGCAACAAATGGAAGATATCAACGTATTACTGACTGAGCTCTCGGGTCTTGAGCAACGTTGCCAAGACGAACTTGAGTCAGTGCGAACGACAACCAAGAAAGTAGTCTCATCTCAGGAGTCATTATGATTACGCAATTTAATTCTTTTAACTTTGGCTTAGGCGAAACCGCGGACATGCTGCGTGAAGCAGTCAACGCATTTGCACGCGATGAAATCGCACCTCGTGCAGCTGAAATTGATGAAGCCAATGAGTTTCCAAGTGATTTATGGCGTAAACTCGGTGATATGGGTCTACTTGGTTTGACAGTTGACGAACAGTATGGAGGCTCAGGTATGGGTTACCTTGAACACGTCATCGCGATGGAAGAAATAAGTCGCGCATCAGCCTCTGTCGGCTTAAGTTACGGTGCTCATTCGAACCTGTGCGTTAACCAAATCGCGCGCAACGGCAACGAAGAACAGAAACAAAAATACTTACCTAAGCTCTGTACCGGCGAACATGTAGGCGCGCTCGCGATGAGCGAACCTAATGCGGGCTCGGACGTGGTCAGCATGAAACTGAAAGCCGAGAAGAAAGGCGACAAGTACGTACTAAACGGCAATAAAATGTGGATTACTAACGGTCCCGATGCCGACGTTTTTGTGATTTACGCTAAAACTGACGCCGAAAAGGCCTCGCGTGGTATCACCGCGTTTATCGTTGAGAAAAACACCCCAGGATTTAGCCAAGCCCAAAAGCTCGACAAACTTGGAATGCGCGGCTCAAATACTTGCGAGCTGGTGTTCGAAGATGCCGAGGTACCTGCGGAAAATATTCTCGGCGAACTTAATGGTGGCGTTGAAGTATTGATGAGTGGCTTAGATTACGAGCGCGCTGTACTCGCGGCGGGCCCGTTGGGCATCATGCAAGCGTGTCTAGATACCGTCGTTCCCTATATCCACGATCGTAACCAGTTCGGCAAAGCGATTGGTGAGTTTCAATTGGTACAGGGTAAGGTCGCAGATATGTATACGCGCACTAACGCAGCGCGTGCTTACGTTTACGCGGTGGCGCAATCGTGCGACCGTGGTGAAACCACGCGCAAAGACGCAGCGGGTGCAATACTTTATGCAGCCGAGCTAGCGACTCAACTTGCTCTTGATGCGATTCAATTGCTCGGTGGTAACGGCTACATTAACGAATACCCGACTGGACGTCTGTTACGTGATGCGAAACTTTATGAAATTGGTGCCGGTACATCAGAAATCCGCCGTATGCTGATTGGTCGTGAGTTGTTCAACGAGTCCAAATAAAAGGAGACGCTGTGGCTATTCTTGCAAGCAAAGTCAACACCCGCGACGAGCAGTTCAAAGCGAACTATGAATCGATGCAAGCGGTCGTTGATGACGTGAACGCTAAAGTCGAACAAATTAAACAAGGCGGCGGTCCTAAATATCAAGAGCGTCACTTGTCGCGCGGTAAACTTTTACCGCGCCAACGTATTAATAAACTGCTTGACGCTGGTTCAGCGTTTCTAGAAATCGGTCAGTTCGCTGCATGGGACGTTTACGACGATTACGTACCGGCAGCCGGTGTCGTGGCGGGTATTGGTCGCGTCGAAGGCGTTGAGTGCATGATCGTTGCTAACGACGCAACGGTAAAAGGCGGTACTTATTATCCCTTAACCGTTAAGAAGCATCTGCGCGCGCAAGAAATTGCCGAACGATGCCATTTGCCGTGTATTTATTTAGTCGACTCGGGCGGTGCCAACCTACCTCGTCAAGATGACGTATTCCCTGATAAAGATCACTTTGGTCGCATCTTCTTTAATCAAGCCAACATGTCAGCTAAGGGCATTCCGCAGATCGCGGTTGTCATGGGTCTATGTACAGCTGGCGGTGCTTATGTACCTGCCATGGCCGACGAGAGCGTGATTGTAAAAGAGCAAGGCACTATTTTTCTTGCCGGTCCGCCGTTAGTTAAAGCGGCAACGGGCGAGGAAGTCAGCGCCGAAGAACTCGGTGGTGCCGATGTACACACGCGGGTTTCTGGTGTTGCCGATCACTTTGCCCATAATGACGAGCATGCTTTGGCATTAGCGCGCCGTTCAGTGGCACGATTAAACCGCCCCGCACCCACTCAGTTAGATCAACGCGAAAGCAAGCCGCCGCGTTATGATGCAAAAGAACTCTATGGCATCGTTGGCACCGATTTACGTAAGCCTTACGATGTTCACGAAGTGATTGCGCGTGTCGTGGATGACTCTGATTTTGATGAGTTTAAAGCGAACTATGGCACCACGCTGGTGACGGGCTTTGCGCGTATTCACGGGTATCCCGTCGGGATCGTGGCAAATAACGGTATTTTATTCTCTGAAAGTGCACAAAAAGGTGCTCATTTCATTGAATTGTGCGCGCAGCGTAAAATTCCTCTCGTGTTCTTGCAAAACATCACCGGTTTTATGGTCGGTAAAAAATATGAAGCCGAGGGTATCGCTAAGCACGGCGCTAAAATGGTAATGGCTGTATCCTGCGCCAAAGTACCTAAGTTCACCGTGCTCATTGGCGGGAGCTATGGTGCAGGTAACTACGGCATGTGCGGACGAGCCTACGATCCGACCCTGATGTTTATGTGGCCAAACGCACGTATTTCGGTAATGGGTGGTGAACAGGCCGCCGGTGTAATGGCTCAAGTCACCAAGGACAATCTTGCGCGTAAAGGCGAAAAACTGAGTGCGGAAGATGAAGCCAAGCTGAAACAACCGATTGTTGAACAATACGAGAAGCAAGGTCACCCCTACTATGCTTCGGGCCGTTTATGGGATGACGGTATTATCGACCCTGCACAAACCCGCGATGTGCTGGGCCTTAGCATTGCCGCTTCACTTAACGCACCGATTGAAGACAGCCAATTCGGCGTATTCCGGATGTAAGGAGAGCAATCATGAGTGAATACACTGAATTTTCTATCGATTCTCGTGGTGTCGCATGGCTTACCCTGAATCGTCCAGAAGTGCACAATGCCTTCGACGATAAAATGATCGCTGAGCTCGTTGCCGCATTAACTGAAGTTGAGGAGTCTGAACAGGCGCGCGTTTTAGTATTGCGTTCCAATGGCAAAAACTTTTCCGCGGGCGCCGACTTAAACTGGATGCGCTCCATGGCGGATAAGGATTATCAAGAAAATATCGATGATGCCGCTGGTCTCGATCGCTTAATGAGCCAACTTGATCAGTTAAGCAAACCCACCATCGCACTCGTGCAAGGCGCTGCGTTTGGTGGCGCTGTTGGCTTAGCCGCCTGTTGCGACATGGTTTTAGCACTACCCAAAAGCAGTTTTTGCCTGAGCGAAGTCAAAATCGGCCTCATCCCCGCAGTGATAAGCCCTTATGTCGTACGTGTTATGGGTGAGCGCCAAGCGCGTCGTTATATGCTGACCGCCGAACGTTTCTTTGCCGAAAAAGCCTTGCAAGCAGGATTAGTCACTGAAATTGTTGAAGAATTTGAAGACACCTTGCCATCACTTCTTGAGGCACTATTAAACAATTCACCACAAGCCTTGGGCGCGTGTAAACGCCTTATTCGTGGCGTTGCACACCAACCCACTAGTGACCCGGTGCGCCGATTTACTATCGAGGAAATTGCAAAAATTCGCGTATCAGATGAAGGTCAAGAAGGCCTCACTGCATTTCTAGAAAAACGCGCGCCGCAGTGGCAAAGCAAAAGTTAACGGGATTATTTATGATTCAATCACTTCTTATTGCAAACCGTGGTGAAATCGCTTGCCGTGTTATCGAAACGGCACGCCAAATGGGTATCCGCACCATTGCGGTATACTCGGCTGCGGACGCACAGGCACGGCATACGCAACTTGCTGACGAAGCCTATTACATTGGTCCGGCACCGAGCAACGAAAGTTACTTAAAAGCAGACACGATTATCAACGTCGCAAAATCTGCCGGTGCCGATGCTATCCATCCAGGTTACGGTTTTTTATCTGAGAATGAATCGTTTGCTGAACTCTGTCAGCAGAATGATATTATTTTTGTCGGTCCACCGGTTTCGGCGATTGCTGCAATGGGGTCTAAAAGTGCCGCTAAAGCCATTATGGAAGAAGCGGGTGTACCTTTAGTTCCTGGTTATCATGGTAGCGAACAAGACGAAGACACACTATTTGCCAAAGCGAAAGAGGTTGGCTTCCCACTGCTTTTAAAAGCCGCTTATGGCGGTGGTGGTAAAGGTATGCGCGTGGTCGAATCGGAGCAGGATTTTAAATCTGCACTGAGTTCGGCAAAACGTGAAGCGAAATCATCGTTTGGCAATGACAAAATCTTGTTTGAGCGCTTTATCCGTAATCCACGCCACGTAGAGATCCAAGTATTCTGCGACCAGCATGGCAACGCGGTATACCTTGCAGAACGAGATTGTTCGGTACAACGCCGTCACCAAAAAGTCATTGAAGAGGCGCCTGCGCCGGCGCTATCGGAAACAACCCGTCAAGCGATGGGTGAAGCTGCCGTCAAAGCAGCAAAAGCTATTGACTACGTGGGTGCAGGCACGGTTGAGTTTTTATACGACGCCAGTGGCGAGTTTTTCTTCATGGAAATGAATACTCGCTTACAAGTCGAACACCCCGTAACAGAGATGATTACCGGCTTAGACTTAGTCGAATGGCAGCTCATGGTCGCCTCTGGGGACAGCTTACCGTTGACGCAAGACGCCGTCACCGTTAACGGTCATGCTTTCGAAGCGCGTATTTATGCGGAAGACCCTGCCAACGACTTTTTACCGAGCACGGGCACGATCCGTCACCTTCGTACCCCAGCAGTCAATGCCGGCGTGCGTATCGATACGGGTGTCGAGCAAGGTGATGAAATCTCGAGTTTCTACGATCCGATGATCGCCAAATTGATTGTTTGGGATACTGACCGAGATCGCGCCTTACTGAAGTTACAACGCGCTTTGAAGCAGTACCGTGTGACGGGCTTGCATACAAATATTGAGTTTTTACACCGGTTAGCAAGCCATCCAGCATTTATGCGCATGGATCTCACGACTGAATTTATCCAGCAGTATGAACAATCGTTATTCCCAGAGTCGACCCAAGATCTTAATTGGGTACGCACTGAAGCGGCAGTATTTGATGTATTACAACGTCAAACGCAAATCAACACCAACAATAGTCCGTGGGATCGTGCTGATGCACTGCGCTTGAATGAAGCCGCCGTGCACGTGGTTGAATTCAGTGACGGCGAAGAACTGAATCGTGTTGAGCTCGAGCAAACAGATAATGGCTTTAGCGTGACAATTGGCGAAGAGCGCTTTGCCATCCAAGCGAGTATCCGAGATGATCAGCTCAACGTTGTTGTGAACGGTCATCGCTATCAGCGCTACATTGCGACCAGTGATGACACACTCACTGTATTTACCGAGCAAGGTCCAGTGACACTGCATCGCCATAAGGTGGCTGATACCTTGGTCGATGACAACGCCGGTGGAGGCCTGGTCGCGCCGATGAATGGCACAATCACAGATGTTTTGGTCAGCAAAGGCGACCACGTTGAGAAAGACCAAGCCCTTGTCATCATGGAAGCAATGAAGATGGAGTACACCATTAAAGCGCATTGCGCAGGTGAAGTAACTGACGTATTTTTTGCCTCGGGTGACTTAGTGAGTGATGGTGACGAACTCGTTGCTATTGCCGAGAAGGAGTAAGCATGTTTAAACGCAGCGCTATGCCGGATGAAGTTAATATCGTCGAAGTCGGTCCACGCGATGGCTTACAAAATGAAGTGGCGGTTCCGACCGCCGCTAAAATAGAGCTGATTAATGCCCTGTCTAAAACGGGCCTAAAATATATAGAAAGCGCTAGTTTTGTCAGCCCGAAGTGGGTGCCACAGATGGCCGACAGTGGCGAGATCATGGAACAGATAGAACGTCACTCTGGGATTACTTACTCCGCTCTGACACCCAATCTAAAAGGATTGGAGAACGCGCTCGCGGTGAATACTGATGAGGTTGCCGTTTTTGGTGCCGCATCAGAACAATTTAGTCAGCGTAATATCAACTGTTCTATCGACGAGTCACTGGAACGCTTTCGTCCGGTAATCAGCCAAGCACGACAAGCGAATGTACGCGTACGCGGCTACGTCTCGTGTGTTCTAGGCTGTCCTTACCAAGGCGATGTACCACTCAAAGATGTCGCACATGTAGCGCAGCAATTGATCGAAATGGGCTGTTACGAAGTGTCCCTTGGCGACACGATTGGTGTGGGTACACCGCTACAAGCGGCTGAAATGGTCAAGGCTGTACTTGAGGTGGTGCCGGCCAACCAGTTGGCATTGCACTTCCACAATACCTACGGGCAGGCTTTAGCAAATATTCTTGCCTGTTTGGAACTCGGGGTGAATACCGTTGATAGTGCGGTGGCAGGCTTAGGCGGTTGCCCGTATGCAAAAGGCGCCAGCGGTAATGTAGCGACCGAAGATGTGGTATACATGTTAAACGGAATGGGCATTAAGACGGGCGTCGAGCTTGATGCACTCGTCCGTGCAGGTGCTGATATTTGTCAACACCTTGGGCATGGCCCTCGCTCTCAAGTAGCACTCGCAGAATTGGCAAAAAAAGGATAATTAACATGGCAGCAGAACGACTTTGGCAACCCAGTGCGGATCAAATCGCTGAAGCGCGCATGAGCGATTTCCTGCAACAGATAAACGTGCATAATGACGCGGGTCTTGCGAATTATCACGAACTCTATCAGTGGTCGATTGATAACAACGAAGCATTTTGGTCGCTGATTTGGGATTACTTTGATGTGATTGGCGAAAAAGGCGACGTCATTGTTCAAGATAAAGACAAGCTTCCGGGTGCCAAGTGGTTTCCAGAGGCTGAGTTAAACTTTGCGGAAAACCTACTGCGCCATAAAGATAACCACAGCGCACTGGTATTTCGCGGCGAGAACGGTGAGCGCCAAGAGCTCAGCTATGAAGCACTCTACTTGCAAGTTGCTCGTGCTGCACATGCACTAAAAACGCAGGGTGTATCGAGTGGCGATCGTGTCGCAGGAATGATGCCCAATTGCATTGAAACCATCGTAATGATGCTTGCCACAACGAGCTTGGGTGCAATTTGGTCATCCTGTTCACCGGATTTTGGTGTGCAAGGTGTACTCGACCGTTTTGGCCAGATTGAACCGAAAGTCCTGATGACAGTCGATGGCTACTTTTATAACCAAAAGAATCTCAATATAAAGGATAAAGTAAGCGAAATTGCAGACAACTTGCCGACTGTTGAGCATTTGGTACTTGTTAACTTTAGCGGTCAGTCAGAGGTGGTCGATGACGCTCGCATGGTGCGTTACGAGGACTTCCTAGACAATGATGCTAGCGATATTGATTTTGTAAGAAAGCCGTTCAATCATCCGATCTATATTATGTTTTCTTCAGGCACCACAGGCGTGCCTAAATGTATTGTTCACGGTGCAGGCGGCACGTTATTGCAACATTGCAAAGAACACGGCTTGCATACTGACTTAGGTCGTGAAGATACGCTGTTCTACTTTACAACCTGTGGCTGGATGATGTGGAACTGGTTGGTCAGTGGGCTCGCGTTAGGTGCTAAGTTAGTCTTGTTTGATGGTTCACCATTCGCTCCTAAACCGGAAGTGCTTTGGGATATTGCCGATGAAGAGCGCATCAGCGTGTTCGGTACCAGTGCAAAATATTTATCTGCGCTAGAAAAAGCCGATGTCAAACCGCGTAAATCTCACGAGCTAAAAGCATTGCGGAGCATATTGACCACAGGCTCAGTCTTGCCTCCAGAAAGTTTTGACTACGTCTACCGTGATATTAAAACTGACCTCTGCTTATCATCAATTTCAGGTGGAACCGACATTGTTTCGTGCTTCGCCCTAGGCTGCCCTATCCTGCCGGTTTATCGCGGTGAGTTACAATGTCGAGGACTCGGTTTAGCGGTCAATGTGTACAATGATCAAGGCGAAGCTGTTAAACAACAAAAAGGCGAGTTGGTGTGCGAGAATTCATTTCCCAATATGCCCGTTGGGTTCTGGGGTGATGACGATGGCCAACGCTATTTTAACGCCTACTTTGCACGCTTCGATAACATCTGGGCACACGGCGACTTTGCCGAGTTAACCGAACATGACGGCGTTATTATTTACGGTCGGTCGGATGCAGTACTTAACCCAGGTGGTGTGCGTATTGGCACAGCGGAGATTTACCGCCAAGTTGAGAAGGTGGACGTCGTCCTAGAGAGTATTGCTATCGGTCAACAATGGGATGACGATGAGCGCGTGGTACTATTCGTGCGTCTCCGTGAGGGCGTGCAACTTGACGACGCCTTAGTAAAAACCATCAAGCAAACGATTCGTGCAAACGCTACCCCTAGACACGTGCCTGCGGTTATATTACAAGTGAACGATATTCCAAGAACCATTAGTGGTAAGATCGTTGAACTTGCGGTTCGTAATGTTGTGCACGGACAACCTGTGCAAAATACCGATGCGTTGGCGAACCCCGATGCCTTGAACGAGTTTAAGGATCGTCCAGAGCTCAGTCGTTAAGAGAGTCTAATTCATGCGTTTAAAGCTTTTTGCGGGTGCCAAGCAAGCCGTTATTACCATAGTAACAGGGGTCTTAATCTCAATCATCGCGTTCTCCTATGTACGCTATCTAGAGAATATAGATGCACGCGAGGCACTTGAAAACGAAGCTTATAATATTCAGCGCGAAGTTCGACAAAACTTGGTGGCGCACTTATACGCCACTGAGTTGTTCGCACGTGAGTTAAAGCAGAGTAAACAAGAGCTCGATGATAGATGGAACGACGATGCGAATATTATCTCACTCTATTATCAAAGTATCACCGCGATGGTGTGGTTATCCCCCGATTTAGTCATTCAAAAATACTATCCGCCCGATCGTCAAGCTCAATTATTAGGCACGCCTTTCAAAGGTTCTGAACTGACAACGACACTCCTGAAGTCTGAGGGTAATCAGCATGCGATGATAGGTAGTGCCGGTAACTTAGGGCGAATCGGTAGCGACATTGTTATGTTTTCGCGCATCGAAAATGCCTCGCGCCAAGGCTTTTTAGGATTGATCATTAGTCTGCAAGATTTATTAAATAATGTCATTCGGCAGAATATTTCTGAAGGTTATCAAGTAGCTATTAGTCGCGACGGTCAGACGCTCTATCAGTTTGCCGGTGACGTCACCTTGCGAGACCAATGGGCCGTTAGCCGTACCCTTCAGCTGCTAGGCTCACAATGGCAACTGCATGTGTGGATGACGCCCGCACGGCTTGCAGAGGAACGACAAGGGCTTGCCCTCACCTTGTTATTTACCGGGTTATTCATCACGGCGATGCTGACCTTGGTGTTCTATATTGTTGCTCAAAGCCGATACAAAGCCCAGCAACTCGCAGATGCGAACATCGAACTTTATTCAGAAATCGACGAGCGAGAGCGCGTTGAAAAAGAAATCGCATATCTTGCTGAACACGACGCACTGACGCGTCTTATAAACCGCAATGCGTTAATGCGAATTCTTTCCGAATGGCTCGCTGATGACGCCAAGAACGGCCTTACTGCAATATTATTTATTGATTTGGATCGCTTTAAAGAAGTCAATGACGCGCTCGGTCATACCGTTGGCGATGAACTGATCAAGCGGGTAGCTCGCCGCATCAAAAAGCTTGCGCCCAATGAAGCTGTGTTGGCTCGTTCGGGCGGGGACGAGTTTCTATTAGCCGTACCTCACTCGACATCCCGTGAGCACATCTTGACGCTTGCCGATCAATTATTGCAAGCACTCGACGCCCATTTCTATGTCGATGAATACGAGCTATTCATTAGTGCATCCATTGGCATCGCATTCGCTGAAGATGCGGACAATAATCCCGAGTATTTAATTCGAAATGCTGATACGGCTCTTTATCAAGCAAAAGATAATGGCCGCAACACCTATCACATATATAGCCAAGCAGTGCATCGCGATTTGGCAAAAAAATTAGAAATGGTCAAACAGCTACGTCATGCAGTAGAGCAAGAGGCTTTAGAAGTTTATTATCAGCCGAAAGTAGAGTTACTTGGCCACCGAATTACAGGCCTTGAGGCGCTCGTACGTTGGGTAAAAGATGATGGTACAGTGATTGGCCCTGACCAATTTATTCCTATCGCCGAGGATACAGGCTTAATTATACCACTATCCGAATACGTCATGCGGACCGCCTGTAACCAACTTAAACGGTGGCACGAAATGGGCTTCAATGATCTCACAATGGCAATCAATATCTCGGGTAAGCAGTTACATCTGCCTGACTTAGTTGACACCATTGTTGATAATGTAAGCGAAGCACGACTATCACCTAAATGTATTGAGTTAGAACTCACGGAACAAGTGTTTATCGAAAATATACAATCGCACACCAACTTTATGCACTCCGTGCGTGAACATGGTATGTCGCTTGCTATCGATGATTTTGGCGTCGGCTATTCGTCGTTGTCTTACCTGAAAAACTTTCCAGTGACTTCGCTCAAGATTGATCGCTCATTCGTGCGCGATCTGCCAGACAACGAAGACGATGCAGTTATCGTTCAAACCATTATAAACTTAGCGAAGAACCTAAATATTCAATTAGTCGCTGAGGGTATTGAAACCAGCGAGCAAGTCGAATTTTTATTAAGTAGAGACTGTGGCATAGGACAAGGCTACTTATTCAGCCGACCAGTCCCCGCAGACGAAATTACACAGCTATTGCAAAACTATCATGGCCTGATGCCGATTGATATCAGCTCATGATTATGGAGGTTAACGTGGAACGCGAAAGTATGGACTTTGACGTTGTCATCGTGGGCGCCGGTCCATCTGGGCTGGCGGCAGCATGTCGACTAGGGCAACTTGCTCAAGAGAATGAGCAAGAACTGATGATTTGTGTGGTTGAAAAAGGTGCTGATATTGGTGCTCACATATTGTCAGGCGCCGTATTTGAGCCGCGCGCAATGAACGAACTCTTCCCAGATTGGAAGGAGCGCGGTGCGCCGCTCAATACAGCCGTCACAGAGGATGAAATACTGCTATTAAACGATGCGCAAAATAGTCGTAAATTACCGCATATTGCAGTACCGAAAACCTTCCATAACGAAGGTAATTACATCGTTAGCATGGGTAACATTTGCCGTTGGTTAGCGGAGCAAGCTGAAAGCCTAGGTATCGAAATTTTTCCGGGATTTGCCGCAAGTGAGTTAATTAAAAACGAAGACGGTAGTATTGGCGGTGTTATCACTGGCGATATGGGCGTTGCAAAAGATGGCTCAGAAAAAGATGGCTACATGCCAGGCATGGAGTTGCGTGCAAAATACACGCTTTTTGCTGAGGGCTGTCGTGGTCATTTAGGCAAACAATTATTGCAACAATTTCAACTCGATAAAGACGCGACTCCACAACATTTCGGTATCGGCTTTAAAGAAATCTGGGATATTCCGGCTGAACAACACAAACCGGGTAAAGTTGTACATACCGCAGGCTGGCCTCTTAATGACAACGGTTCAGGAGGGGGGTATTTATATCATGCCGATGATGGTCAGGTGTATGTCGGTTTAATTATCGACTTGAACTATAAGAATCCTTATCTCAACCCATTCCAAGAGTTTCAGCGATTCAAAACCCACCCTGCGATTAAAGCGGTATTAGAAAATGGTAAGCGTGTGACATACGGCGCACGAGCGATCGCTAAAGGTGGTTATTATTCATTACCTAAGATGACTTTCCCAGGCGGAATTCTATTAGGTTGTAATGCCGGCACGCTGAACTTTTCTAAGATAAAAGGTAATCACACGGCGATGAAGTCTGGCATGCTTGCGGCAGAAACTGTATTTAACGCGCTCGCTGAGGGCAAGCAGCATGATGACTTGGAAGTCTATAAAAGCGCATTTGAGAAGTCATGGGTATTTGATGAGTTGTACCGCTCACGTAATTTCGGTGGCGCAGTTCACAAATTAGGCACGGTACTAGGTGGTGCTTACAATACGCTTGACCAAAACTATTTTGGTGGCAAATTACCATTTAAATTTAAAGAGTGGACACCCGACTATAAATGCACGGAAAAGGCAAGTCATTATCAGCCGATAGATTATCCTAAGCCAGATAATAAATTGACGTTTGATCGTTTGTCGTCGGTTTTCTTATCCAATACTAACCATGCTGAAGATCAGCCGTGCCACTTGAAATTAAAAGATGCGGATATTCCCCTAACTGTCAACTTACCTGAATACGCTGAGCCTGCACAACGTTATTGCCCAGCGGGGGTTTACGAAGTCGTAGAAGAAGATGGTAAAGATGTGTTTAAGATTAATGCACAAAACTGCATCCATTGTAAAACCTGCGATATCAAAGATCCGAGTCAAAATATTACTTGGGTAGTCCCTGAGGGGGGTGGCGGCCCGACTTACCCCAATATGTAATTCAATTGAAAAAAAAGCGAGCTTAGCTCGCTTTTTTTATGTTTATAAATAAACAGCTAATCCAATTGTAATATATCTCGTATTTAGCATTTACTTATAGAATTACCAGTGAGAATTGTTTTATAAACACTGCACCCATTACTTAATTATCGGAGATGAATCCATGAGCGAGTTTATTAATATAATTTCACACGAACGTCGTTTGAACGCAGCCCTTAAAGAATTAGATTTAAACGAGCTATATGACATTCAAAAGAAACTCTCAAATGTAATCAGCAAGCGTGAAGAAGACGCACTCGAACAAGAAAAAGCACTTGAAGAAAAACGTCAGAAAGTCGCCGAACTTAAGCGCAACATGCAAGAAGCCGGCATTGATATTTCTGACATTTTAGAAGATGAAATTGGTGGTGATAAACTTGTATCGCCAAAACGTAAGCGCGCACCTAAACCCCCTAAGTATGAATTTAAAGACGAAAACGGCGAGTTAAAAACTTGGACAGGTCAGGGGCGTATGCCTAAAGCACTACAAAACGCGTTGGACAACGGTCGTGCACTTGAAGAGTTTTTGATAAAGTAGTGAAAAGTATTTAATTGGAGAATGTCATTGGGGATTCGAATACTCTTAGCAGTTGTGTTTTGCAGTGCATTGATGGCTGGATGTTCAACTGGTAACCAATATGGTTCACAAGAATCTGCTCTAAGAGCCCTCAATGTCGTCCCCAACGAAGTTGAGCTGCATGACCAGCAGCTCAACCCGAATCGCCATAAGATCTTGAGTGTTGTTACTGGAGATAGTTGCCAAGCCACCTTTCGTGGCGCCCCCGCTTCAACTCTAGATGCTCAACAAGCACTTCGTAACGATGCAGCACGTTTCAATGCGACAGATGTATTCGCTGTACAGTGCTTTAATATTCCGACAGATTCAAGCGCTCGGTGTTACACTCAAGTCAGTTGCGTTGGCAAGGCGACAGTACCAAAGCAGTAACTGTCGCCACGCCAATACGTTAATTCAATTCCACAAAATCTAAGGTAATATCGCCTACTCCGACTTCCGCTTTAATGCGATATTCACCCGAACTCGTCAACTCACTCTCTGAGGTCATTAATACGCGCTCTCGATTCGAGTTTCCACGCACCGAACCGCGGATACGGGTGTCACCAATGCCGGCTTCGGCTTTTACTCGCTCTACGTCACTACCGTGCAATACTAAGTCAATCTCACCCACGCCCACTTCAAAAGAGGCATTAGTGGTATACAGTTCACCAGACATCTCACCCACACCAAGCTCTGCATCAACACCTTTCATTTTGGGTAAGGTAATACACCAAGTAACTTCAACCTCTTCGTCATCCGGTTCAATACTTAATTCTAATTCATTACCGTGTTGATCGGCCTCTAAGTGCACGCTGTTAATATCACCACCACCATAGAAAAAACTATCATCATTGGCCTCTATAACGAGCTCAACTTCGACAACCTGTGAGTTTATATCGCCTTTCACGAATTCAACTGTTCCGACGGCTGCTTCAACACTCAGCTCTGTATCTGAAGACACGTTGAATGTATGTGAACGCTTAACAACGTCTTGCGCACAAGCTGCTGAAGTCACGGTCAAACCACCGACTAAAAAAATTGCTATGGGCCATACTTTATTTTTCATCATGTTGCTTTCCTTTCTATGTTATTTTTGTAGCTGACGCTCCAAACATCGTGAACAGGTCAAACTAAACAGTTATGTTGTAGTAAAGATTTAGCAAAGCGTGTGCCAAAGTTATTTTTTCTTTTAAATACAGAAACTTAGATAAATTTTTATAGCTTTAGTGCAATGCTTCTATTTTTTCCAACCACCAAAATTTAGTTAAATCCGCTAACAGTTAAGATAAATGACAAACAACCTAATGCCCCAAACCATCGCTCATATACACACACCTTTTCCTGAAAAGTTTTCTGTACCGCGCCAACCAGGACTCGCTACCCACGTTCAGGGCATCATCAAGCCTTGCGGTGATTACGATTATCCCGCAGCGTTCAGCGGAATCGAGCAACACAGTCATCTTTGGTTAGTGTTCCAGTTTCATCACAACAAAGACTCACAGTGGCAGGCACAAGTGAGACCACCGCGACTTGGAGGAAACCAAAAAGTCGGCGTATTTGCCACCCGCTCACCGTTTAGACCCAACAACATCGGTTTGTCGGCGGTTAAATTATTAGCGGTTAATAATGAACCGTACTTTCATTTAGTCGTCGCCGGTGCCGATTTAGTTGACGGCACTCCCTTAATTGATATCAAGCCTTATATTCCGTATTGTGACAAAATAGACGACGCCAGCAGTTCGCTCGCACCCGAAGCACCTAGCGCCAGCTTAGCGGTCTTTTTTGCTCGCGATGCGGCACATTTCATAAAGCAGCAAAAAGAGCTTTATCCGCAGCTTGAGTCGTTAATTGTTGAATTGCTTAGCTTTGATGTGCGTCCCGCCTACAAAAAGAACAAAACTGACAATAAAACCTACGCAAGTCGCCTATATGATTTAGATATAAAGTGGCGAGTTGTGGACAACGAAGTGACCGTAGAAAAAATTGTCCGCTATTGTCCGTAAAAGGCTTTGTCGCTTGCAGATAGGCTGTTAAACTTCCCTCCGATTTTGTTCAACTGACATAGAGATTGTTCGACCATGCGCAGCAGTCAATATTTACTATCTACTTTAAAAGAAACGCCCTCTGATGCTGAGATTGTCAGCCATCAGCTAATGCTGCGAGCCGGCATGATCCGAAAAGTGGCATCGGGACTCTACACATGGACCCCGACCGGTCTTCGTGTATTGAAGAAAGTTGAGCGTGTTGTACGCGAGGAAATGGAGCGTATCAACGCCTTAGAAATTTTAATGCCGATGGTGCAACCCGCTGACTTGTGGCAAGAGTCTGGCCGTTGGGATGACTATGGCCCTGAACTGTTGCGTATTAAAGATCGTCATGAGCGTGATTTCTTGTTAGGCCCGACCCATGAAGAGATTATTAGTGAGTTGGTAAGAAAAGAAGTCAGTAGCTATAAACAGTTGCCTTTGACACTGTTCCAGATTCAAACCAAGTTTCGTGACGAGATTCGCCCTCGTTTTGGGGTGATGCGTGCACGCGAGTTCATGATGAAAGACGCATACTCATTCCACTTAACGGATGAGTCACTGCAGCAAGCCTATGATGAAATGTACGACGCCTATTGCCGTATCTTCCAACGCTTAGGTCTAGACTTTAGACCGGTTATTGCTGATACAGGCTCGATTGGCGGTCACGCATCGCACGAATTTCATGTCCTAGCGGGCTCAGGAGAGGATGCCATCGCGTTCTCTGATGGTTCGGACTACGCGGCGAACGTGGAGATGGCAGAGGCAATCGCTCCGAAAACAAAGCGTTCACAACCCAGTCAAGATAAACAAGTACATGATGTTACAGGTCATGAAGTCAGTGCTTTCCTGCAGCCATTAGCTGTCGATGCACAACAAGCAGTACAATGTACTTTGGTCAAAGCCAGCGATGAAGTGGAGGCTGACGCCGTAATGTTAGTTTGGCGCGCGGACCACGAGCTGAATACCATTAAAGCTGAAAAGCTAACACAGATCGCAGCGCCCATTGAGGTGCTTGATAGCGATAAATTGATGGGTTGTCACGGCTCCTTTATCGGTCCTGTTAATGCATCAATGCCGGTCATCGTTGATCGCAGTGCCGCTGTGCTAGCCGACTTTGCTTGTGGCGCAAATAAACAGGGTCAGTGGTTGACTGGGGTCAACTGGGATCGCGATGCTGAAATCTCTGCTGTAGAAGACATTCGTAACGTTGTTGCAGGCGATCCGAGTCCATGTGGTCAAGGCACATTGCAGATTGCGCGTGGCATTGAAGTTGGTCATATTTTCCAATTAGGCAAAAAATACAGCAATGCGATGAAGGTGGGTGTATTGTCGGAAACGGGTAAACACGAAACCTTAACCATGGGTTGTTACGGGATCGGTGTTTCTCGCGTTGTCGCAGCTGCGATCGAACAATTCCACGATGACCGCGGTATCAACTGGCCAAATGAGTTAGCACCGTTTGAGGTTGCCATTGTACCAATGAATATGCATAAGTCGGCACGTGTACAAAAAGTTGCTAACGAACTTTATCAGCAACTTCGCGATGCCGGTTTTGATGTGCTATTCGACGATCGCAAAGAACGCCCAGGTGTTATGTTTACCGATATGGAATTGATCGGTGTGCCGCATCAAATCGTCATTGGTGAACGTAATCTCGATGAAGAAATGGTCGAGTATCAATCACGTAGTGACCGTGACAAACAAAAAATGCCGATTAACAGCGTGCTTGAGTTTTTGAATCAGACCTTGCGCAACGCATAATCACACTAGAAACCCCGCAAATGCGGGGTTTTTTATCAGCTTAACTTTCCTGTCCCGCCAATGGCTCGACATAGTGCAAATGCATATCCCACGGAAAGTGAATCCAAGTTTCTTGTTCAAGATCAGCGACATAATCGTCTACTAACTCAATACCCGCAGGCTTAGCGTAAACGGTGATAAACTTTGCCTTAGGCAAGCGTTTACGTAAAAACTTCAAGGTATTGCCCGTATCAACAAGATCGTCGACAACCAAGAAGCCCTCTCCATCTTCAGTGGCTGATACGTCTTTCAATAACGCCAACTCATCTTTTTGCTGATCGTGTGCATAGGAACTGACCGCAACACAGTCAACAGTACGTAAGTTTAATTCACGTGCAATAATCGCAGCTGGAACTAAACCGCCACGACTCACCGCGATTACACCTTTATATTGTTCAGCGGGTAACTGGCGGTGTGCCAACTCTCGTGTAGCGCGATGTAGTTCTTCCCAAGAAACAAAAAACTCTCTATTTGAGTGCCAACCCATAATCTGTTACCCCAACCAAATAAATTTACTAATAAATAATAACGCCAATAATACCACGCTAACGGTTAACTCTTTAGTCTTACCGGCCAGAAGCTTAATAACGACGTAACTGATAAACCCAAGCGCAATACCATCTGCGATAGAAAACGTGAGTGGTGTCATGAGTAGCACCACCATCACCGGTGCTGCTTCGGTAATGTCATTCCAATCAACATCCTGCAAAGTAAACAACATCAATACTGCGACATAAATAATTGCGCCGGCTGTTGCATACGGTGGAATCATGCCGGCTAATGGCGAGAAAAACATCGCTAAAAGAAACAAAACGCCGACCACCACTGCTGCAAGTCCCGTTTTACCGCCTGAGGCGACACCTGCGGCCGATTCGACATAACTGGTGGTAGTCGACGTACCCATCATTGAGCCAGCGACTGTCGCCGTGCTGTCGGCCATCAAAGCCCGCTCTAAACGAGGAAGACTACCATCCCTTTTAGCCAGTCCGGCCTTCTGAGCAACCGCCAATAACGTACCTGAGGTGTCGAACAAGTCGACAAACAAGAACGCAAAAATGACCGATAGCATACCTAAGTCAAATGCAGCCTCGATGTTCATCTGCATAAAAGTCGGTGCCAAGCTAGGCGGCATCGAAGCTATACCTGTAAAATCTACGTAACCTAGGACCCAGGCGATTAAGGTGATAGCAAGAATACTCATCAACGCAGCACCTTGAACACCTCGTGCTGCCAGTCCAATAATCGTAAAGAAACCAAACGCCGCGAGAATAACCGATGGATCGCCTAAGTGACCTAAAGTCACGATGGTGGCATCATTAGCCACCACAATATTCGCGTTCTTTAATCCAATAAGTGCTAAAAACGCGCCAATCCCCGCAGCGATCGCTCGCCGCAAGGTCATTGGAATGGACTGGATGATCCATTCCCGCACGCGAAAAACCGATAATATAAAGAAAGTAATACCAGAGAAAAACACAGCACCAAGGGCAGTCTGCCAATCGTACCCCATGCCGCCAACGACCGAATAGGTAAAAAACGCATTGAGCCCCATGCCGGGTGCTAAGGCGACTGGATAGTTCGCCCAAAACCCCATCACAAAACAACCTATTGCAGCAGCTAAACATGTGGCAACAAAAACGGCTCCGTAATCCATCCCTGCTTCACTCAGAATCGATGGGTTCACAAAAATAATATAAGCCATGGTTAAGAAGGTCGTAGCGCCGCCAATCACCTCCTTTTTCACCGAACTACCGCGACTGTAAAAGCCAAACCACTTATCTAACCAAGCCGCCACTGCTTGCATGAAATTCCCACCCTATTTGTGCAACAAATGCGATTTTTGGATTGAGCTTAAAAGCCGCGTATTCTATCCTATCGGGCAATAATTATGAATGCAGTATAAGGAATGAATCATGCCAACCGTATATTTTGTTGATGCCGAGGGTGGTCAACACGAGGCCGAAGTTGATGTAGGCACCAATGTCATGGAAGCCGCTACCGAAAATTTCATCGATGGGATCGTCGGTGAATGTGGGGGCGTTCTCTCATGTGCCACCTGTCATGTTTATGTCGACAAAGCTTGGTTAAGTAAATTACCTCAGGCCTCTGAGCAAGAAGAAGACATGCTCGATATGGCAATAGATCCGGAAGATAACAGCCGCCTGAGTTGTCAGATAGAAATGACTGAAGAGCTTGATGGTCTCGTTGTCCACCTACCGAAGCGTCAGTTTTAATCGACCGCTTCAATGCGCACGACTACCTCGTCATGATAACCCGTAATAACGGAAATCATGCCGGACCAAGCGTGGTCGAGCGCATCATCTCCTGAATCGATTCGCAGCGGACGCCCTTCCAAACCTTTTAATTTACTTTTTGTGGCGACTAACCAAACATTTTCTCGCCCCACCGCGTCTAAAACACGTGGACTTAATTGCTGGTTTCCGCGACCAATCACATGACCTTGACCACCAATCACAGTGAGCAGCAGCTTAACCTGCCCTGAAGAAACCTGCTTCACACGCTCATAGAGCTCTGATTCGGTCAGATCCTGTGCCAAAACATCGCCATCGTGGACCCAGTCAACACCGAGCAACGTATTATTCAATCCCATGTCTTCCATAATGGCGTTAATGGTTGAACCAGAACCAACAATTAAATGTTCGTCATCAAGACGCTCTTCAACTTCGGCTGCTATATCCGCCAACACCAGCTCATCGCTCTCTTTGCCGCCCATTTTCACCGCTTGGATATACTGCAACTCGTCAGGCACTAACATCTCGCCAAAACGTTTCGCTTTTACCGTACCTTGACGAAATAAATCTTCATCAATATCCATTACATCTGCATAACGGACACTGGATAGACCACCACTTATCATATTTTCTAAAACCCGAGATGCGGCTTTAGGACTAATACTGTATACACCTGAGTGAATTTTCACCCCCGCAGGAATACCGAGCACCAACTGTTCCGGCTTAATCGCAGTGTAGACATCACGAGCAGTTCCATCACCGCCGGCAAATACAATCACATCGGGATTGTGTTCTTGAATGGCTTTGATCGCAGCCTGTGTATCAGTCGCTTCTGTTTGTTGCGCTTGGGGTTGATATGCAATGTTATAATCAAAGCCCAACCCTGCGACGGCGTCAGCTCCCATAGACCCTGCTGCCGTTACAAAGTGGATCTGGTTAGCTAGATACTGCAGTTGCTGCAACGCCGTCGTTACTCGATGATTGGCTTTTGGCGTTGCACCTAACGCGAGTGCTGTTTGGCGAGTTTGCTCGCCGTCACTTCCTTTCAGTGCAACAGCACCACCAATACCTGCAAAAGGGTTTATCACTAATCCAATCGAGAAACGACGGCTATACTGCATGTATTAACTAAGCTCCATTCTCATCCGCAGACTCTTCGATAGCTTCGCCTGCATCTTCGACATCTTGTCCCATGCCCTCAATAGTAGAGCAACTTGCAAGACCCATTACCGCAATCAACATCGCAAAATAGCGTTTCATAATTCCTCCTCGTTGTTAACGTGCCAACGACTCGACTGAAGGCCAAGGTCGTTGGTAATAACGACATAATGCCTGAGCAAAAACTTTCGCTCTTGTCGGTAATGAAGTACGCATAAAATCGAAAAGTTGATCGCTTACTTTGTTATTAAAGGCTTGTCGATTAACCTCAACACCCGATAAGTTATCGACACTGACCTGAAACGGCACCCCGGCACAAACGGAAAATAACTTCTCGAGCGCTTGAGGCTTCACTTCGACCTTTTCAAACTGTTGCTGCTGCATTGCATTACGCCCGTCAGGCACATACCAATAACCGTAATCGAAGATATGGCGTCGCACCCGCCCAGCAATACACCAGTGCGCTACCTCATGAAGTGCTGAAGCAAAAAAGCCGTGAGCGAATACCACTTGATGATAAGTTTCACCTTCGGCGGCTGGACGATAATAGGGCTCATCGTCACCGCGCACCAATATCGTGTGCTCAGTATCTGCAAAACACTGATTAAAAATATCGACTAATTGCTGGTAGTGACGTGACTGGTGCTCACAGCTAACTTCGCTGGACGCCTGCATTCTGACCTCTATCACGTAAAAAATGATCAACTAAAACCAAAGCCATCATCGCCTCAACGATAGGAACAGCACGAATACCAACACACGGATCGTGGCGCCCTTTGGTAACGATATCAACGGCTTCACCTTCAGTCGTAATCGTTTTACCGGGAATACTAATGCTTGAGGTGGGCTTAAACGCCACTTCTGCGTTTACCGTCTGCCCTGTTGAAATCCCGCCGAGCACACCGCCGGCATGATTAGATTGGAATCCTTCTATGGTCATTTCGTCGCGATGTTCACTGCCGCGTTGGGTGACTACATCAAAACCATCACCCACAGCGACCGCCTTAGCCGCATTAATGCTCATCAGTGCCTTAGCAATATCCGCATCAAGCCTATCGAATACAGGCTCGCCCCAACCCACTGGTACGCCGCAGGCCTCAACGTAAATGCGTGCGCCTACTGAGTCACCCTGCTTTTTAAGCTCGCGAATTAACGCATCCATAGGCTCGACCGCATCGGGATTTGCGCAGAAAAACGCATTCCCATTAACCGCAGACCAATCTTTAACTGGCGCAACAACCGACCCCATTTGTGTTAATGCGGCACGAATGCTAATACCTTGCTGAGCCAATACCTTAGCTGCGATCGCGCCAGCCGCAACCCGCATCGCGGTCTCGCGTGCGGATGAACGACCGCCACCGCGGTAATCGCGAATACCGTATTTTTTTTGATAAGTATAATCGGCATGCCCGGGGCGAAATTGTTGCTTAATAGCGCTGTAATCTTGGCTGCGTTGGTCTTGATTGCGAATAAGTAAACCGATCGGAGTCCCCGTGGTGCGCCCTTCAAACACGCCCGACAGGATCTCAACTTGGTCAGGTTCTTGTCGCTGTGTGGTATAGCGACTGGTCCCTGGACGCCGCCGATCAAGTGCTTGCTGAATATCTTCGCAGCTAAGCTCGATTCCGGCTGGGCAGCCATCGACTACTGCACCTAGCCCCACACCATGGCTCTCACCAAAAGTGCTTACTGTAAATAATTTGCCCCAGGTGTTCCCGGCCATTTCTCGCTCCTACGCCTTTCCGTAACAAGCACGATGGTGTTCGAGTTGCGCTTTATTGAGCACAAAGACACCGTGCCCGCCGCGCTCAAATTCCAACCAAATAAAGCCTGTTTCAGGATACTTCTCATCGAGTGCTGCCATTGAATTACCGACCTCACAAAATAATAAGCCGTTATCTGTTAAATGATCAGCCGCTTCTAACAACATCGTATCCACGAGGCTCAAGCCATCGTCGCCAGCCGCCAAACCTAGTTCAGGTTCATGCCGAAACTCATCTGGCAGATCAGACATATCCTCAGCGTCAACATAAGGCGGGTTAGTTACAATTAAGTCATATTGTTGACCCTGCAAACCGACAAATATATCCGACTGAATGGGAAAGACTTGCTCTTCAAGCCCATGTTCCCCGATATTGAATTCAGCCACGCTCAACGCATCGGCAGAAATATCTGTCGCATCGATCTCGGCTTCTGGAAACGCGTAGGCACACGCGATCGCTATACAGCCACTGCCCGTACACATGTCCAGGACACGCTCAGGCGCTTGAGTAAGCCAGGGCTGAAAACCTTGCTCGATAAGCTCGGCGAATGGCGAACGCGGCACTAACACACGCTCATCGACGTAGAAAGGTAAACCTGCAAACCACGCTTGATTCAAAAGATAAGCGGCTGGTTTCCTATCAGCAATGCGTTTTCCGAGCAACTCGACGTACTGTGTCTTTTCTTGCTGAGTTAAACGACAATGCCTCATATCGATGAGTTCATCCGGTGTGAGCGATAAAACGTAGCCAAGCAACGCACGCGCTTCTTCCACTGCGTTTGCATACCCATGGCCAAAGTAGGTACCTGCTTTGCCCATTTGACTAACACTCCAACGCAAAATATCGTCAATGGTGTGTAGTTCATTCACGGCTTGCTGAGTAGCTTCTGAATCCAAACTTATCCCCTGCTATTAAATCGGTTATACTTAACTGCCGTATAAGATACCTTAAGCAGCGCTAGGAATCATCCATCATGGCTTCAAAATACAAAGCAAAACTGGAAAATAGTGGCGACCAAGAAAGCCGGTCAGATGCTGACGAACATCAGCTATTTCGACAAGCTATGGCGGGTATCAAGCCGTTAAAAAATGATGAGATTGAGCCTTTATCAGCGCGACAAAAAGTCAACCGCAAGCGCCACAAACAGCAAAAACAAGCGATAAAGCAAGTTCAAGATGTGGTTAACGATACCTTCTCTGACAACTTCGAGGGCTATCTCGGTGATGATAAAATCAACTATACAGCGCCTGGAGAAAGTCGCTACTTGACGAAACAACTAAAGCGAGGCGAGTTTGCCCCCGAGATGTTACTTGATTTACATGGCCTGACAGTTGCGCAAGCCAAACAAGAACTTGCTGCAATGCTGACAGCTTGCGAAAACGAGTTGATCACGTGCTGCTCAGTAATGCACGGGCATGGGACGGGGGTTCTAAAAAAGCAACTCCCTCATTGGCTTATTCAACATCCCGCTGTTCGAGCTTTCCATCAAGCGCCGCGAGCATACGGCGGCGATGCAGCCATACTTATTCTTTTGCAGTCTCCAGAATAGGTGCTAACAATGCTCGGGTTGCATCAGTTGCTGTAAGCGTCCTGTCCCCGTCTGCGGATCAAACTCAATTTCGGCGATTGCTGCCGTTGCAAAGATCGGTGGTTGCTGTGCTTTGTCGATTTCAGCAACCAAGTAACTCACTAAGGGCATATGAGTAACAATCAAAGCGGTGGTCACACCCGCTACCGAAATTTCAGCAGCAAGCTCAGTCACCGTTTCATGAACGCGCTTTTCTGGTGTTAAACAAGATAACGTTTTAAGTTGCTGGCAGTTCAACCGCTCATTCATCACGTTTTGTGTTTCTTGAGCACGCCGATAAGGGCTGGCATAGCATTGTTCCAAACTTTCACATTGCTGACTCAGCCATTCACTTGCCTGCTGGACTTCAGTAATACCTTCATCCGTAAGCCGGCGTTCGCTGTCTGGCCACGCATCAGACATTGGTTCGGCTTGACCATGTCGCATGATATAAAGCTTCATCCCAACTCCTACTTCGCCTATTCGCTCGTTCGACGTTTCGTATCCGGACGACCACCGGTCACTTTATCGGCGCGTCCTTCTTGTTTAGCCCGCTCCGCTCGCTTCTTACGTATCGCTTTTGGATCGGCTATTAGAGGACGGTAAATTTCGATGCGATCGCCATCACGCGGCTGAGCATCTAGTTTGGTCGCCTTGCTCCAAATACCCACTTTTTGTTGTTCGAGATCGATTTCAACAAATTGCTGCTGTATTCCAGACCGCTCAATACACGTTTTCACATCGGTTCCTTCTGGAACCGTGACCGTAACAATCGCTTGTCGCTCTGGCGTTGCATAAGCAACTTCAACCATCATCATCGCCATCATTAGCCATAAACCTGCTTAGCACGTTTCGCAAAGGCATCGACCATGCGCGCTGTGACTTCGCTGAATATCTTACCAAATGCCATGCCCAATAAACGGTTTGAAAACTCAAACGTTAAATCAAATTGAATTTTGCAGGCATCATCGGCAAGCGGAATGAATTGCCATCCACCGCTTAGAGATTCAAAAGGTCCATCTTCTAGCGTCATATCTATCCGCTCTGGCTTGAAAAGACGGTTGCGCGTAGTGAACCTTTTTTTAATGCCGGCCTTACTAATATCAAGACTTGCGATTTTAAAATCAGGCTCAGACTCATGCACTTGCGATCCAACACATCCCGGCACAAACTCAGGATATGATTCGATGTCGTTAACTAAATTAAACATCTGCTCAGCACTGTATGAGACAAGCGCGCTTTTTGATATGCTAGGCATGAATCCTCTATCGCTTACTTCGTTTAGCGCAATGATAACTCAAACACGTATTCATTGAAGCCCTTAAAATGAATTTTCTTTTAGTTTTTCATGGGTATAATAGTTGCCATGAGTAAGAAAAAATCACAGACAAATAGTTCGACCATCGCACTGAATAAGAAAGCACGTCACGAATACTTTCTTGAAGAAAAATTCGAGGCGGGAATCAGTCTACAAGGCTGGGAAGTTAAAAGCATTCGTGAAGGAAAGGTCAACATCCGCGACAGCTACGTCATTATGAAAAATGGCGAGGCTTATTTATTGGGAGCAGAGATCCAACCACTGACCCAAGCATCCAGTCATGTCTACTGTGAGCCCGACCGCTCTCGTAAACTACTGCTCAAGAAGAAAGAGCTTGATAAACTTATCGGTGCCTCAGAGCGCGAGGGCTTTGCTGTCGTAGCAACTGCCATGTATTGGAAGCATTGCTGGGTAAAACTGGAGTGCTACTTAGCCAAAGGCAAAAAGTCTCACGACAAACGCGATACGGTAAAAGAGCGTGATTGGCAACGTCAGAAGTCACGTATTCTTAAACACTCTGTCCGTTAATACTGCACAATGTCGGGGCGGGTCAGCAATTCTACGCGAATCGCGTTATCAAGTGGAATCACTTTAAAGTAGTCCGTCAGGTAACGCGCCTGAGTCTGAGTCACTGATGGAATCTTCGCAAAGTACGTGCCGTTATCGAGTGTCACATCAGCTCGCCAAGGCACCTCTGACTGTGTTAAATAGTTATTGAATTCACTGGGTGAAGGTGTTCTTTGCAGCCGCGATGACAAAACCTGCCAGGCATCATTGAGCATGGTAATTCGCTCTCGTAACAATGCGCCGGCAAGCCAATGTCCGCGCTGCAAAGTGATCATGTAAAAGCCAGCGGGTATCATCAAATTTGTAATAGCAAGCAGCATTAAGCCCACCGCATAGCCGTGACTAAATTTTTTCATGCTCTAGTTTGACGCGTTGCAGCTTAAGTAACAGGGTAAGCAGTCGCTCATCCTCGTCCGGTAAACGTTGTAGTTCCGTGCGCGCCCGCATCAAGGTTGCTGTAGTTTGTCGCAACTCTGTTAATGCCAAGTTATGCCAGACATCGGCCTCATGAGGATTGAGCTTCACGGATTGTTTGTAAGCTTCTCTCGCGGCCTCAAGCCGATGCTGACGCAAATGAATGTTCCCCATTAACCGCCAGCTATCAGCACTCCCTGCACCATTCTGATGGAGCGCATTTAGCTGTTGTTCAGCGGACAGTAGGTCGCCCTGCTCATACCACGATTTAGCACTACCTAGCTGGTACTGAGCGTACTGAGGGGACTGTGGAGTGCTCGCGCACGCCGTCAACGATAATGCGAATAGCCCAGCGATTCTTCTCATTTTGTCTCCTTTCTAACTGAAATTGTAAGTCAATCCATGACTCAAGCGGATACGGGCACAGCGCGCAGACCTCAATGAGTGTTTGCGCCCGTGGCTGCCAGTAAACTCGGTTTGGCTCTAGCATTCGTTTAATCGCGATAACTCGAGCATGCGCATCCAAAGCGACAACATCGATAGGAAAGCGCAAACCGAAAGTATGCACGGTTTGACAGCGGGGAAACCAAAAGGCACTTAAAGGCGTCAGTTCTCGTACTCCCGTTACTCCACGAAAGCGCTCTCTAAAGCCGGTCAAATAGTGAGTATCCGGCCACAATAGCTCACTGAACATTAGTAACCCCCTTGGTATAACTGAATAAATATGGGACCCAAAATGACCAAGAAATTGACCGGAAAAAAGCAACTGAGTAATGGAAGCAAGAGTTTTACAGGCGCTTCCTGCGCTTTCTTCTCTGCTAAATTGAGCTGTTCATCTCTTAGCTGCTCAGAGAAAAACAGCAGCGCCTCTGTTAAACTGTTGCCTTGTTGGTAACCTCTGTTTAGCAACTTGCACCACTCACTGAGCGCGTTCACGCGATAAAGATCAGCTAAACCTGTGAAGGCACTGGTTAGATCTCGTCCACGTCTAATTTGCTGTCCCACATAGCTGATTTCGTTAGCCAGGTAACCCATACTAGATGCTTTAGACACTCGGTCTAACGCTGGAATCAAAGGCAGTCCAGACGCCAACATCATCGCGAGCAAATCGCTAAAGTCGGGTAGTTCCCGATATATTCGGGCTTGTTTACTACGAAATTGCCGCTGACCACGTTGTATGATGAATGCAGTAAGTAAAGTTAACATCATCATTAACCAGCTCAACTGTAAAACGAGACTCACTAAAGCGAGCAGTGCGATGACGCATGCAAAAGTGACCACACGCACCTGAAAATTATCGGCTTGCTGCTCTAAATCAAACCAGCGACGTAACATCACACGTGTTCGCACCGGTATTTTTTGATACAACATGTCGCAAACCGATTCCCACCATTGCCCAAGGCGAAGTCTACGCATTAGCCAAATTAGCAATGCACTCGTAAGACAACACAACAAAAATAGGCAAACAACAATGACAATCAACTGCATCAGAAATCATCGGTATTTAAAATTCGCTTAACCATCATCGCACCTATGAGCGTCAACACAATTGCCACGCCGAGTGCAACCTGACCTATCAAGGTGTTCGTTAGATAAGCCGTATGTGTCGGCTTCATCCAGTTAAGCAGCAAGAATAACGCCAGCGGCATACAGATAAGCACCCAAGCTTGCATCCGTCCCTGTGCCGATAGCGCTTGCTGCCGGTCGCGTACCTTTTGTTGCTGACCCAAATTTTCAGCCAACCGACGAAGCACTTGCGATTGTTGTCCACCGTTGCGATAACCCAGCGTGAGCGCTTGCACGACCAACGTGATGCTAAAAATTGGTACTCGACGTTGCCAGTCAGTCAGCGCGGTTGGTAAGTCATCACCCAACCTGACTTGACGTATAAGCTCGTTGACCTCTTGCCCCAACGGCGCTTCAAATTCATCAAATAAACTCGTTACCGCATTCACCATACTCATACCAGACTTAAGTTGATTGGATAGATTCATTAGCAGCATGGGCAGCTGTCTTTGCAACGCACGATAGCGCTTATTTCTCATTCTTCGATAGAGAACTGGAGGCGACACTACGCATACCAGCAGGGTCACTAGCGCTGCCTTGCCTCCCCACACCAAACCCGCTAATAAAGGTAAACTAGCGCACGCAAACAAGTAGCCTCGAATCAGCCACTTAACGGGTAAAAATACAAAAAACTCTTGTAGTGAGCGCTGCGTATGTTGAGCAAGCGTCCCCTCGAATGCTTGAATTCGATTCTTGTTGAGCTGACGCATCCACGCCAGCCACACGACGGTAGTCATTAGAACGCAGCCAACGACAGCGATTAACATCACCTTACTCCATCAGCGTTTGAGCAATTTTCTCTTTCACTTCTGACGCTTGTGACGCGGCGAATCGCGCGGGCATTCCCTGACTAACTAAGCCCGATTTTCCTCGTTCACGAGCAAATAAGGCACCAATTTGCAATGTTTCACCATCTATTCCGGTTACTTCATCAATGCTGGTTACGACGCGTTCACCTGTACTTAAACGAGCGGTTTGAACGATGATGTCAACCGCACTTGCAATCTGCTGTCGAATGGCAAACACAGGCAAGTCCATAGACCCCATCAAAACCATAATTTCCAACCGCCGCACGGCATCTCGTGCGGTGTTTGCATGGACGGTGCTTAGTGACCCCGCATGCCCCGTATTCATCGCCTGTAACATATCAAGTGCCTCAGCACCACGACACTCACCCACCACAATACGATCAGGACGCATACGCAATGAGTTAATAACTAAATCGCGAATGTGAATCGCCCCTTTGCCTTCTTGGTTCTTCGGGCGAGCCTCAAGACTGACCAAGTTTTGATGCTGTAATCGAAGCTCCGCAGCATCCTCAATAGTAACGATTCGCTCATTACTCGGAATGAAGGAAGACAACGTATTGAGCAATGTTGTTTTACCACTCCCCGTTCCTCCGGAAATAATAATATTCTGTCGGCATTCAACGGCCAGTTTGAGAAATTCGGCAGCTTTAGGTGATAGCGATTTATAGTTAATTAAATCATCAATGGTTAAGGGCTTTGCGGAAAACTTCCGAATAGTAATACAGCTCCCTTTTACGGCTAGAGGTTGTAAGACCGCGTTCACACGAGATCCATCCGGTAGGCGTGCATCGACCATCGGTGAGGAATCGTCGATATGCCGCCCCAGTGGTAACACTATTCGCTCAATCACGCGACGTAGGCTCGGCTCATCACTAAACGTTAAGCCCGAATCTGCAAGCCTACCTGAACGCTCAATAAAAATTTGATCGTGACGATTAACCATAATCTCAGAAACGCTATCATCCCGTAATAAAGTCTCGATGGGACCTAGGCCCAGAACTTCGTCAATCACGTCAGCCACCGCTCCTTCCGAGACTTCACTTTGTTGCGAGTGCAAATCCAGTAAATAGCGTTTCGCGTGTTCTCGTAACTGATTTGCTGGCATATCTTGAAGCCCGCTTTGGCGTTGCTGCAAATGATTTTTCAATGCTTGTCTAAGTTGTTGCTTATTCATCCTCACTCCTTGAGTCCAATACAACCCGCTTGTAAATACCATTCCTTTGCTTGTTGCTGATGGCGCTGTTTCAGTTGATGGCGCTGTTGGTCATAAGCAACAATTTCGCTGGTGACAAAAATCAGTAATTCGGTATGTTGGTTTCGCTGACCACGATGTTTAAATACCTCTCCTGCGATAGGTAACTGCTTTAATCCAGGTAGACCCGCCTCTGACTCACTACTATCCGTACTTAACAACCCTGACAAAACCACAGTTTCGCCGTGTCGCGAGCTTAGTACAGCCTCTGTTCGACGGGTCAAGATGCCTGGAACACCGTTGACTTCTACCGCCGGATCGATATTTGAGACCTCGGCACTCAGTTTGGCTGTAATTTTACTTTCAGCAGACACCGTAGGCTCGATTGTTAGGCGTACACCGTACTCTCGAAAGCTCACGTCCTGCATACCTTGTCCTACCACTTGTGGAATCGGTATTTCACCACCGGCAAGAAATGAGGCGGGCTGTCCACTCTGTGTAGTCAAAACGGGGGTAGCGAGCAATTTTGCAGCGCCTTGCTGTTCGAGTAGTTGAATGTTTGACATCAGAAGAGGACTCCACTGCACGCCCCCTTGACGGCCCCACTGCCAATTCGGGCCGTCTATTTGCGAGTCCCATTGAATACCTAACTGCTGCACAAACTGTTGCTTTATCTCCAAAATAGTGACTTTGAGTCTAAGCATTGGGTGGTCGACACGCGTCGACACGGTTCGGTCAATTATGTTCGGATAAGGTTCGATAAGTTTCTTGAGTGCCGTTCTTTCTAGCGCTGGTAAACTTCCGCTCAGTTCAATGTGTTGACCCTCTTCATGCACATTAAAATTCGGATAATCCCGTGCCCAGGTTTTTAAACGCGTAACGATAGTTTTCGGCACCGCATGCACAATGGTGATAACGACACGTTTATCGTTCGGTCCGATCAACCACATATCGGTAGTACCTGGCAATAAACCACGAACTAAGAGCGTATCTTGCGAGATCAATTTGGCTTGTGCGAGCGCTTCATCAGCAATCATCACTTGTGTGCTGGGTGTGATAGTTAATAGTTCGCTTTGGCCCACCGTTAAGGTCAAGTTTTCGGTAGTGACCGCATTACTGGTTTGAACCCAAGCAGCAAAGAGTATAATAAGTATTCGCTTTACCATCCTATCAATGCTCCTACCAATCTAAAATTGCTGAACGACGCTCGTATGTCTGCCATGGTTGCCGCTTACCGGTGGAACGAACCCACCACTGTATGCCATCACCGATCATCTGCCCTAACCGTAACCGTTGCTTTGCCGAAACCGCCAAAGTCACCGACATCCCTTGACCAAGATCAGTCCCATTTACGGAGAGCACGCGAAGATTCTCCACCACACTTAAGCTATCTTGCATTGGTTTTTTACTGACTAAGTCAACACGATCATCGGGTTGCAACTGTCCATCGTGTAATTGCATCAGATCGACCGGTAGGGTAATCGCCCAGTGGTTTTCAGGTAAGCGATCGGCCATCCGCTTTTGATAGTTCAACTCGAATTGAGTCTCTTCAACGGGTGAACCTGCGGTTACTGCGCGTTTGATAGGTAGATCTAAGATCGTGCCGACATAGTCTTCTGTCATCCAGCCTGGGTTAACTAAATGAGCCGGATACTGACGTAGCGATAGCATCGAAGCATCAACCAAGGTGCCGGCCTTTAAGTCTTGGTTAAATACCACGATAGCTTGTTCAGGAGGTGTCTCAGCCTTCAAACGTTTAGCCGTCTCGTAGTTAAGGTATGAGCGCAATAACCACAAGGTGAAAGCCGTCAACACAATACTCATGAGCAATAAAATGACCCATTGCTTTTTCGCTTTCACATTCCACTCCCTGGTACAAAGCTAATCAAGTTGAGCATGGTTTTAAAATGCAGTGTCAATAAGTTTCCCAGTTGCCTGAGTTGCTCTACAACCGACTGTCCCCAATCGGTGCCAAACAAAAATACAGCGCACATTAATAACAATATCAGTGACTCTGTCAGCGCTTGTCCTGCTGATGCTTTAACCATATCAATACCGTCCATTGGCTATAGTTATAGAGGCTAAGTAAGCTGTTTAATGCAGGCAAATGAATGAGTTCGTGCGAGCTATTTACGGATAATCGTTGACGTTTTAACTGACTCAACCGAAATTCAAGTTGTCGTCGCATAGCAACGCGTCCAACAGGCTCAATAAACAGCCAATATTGATAGCCTTGTTGCGTCCCGTAGCCGAATGGTTTCAGACCAATATTTATTGGCGGAGGTTGCGTTGTTGGCTTATTCATGTCTATCGATGATAACCACCAGTGCTTATTTTCTCCTTGATGTAATAGCCAGATTTTTTGTTCAATTTCACACACCCATAGCTTGAGTTCAGTGGTGACAGGGCAATCAGGGAACTGTTCTTCTAATTGATGCCAGTCCGGCTGTGCAGGCTCTACTAAACGTATCAGCTCATGGACTGGAGCGGGGTCAGCCCATGTCCACATCAACAAAGCCATTGGAATATCCGCGAGCACGTTTCTTCCTCCTCAGGGACGATTTCGTCATCAATATGGCCCCAAATTAATGAATCACTTGAGAACTCTCTGGCAAAAGGCAAAATAGCGATGATGTCACGCACTGCATTCAACCACCCCATGTCTAATACACGATTAATCACCCAACCTGCAGGACGGTCGCGTAACGCCGCATCATCCCTCGCCGACCAATCATTGCGTATCTGCGCCATAGGCCATAGCGATGTTTCTTGTTCAGGCTGCACGAAATTATCGATATCCAGTTCATTCTTTACGAGTTTATCCAACGGTCCGAGAACGCGATGACTGACCTGAGCCGAGGTATAATCACTTGAGCGTTGCAATAGCTCGGAATCTTCAGGCTCAGAAAAGATGCGGTGTCGCTGTTGAGCTAACGTCGTCTCGCTCGTCTTGACAGCGGGTAAGAGTTCATCAGCAATAGACAGCACCAACAGCACCCAAAGCCCCGCCACTATAAGCGACTCGACCAATACGTGACCGCTATTTAATTGTAGATTAAGTCGACTTTTCATAGGCTTGGATGCCTAATACAGTTTGTTCAATCAGCGATAGGGGCGACAACTTTGTTTGCCAAAGCGCATTGAATAGATTTTCCTTCTCGTGTTTGCTGTCGGAGCGCGGAAATAAACTATTGGGACGCGAAAAAAACACTTCGGCTTTTGCCACGGCTTGTTGCTCCGATTCAGGGTCAGTGACTTTGATAACAATTTTATCAGCACCGAGTCGTGCTTTATGTTGTAAGCGAACAAAGCGAAATGCAGGCTGTTTCACTTTGAGCCGTGGCATCGACTGCCAACCTAGCCACGTTGCCCAAGGATTGATCCACTCGGACTCACCGTACAGTGATGCCCAACGTTTTACACGAACATACTGTGCCGAAGCCCCCCACGCCAACGGCAAACGCTCTTTCATACTGCCGAATGCCCAATATTTACGCCAGTGCGCTGAAACTGTATCGATAGCATGCCAATTCCATTCACCATTCCAACGCGTTGCCAAGTCACTACCTCCGGCTCGACGAATTTTTAGTGCATAAGTATCGAGCCAATTGTAGGTTCGCTTTTTAGAAAACGGATCTCGGCTCTTCAGCACTAGCGTTTTAAAAAACGCTGACTGCTCTTTGTCACGTGTTGACTCGACTTGGGTTAACCGCCACCAAAGCGCTGGAAAAGGAACAATACCACCGCCATGAAAGGCGTCCCACTCTAAACGGTCGTCATGTGCCGCTACCACGTCCTCGATCGAAAATGGAATTTCGGCAATTAAGGTGTGCTGTAATACGGTCTGCAGTGCCGAGATCGCTTGAATAATAGCAACGTGAAGCATAACCACGGCAGACAAACCACGCTCAGTGCCCAATTTAATACCTTTAAGCGCTCGTTTGAGTGTAACCATAGGTCCGGTAAGAACGGGAACAAAGGACAATACCGTGGCGCTATTGTTGATTAATGACACCATCATATTGAACCAACTATGCAAGCCCACCCACTGTGCAAGTGCAACTTGATTACCAATCAGGGCTCGGTTTAATAACGCGGCAAAATTAAGCTGCCGCGCCATTAATACACCTGCACTCATAGCAGCATTATCGGCGACACTTTGTAGATAAAACTGTCGACGCGCATGTTGACCTAACTGAGTGACTGAGAGCAACGCTAAACAAAGTAAGGTTGATAAGGCTAGGTAAAGCGGTAGTGCCATACCTCGGTTACGTAGAAGACGGTTCATTGTTCTTCCGTTTGGTTAGCTTCGTCGTAATTGCCTAAGTTAATATTCTTTTTCGCTACCGTTGATGCGGTACGTGCTGACTGTCTTGCTTGATTGATTTCCGAAGACGCACTTTGACCTGTCATCTCTTTAGCCAGACCCGCGACTTGGTTTCGTAAGCTTTGCCCAAACATGGAATACACACCAATTGCAGCAACCGCAATTAAGGCAACAATAATGATGTATTCTGTCATTCCCTGACCGTGTTGGCGGTGATGGGTTCGAGTTAAGTGATTAAATTGACACATACTGATTCCTCGAGCTGTGAAAGGAATCCGCAGTATAGAAGGGAAATGTGAGTATCGCCCTACCTAACGAGGGCGATCTAACTTTAACTTACTCGATATTCAGATATTTGTGCATCTGTACCGACAAACGCCAGTTGCGCTCAATACAGGTTTTCATCGCTAGTTCGGTGGCTCGTGGACGTTGACTAATAGGCTGCAAACAAATAACCACATCCGATTTAAGCTTTTGTCCTTGCAACAATCTATCTAAAGCATCTATATGTTTTTGCATCGCGACCGGGTGCTTGATCTCATCGGCACGACTCAAGCAATCGCTGCGCACTAAATAGCCCCCAGGCATATCGAGCTTAGGCGATACTGTCACCCATGTACCGGCTGTAATGAGCAACTCATAAGTACCGCTTGTCTCTATCTGTAATCGCATACCCTGGGCTTCCAGCACCTCACCCAGTTCTCGCAAATCATACATTGCAGGCTCGCCACCGGTAATCACGACATGTTTAGCACGATAGCCGCGTTGCTTTATCAGTTCGACAATATCAGCACTGGACATCTCCGCCCACTCGGACGTTGCCTCAGACTTTGCCATCATCGTTGCAACTGACACTTGGTCTTCTTGCTTCACGTCCCATGTGTGTTGCGTATCACACCAAGGGCAGCCAACAGGACACCCCTGTAAGCGGATAAAAATTGAAGGCACACCCGTAAAGGTCCCCTCACCCTGCAGAGTTTCAAAAATTTCGTTAATGCGGTAAGTCATGATTTTCGCTAAAATGATTGGAAGCTTAATTATACGGGGAGTCAGCGAATGTCGCAAAAGGTGGTTGTCATTTATTCAGGTGGAATGGATTCATTTACAGTACTGAATAGAGCATTAGAGCAAGGTCATGAAGTATCGGCATTGTCTTTTAATTATGGTCAACGCCATGTGCGCGAGCTGGATGTGGCCGCTAAAGTTTGCGAAGCACTCAATATTCCTCATAAAATCGTTGATATAACCGCAATTAACACCTTGCTAGCGGGCAGTTCTTTAACTGACGACATTGAGATCCCTGAGGGGCATTACGAAGAATCCTCAATGAAGTCGACAGTCGTACCCAACCGCAATATGATTTTGTTGTCACTAGCGATCGGTTACGCCGTATCCGAGGGCGCAAGTGCCGTTTATTATGGCGCTCACTCGGGTGACCACGCAATTTATCCTGATTGTCGCCCCGAATTTGTACGCCAGATGAACGTGGTCAGTCAGTTAGCAAACTACGAACCTGTAGAAGTGGTTGCGCCTTACCTTGATGTTGATAAAAATGCCATTCTCGCTGACGGCTTGCGTATGGAACTGAACTACGCAGATACGTGGACCTGCTACAACGGACGCGATAAAGCCTGTGGTAAATGCGGTGCCTGTGTCGAGCGGTTAGAGGCCTTTGCCGCCAATGGCGTCACCGACCCCCTTCCCTACGAAGCTTAATTAACCGCTGATACGCTCGAGCCAGCGTTGCACTTCCTGCCAACGGTTCGAGCGTTGTAGCTCATCCATACGCTCGTAATTAGCAGCGCCCAACATCGCTTGTAAGCGCTGACGACTGCGAGCCGAAGTATCAGGTAACGGCTGTTGCAGTAGTTCAAAGGCCGCATCGCGATCATTACATACCAGTATCATGTCGCAACCCGCCTGCAGTGCTGCCAAAGCGCGCTGACGCATATCGCCGACCACTGTCGCTCCTTGCATCGACAAATCATCGCTAAAAATCAGCCCGTTAAAGCCCAGTTGTTCGCGCAGTATGGTTTGTAACCAATAATGAGAGAATCCCGCTGGCTGCGGATCGACCTGCTCGTATATCACATGCGCAGGCATTATGCCGGCAAGTCGATCGGCCAACATATCAAAAACAGGGAGATCGGTACTAAAAATGGCTTCTTTTGAGCGGCTGTCAACCGGCACTGCAAAGTGCGAATCCGCTGCTACCGAGCCGTGTCCAGGAAAATGCTTACCTGTTGCACCCATACCTGCTTCATGCATGCCCTCAATAAATGCTTGCGCGATATGCGCGACCTGCTGAACGTCGCTCGCAAAGGCACGGTCACCAATCACTTCGCTACATCCATTAATATCCAATACCGGCGCAAAACTGATATCAATCCCTACGGCTCGAACTTCTCTCGCCATGAGCCACCCTAAGTCTTGCGCCGCAGTCAGTTGTTCATCACTCGGCAGATCAGTAATACGGGCCATAGCTGGGATAGCACTGAAACCATCGCGAAACCGTTGTACTCGCCCGCCCTCATGGTCAACAGCAACTAACAAGGGTGTTTCAGACGCGGCGCGAGCAGCCGCCACGAGGCTTTCCACTTGTTCAATACTGACAAAGTTGCGGGTGAACAATATCAGTCCGTTAACATCCGGATGCGCTAATAGTTGCTTATCTTCGGCGGTTAACTCAGTACCCGCGATATCGATCATTACCTGTGCCATGCCATCATCTCATTTCTTCATAATAATAAGCGCTAGTTTGCCAGAGGTGGCTGAATTGTACAGCTTGACCCCTGTAAAAAATAAGCATGTAATAAGATCATTAACACGTCGTTAACAAGAGTGGCCAAAATGAAACCTCTACGTTCAGTCTTATCATGCTCGTTGTGCGCTGCGCTTATCGCTTGTGGCGGTTCTTCGTCCGATAACAGCAATACCACAGGTGGAGGAAATAACTTCGCCAGTTGCTCGTTCGCGGATCAAAACCAACGCTTCTTCGAGTACATGCAGGAAGATTATTTTTGGAACGATAGCCTTCCGCAAACCATCGACCCCGAGGCTTATGACGACGTATATCAACTACTTGAAGAATTACGTGCCCCCGAAGATCGATACAGCTATATTTTGACGCAAGATGAATATGACGCCCTGTTTGTCTCAGCTGAATACGCAGGCTTTGGTTTTTCCCAACAGCAGATTAGTGCCGATCGTGTCAAACTACGTTTCGTCTACCAAGACTCACCCGCATGGAACGCTGGCATGCGTCGTGCAGACGAAATTATTGCGATCGACGGTGTTGCTGTTTCACAATTACTCGCGAATGGTGCTTACAGCGGCGCGTTAGGCCCTGCGGAGTCAGGCATCACAAGAGAGATTACTTGGCGTAACCCGACGGGCGATGAGCAAACGGCAACAATCACCAAAGATGAAGTCGCAACAAATACGGTGATGGGCCAAACAATTTGGCAGATTGATGGCCAACGTGTCGGTTACTTTACCCTCGATGCGTTTATCAACCGAACAGGAGATGACCTCAATCAGGTATTCAATGAACTGGATGCCAACAACATCGACCGTTTAGTGATTGATCTGCGATACAACGGCGGAGGGTTAATTCGTTATGCTAACCAACTTGCCACCCAGACCGCAGGTACGCAAGTACAGGGCAAAACCTTCATTCAATATCGCTTCAATGATAATAACGCGGCGCAAAATGAGACGGTGCCCTTTAGTTTGGTTGATGGCATCCGTCAGCTCGATCTGGATCAAGTCATTGTACTCACCACAGGGGCGAGTTGCTCGTCCTCTGAGTTGGTAATTAACTCATTACGGCCGCACGTTGATGTGATCACGATCGGTGAAACCAGTTGTGGTAAACCTGTGGGTCAACAACCACAAGAGTTATGCGATAAGGTCACCTTCGCTATTAATTTTGAAACCGTGAACTCGGAAGGGCAAGGCCAGTACTATGATGGTCTATCGCCTGACTGCCCAGTAAATGATGCAATTGTCGCCGATTGGGGCGAGTTTGCCGATCCGCTAACCGGTGCTGCTCGCGACTTCATTGTTAACGGTCAGTGTCCAGTGAGTACCGCAGCACTGGAGCACGTATCAACACCCGCTTACAAAAACGCGCCTATCTTTACCATGAAAGATAAGCGCGCCACATTACAGTAAATACCACGTCCAGAGCCGTGCGTTAATCACGCACGGCTTGTTTGCGTAAATCACCCTTCGTGGTATAGAACTGATTGTTTTCGATAATACCGGGGGCAAAGCTATCGACACCAATCGCTGTCATGCGAAGTTTTTCGGTATGAGCCAGCTTATCGGCTTCTTCTGCACTGATAATATTAAGCTCTTTCGCCTTATCGGCTAACGCCTGACCATTCAAGTTACCCGATAGCTCACCGCGTTTTTCGGCCTTACGAAGCTTCTTATAGACGTCTTTCATATCCAACATCGCTAAGAATGCTTTCTCCATATGACCTGTCATATCGTTCTCATCATCTTTCCAATAGCATAAGAACGTGTGACGATCGCGAGTGATACCCGGCTTCATCATGTCAGTACTAATGTCTTGTAATAACTCATCCGACGGCTGTGCAAAGTGATTACCCAATGGGAATACCATTGCGCGCATGAGTACCGCCACTGAACGTTTCGGGAAGTTGCGGAAGAATCCATCAAATGCATAACCAATCTTATGTAGGTGGCTCTGCACTGCATAATGCACATAAGGTAAGTCAGCCGCTTGTCGTCCTTCGTCCTCGAAACGCTTCAGCACCGCTGACGCCATATACAAGTGACTCAAAACATCACCTAAACGCGCAGAGATCATTTCTTTACGTTTTAAGTCACCACCCAGCATTAGCATCGACACGTCCGCTGCCATGGCTAAGCCACGACTAAAGCGCGTTAAGTGCTGATAATAACGACCAGTTTCACCACTGACCGGCGTTTCATTAAAGCGCGAACTTGTTAAACCCATCCAAAGGCTGCTGAACACATTGCTGACCGCAAAGCCTACATGTTTCATCAGCAAGCCATCGAATGCCATTAAACCTTGCTCTTCATCTGGGTTCGAAGCGGCTTTCATTTCTTCTAGGACATACGGGTGACAGCGTGTTGCACCCTGACCAAAAATCATCAGGTTACGGGTTAGAATGTTCGCGCCCTCGACCGTAATCGAGACCGGCGTCGCCATATAATTATGACCCAGGTAGTTGTGTGGACCTAGCTGAATCCCTTTACCTGCGTGAATATCCATCGCATGTTCGATGACCTCACGACCCATCTCAGTCATGTGGTACTTGGTCATAGCCGTAACAACCGAAGGTGATTTGCCCTGACATAACGCAGATACGGTGAGCCGGCGCATCGATTCTAAGGTATAGTTTGTTCCACCAATTTTACCCATAGCGCTCTGCACGCCTTCGAATACACCAATCGGTAAACCGAACTGTTGCCGCACATAAGCGTACGCACCTGTCATACGTTGTGTGACGTGACCTGAAGCTGCCGCCAATGCGGGCAATGAAATACCACGACCAGCAGATAGACACTCAACCAACATGCGCCAGCCTTTACCCGCATAATCCGCGCCGCCAATGATCCACTCTAAAGGAATGAAAACATCTTCACCGTAGGTGGTCCCATTTAAAAACGCTTGATTCAGCGGGAAGTGACGATCCCCAGTGACCACCCCCTTGTGTGATGTCGGAATCAAAGCGCAGGTAATACCTAGTTCTTTCTTGTCGCCTAGCAAGCTTTCAGGGTCGTACAACTTGAATGCCAAACCCAGCACCGTTGCAGAAGGCGCCAACGTAATATAACGTTTTGACCAATTAAGACGAATACCAACGACTTCCTTGCCCTCGTGTTCACCCTTACAAATAATGCCTTCATCGGGAATAGCACCTGCATCAGAGCCCGCTTCAGGACCCGTTAATGCAAAACATGGGATATCCGTACCGTCCGCTAAACGCGGAAGCCAATAGTTTTTCTGTTCATCCGTACCGTAATGCGTTAACAGCTCGCCTGGACCGAGAGAGTTCGGCACCATCACCGATACCGCAGCACTGATAGAGCGTGACGCGATACGCGAAACAATGTAAGAGTTAGCCGCTGGAGAGAAATCTAAACCACCATATTCCTTACCAATAATCATGGCAAAGAAATGCTCCTTGCGTAAAAAGTCCCAAACAGGTTTAGGTAAATCTCTATCTTGTTGAACGATTTTAAAATCATCCAACATATCCAATAACTCAGCCAACTGATTATCGACGAACGCTTGCTCTTCGCTGGTCAACTTCGGCTCAGGCGTTTCCAGTAGCTTCTGCCAATCTGGACGTCCACTGAACAACTCGCCGTCCCACCAGATGTCACCTGCCTCCATTGCCTCACGTTCAGTGTCTGACAACGGCGGAAGAATGCGTTTAAATAATTTGAACACCGGCTTAGTAATTAAGCTGCGACGAATATCACCCACTGCGAGTACAATGACCAACAGCACGATAATTAATATCAAGATTTCCATTCAACTCTCCAAACAATGGGACTTACAGTCAGTCTAGAACAACCTAGCAGAGCTGTCTGCCTTTAAGGACGTTCAAGTCCACCTGCTATAAATACGATCAAATGTTCAATGACGGTTTTAATATTCACTTCATAATTAAACTCAGCTCGGGCGATTTCAATCAGTGCCTGCCCAGATACCTGCGCAAACACAGTCGCACCAAGTACAAAGTGTAAGCGCCAAAACATTTCTTCATCAGAAAGCTCTGGGTTGGCTCGGTGTAACAGCGCCAAAAGGTGCTGTAACACATTGCCAAATGCCGATTGCGTATAGCGTCGTAAATGACCCTGAGTTTCTGAGTAAGCAAAACCGAGTAGCCGAAGAAAGCGCTCGGTGCCGCGTTTATGAATACCGTTCAACGAAAATAATGGCAGCTTGAAGGCTTCAAACACCTGCAATGTTGTTAGCGCTGATTCATCATCAAGACCACGTAACTCCTCATCCAGCGCAGGCATGAACACATCCATGTAGCGTGCTACCACAGCCTGAATGAGTGCTTTCTTAGAACCAAAGTGATAGTTGACGGATGCTAAATTAACATCCGCTTCTTGGGTAATTTGGCGTAAAGACGTTTGTTCAAACCCCTCTTTCGCAAACAATCGCTCGGCGGTATCGAGTATCCGCTTCTGTGTTGAGGGCTTGTTAGACGACGCCCGCACTGATGACGGGGCGTCGCTAGCATGACTTTTAAGATTAGACATGATTAGAAACACACATTTTAAACATGCGTTTAATTTAATCGATGTCGTTTCAGCGATCAAGTGTTCGCTGAAATATTATGGCAAGTTACCACATCGGCGAGTAATTTACAGGTACCCAGTCATAGGCATCGCCATCGCTTTTTACTTGGCCCACACCAGGAAATGGTAAATGCGCGCCCGCGACGTAATAACCCTCTTTCTCTGCCTCAGCATAGGCTTTGATGCGTCGCTCTCGCGCCTCATCTTGATTACTATCAAACGCAATCGTCACTTGCGGTTGATCAAACTGTACTTCCGCAACGTGCATAATATCGCCCCAAAAGACTAAGGTTTGGTCACCTGCATCCAACCGATACATCGTATGTCCAGGAGTATGGCCGTAGGCTTCCACACTTTTAATATTCCCGGCGAGCGTTTCGCCCGCAACAAAAGGTTTAAACTGACCGGCTTCTGCGTAAGCACCCAAGGCTTTCATCGCAGCTTTAAAACCACCCTGTTGTGCTTCAGGCACTTGTTGCATTTGTTGCTTTGATAGCCAGTAGTCCGCGTCATGTTTATCCGCGCGAACGGTCGCATTTTTAAACACGCGTTCTCCATCATCGATCAGCCCGCCGATATGGTCTGAGTGCATGTGAGTAATATACACCTCATCGATTTGATCGGTACTGTAGCCTGCTGCCTCGATGTTACGGACGAGATTACCTAAAGATGCGCCGAACATTGAGCCCGCACCGGTATCTATCAAAATGAGAGACTCACCGTCATTAATAAGGTAAGCATTGACCGAGGTTTCCAACGGTGACTGACGATAAAATTCGGCGAGTTTTTCACGCACCTTGTCCGCATCCATTTGTAACAGCTGATGCACCGGTAACTCTGTCGTACCATCAGATATAGCCGTTACCTCGACATCACCTAACATCATACGGTAATAGCCCGGCGCCGAAGTCTTTTGCTGAGGAGCGCTTGCAATCGCACTGACACTCAAAGTGCTAGCCAACGTTAAGGTTAAAACTGAACGTTTAAACATGGTTTTTTATCCTCTATAGAATGAACTCAACCTAACCATACGTCTAGAAACAGCATTATGACCAATCCAACCATCAACCCGCCACTGGCTTTAGAATGCTCACCCTCGCGGTGAGTTTCAGGAATAATTTCATGGCTAATGACGTAAATCATCGCTCCGGCTGAAAGCAATAACCCCCAAGGCAACAGCCACTCCGTTAAGCCAACAAAAATCCCACCTAACAAACCACCTATTGGCTCAACTAACCCTGTCAAAGCACCAATTAAGAAAGCCTTAAAGCGCGAATAGTTAAGGGCTAACAAGGCCAAAGAAACGGCCAACCCTTCTGGCACATTTTGTAAACCAATACCGGAGGCAATCGCTATAGTTGCGTCCCAGTCCTCGCCAGCAGCCGTTATACCGACCGCTAAGCCTTCTGGGATGTTGTGAATCGTGATCGCGATAATGAATAGCCACAAGCGACTTAGACGTGAATTGACGGGGCCTTCAGTGCCTTTGATAAAATGCTCATGGGGTACGGTCTTATCAATAAGCGCAATGAGTAAAGCGCCAGCGAGGATACCCGTAACCGCCATTAACGGAGGAATGATCCCATCGCCATAGAGATTACTGGCAATCTCTAGCGCCGGCACAATCAAAGAGAAAAAAGCTGCAGCCAACATCACGCCAGCAGCAAAGCCAAGCAGAATATTGGTATGACGCTGACTCGGTTGCCAGCCAATAAGAACAACACTGGAACCTAGTGCTGTCATCAAGCCACTAGCACCGCTTACAAAAAAGGCAAGCAACCAAGGATCCATAAGTTAGTCCTACGTTTTGATAAAAAGGTATCAGTGTCGCCAGTAGTGGCGATGAAACAATATCAGCACGGTCATTATTTCTAGACGCCCGGCTAACATGGCAAACACCAGTAATAATTTAGCACCACTCTCTAAACTCGCGAAGCTACCCGAGGGACCGATTACTTCACCCAAACCGGGACCTACGTTACTTACGGCAGAAGCGGCACCCGAGATCGCCGTTAGGAAATCAAGATCAAACAAAGATAGTCCTAGCGCGATGAATGCAACGAGGAGAAAATACATAAAACAAAAGGCGACCATAGAACCCAGTAAGGCATCATTGACACGGCGATCTTGGTAACTTTGAACCCTAACTAAGTTCGGGTGTATTAGCTGACTAAACTGCTTTTTGAGTAGCAGTTGTGAGAGCTGAAAACGAAAGATCTTCATACCGCCAGCGGTAGAGCCCGTGCAACCACCGACAAACATCAAGTAGAAAAACACCATTAATGCCCAGTTTCCCCACTGTCCGTAATCTTCGCTTGCGTAGCCGGTCGTCGTTACGACCGATACCACGTTAAAGGCTGTATGAATTAATGCATCAAAGACATCTCGACCACGCGTACCGTGCACCAGTGTGATAAAGGTAATTGCGATGGCAAGAAAAATCAGAAAAGCACGTACTTGGGAGTCTTGATACAGCGGACCAACATCCCCCTTCAGCGCACGAATATATAAAACAAAGGGCAAAGCACCGGCGACCATAAAGAGTGTTCCCGTTATCATCAAAAACGGGCTATCGGCAAAATGTCCGAACGAGGCATCATAATTGGAGAAGCCAGCCGTCGCAATTGTAGTCATGCCGTGCACAATCGCGTCAAAGGTGTGCATCCCGCCAAACCAATACAGCAACATCACCAGAAGCGTTAAAAGAATATAGACTCGCCCAATCGCAAATACCATATTGCTCGAACGAGGCATAAATTTACCGGAGATATCTGAGGATTCAGCTTGGAAAAGTCGCATACCACCGACTTGCAAAAACGGTAATATCGCCATCGCCATAACAATGATACCGATGCCGCCTAACCATTGCAGCATGCCACGCCAAAGCAGCACCGCGCGAGGGAGGTTATCAAGCCCAACAATCACCGTAGCCCCTGTCGTGGTGATGGCGGACATTGATTCGAACCAAGCATCTGCGAAGCTCAAGTAGGGTTGCGCGAAAATAAATGGCAGTGCCGAGAATAGGCTTGCAGATAACCAACAGAGTGATGTCAGCAAAAACACTTGTCTAGCTCGTAATTTGGCATCACCCGATTTTTGTAGAAACAACGCGGTACCGACTACCACACCGATAACAGCTAACGTGAGGTAGGTCCATTGTTCTTTTTCGCTGTTTGCGACGGCTACCGCAAACGGTAATAGCATTGCGATGGATAACAATGCTAACAAGCCGCCGACTGCTCGCGACAAAATTTTTGCCGCATCAACGCCAGTAAGTTTAGTTGGCGCCTGCATATGTGACGGCTTTAACATGGCAACGGTTTAGTTCGTAGTATCGAGGGGGGCAAATGATTTGACCAAGTCGTCAACTGCTTTCATTTGCTGCAAATAGGGTTCGAGTTTTGCCAATGGTAGCGCACAAGGACCGTCACACTTTGCTTCATCTGGGTTTGGGTGTGCCTCAATAAATAGACCGGCTAATCCCAGCGCCATTCCCGAACGCGCTAACTCGGCAGCTTGCGCCCGACGACCGTCCGCCGAATCGAGCCGACCTCCAGGCCGCTGTAAAGCATGCGTCGCATCAAACACGACCGGTGCCATTGACTTCATGTCATCCATGCCCAGCATATCAACAATTAAATTATTATAGCCAAAGCAACTCCCCCGCTCGCATAACAAAATACGTTCGTTGCCTGCTTCATTGAACTTCTTGATGATATGTTTCATCTCATGCGGCGCTAAAAACTGCGGTTTTTTAACATTAACCACCGCGCCCGTTTTTGCCATAGCCATAACTAAGTCGGTTTGACGTGCCAAAAAGGCGGGTAGCTGAATAATGTCAGCGACTTCAGCTACTGGCGAGGCCTGATAAGGTTCGTGTACATCCGTGATAATGGGTACATTAAAAGCCTGTTTTACAGCTTCAAATATTTTTAAGCCTTCCTCTAATCCGGGCCCTCGAAACGAATGAATCGATGAGCGATTTGCTTTATCAAAAGATGCTTTAAAGACATAAGGGATACCTAATGCCTCGGTCACCTTCATAAAGTGCTCAGCGGTCCGGAGCGCGAGATCTCGAGATTCGAGTACATTGAGACCGCCAAATAAAACAAACGGACGCTGGTTATCAAACGTAATATTACCCATATCAACGGATTGCATACTAACGCTCCTTAACTACCGACAACACGCAGGATTTGACCGGCTAAATAAGCCATATAGGTACCCAATGCATAACCCATCACGGCCAATAATACACCAACCGGAGCTAGCGAAGGATGAAAAGCGGATGCAACCACAGGCGCGGACGCAGCACCGCCAACATTGGCTTGACTTCCCACAGCCATGTAAAAGACAGGGGCTTTTATGAGCTTAGCAACAAGTAGCATCAAGCCTGCATGAATCATCATCCAAATAGCACCTATCAAGAAATATTTAGGGGCATCAACGATTGCGGTGACGTCCATATGTAAACCAATACTGGCGACTAGAATATAAACGAAAACTGAACCAATTTTAGAGGCGCCAGCCGCTTCAAGAGACCGGGCACGCGTGAACGATAATGCGATCCCGCCTGCTGTTGCTAATACGATGACCCAGAAAAACAAACTATCTAAGCTAAAACGACTTAAGTACGGCGCATGCTCTCCGATGGCGGGTGCTATCCAATCGGCCAGTAAATGAGCCAAGCCCGCTACCCCAAAACCAACAGCTAAAATCAACATCAAGTCGCGTAAACTGGGATTACGCACGTGTTCAGCTTCGTATTTTTCAACTTTCGCGCGAATTGCGTCAATCGCCGAGGTATCCGCGCCGGTGCGCGCATCAATTTTCTTAGCGTTTGCCGCCATATAAAGCAGTACAGCCATCCAAAGGTTGGCAACAATGATATCGACTGTAACCATTGCAGAGAAGATGTCGCCGCCGACTTCGTAAACTTCTTTCATCGCCGCTTGGTTTGCACCACCACCTATCCAACTACCTGCAATCGTAGTCATACCGCGCCAAACCGCATCCGGTCCTGCACCACCCAGTAGTTCTGGGAAGACTAAGGAGACCAACAGCAACGCTATAGGCCCCCCTATAACAATACCCAACGTACCTGTTAAGAATAGAATAAGCGCTTTTGATCCCAAACCTACAACCGCTTTCAGATCTAAGCTCAGAGTCAATAGCACCATACACGCAGGTAAGAGATAATCCATGGTGATATCTGTCACAGCATTGGCATTGCCATCGACAATATTAAATGTGTTCAGCAGTGATGGAATGAAATAACACAGCAACAATGCTGGAACGTATTTATAAAACTTTTCAAACGCAGGATGTTTGCTCGAGTGGGTATAAAAAACCAACCCTAAAATGGCTAATAGCAAGCCAATAATCACACCATCATTGGTGATCAAAGCGGTCGTCTCTGCAACCTTAGGTGCAGCTGCCAGCATCTGGATACTCCTTAATTTTAATCATTCTTATTAAACTTTTTTTATCAATGAACAATATGCGACGGTCCAGCATAATTTTCCAATTGTAACTTTAACAACTGAGCGCTGGGGTCATCAGGACATTGTTCAACGAAAAATTGATAGTCGTCTGCTGCAATATGCTGACAACCTAATTCTTCGTACAAATAACCACGATCTCGAATCTCATAGGGATCGTTGGGCCGTAAAACGAGCAACATCTCAATACAACGCAACGCTTTCTCGAAGCGAGCCTCAGCCATGAAGCATTGTTTTAATTCAGTCAGATACGCTTCGATAAGCGCTGACTGCGGTGTTGCTTCTGCCCACTCCCAACAGAATTCTGCATCTCCGTCCATCAGGTGATCGAACCGATGAACAATATCTTCGTAGCGCACTGACTCGCCCGTATGAGGATCAAAAAAGTACGCTTGGTTGTGCGCTTCATATTTAAGTAGCGGATAACCGGGAAAGTCAATCAGTTGAACATGCAAGCCATGACGGTGCGCCGCTGCGTGTAATAACATTGCTAACACCAAGGGCACACCCGTGCGTTGCATACACACATCATGGATTAAAATTCGATGGGATTTAACCCATGATTCAGGCGCATCGCTGTAACCCAATTGGCGATAAAAATGACGTCCCAACTGAGCCATTTTATCTGCCGCGGAGGCGTCTTCCTCGAAACCTCCAAAGTTGTCCACTTGTTGCCAAAATTCATCAATATCGGCTACCTTTCGATAGCCAAGTTGACGACTGATTTCCCAAATAATATCAATTGTTGGTAGCCATTCTTGTTCACTGGACTCAAGAAAAGAATACGACATGGTCACCTAAGTAAAATTGAGTGTATGAATGCGTTTTGCGTATTTTACGCAAACAGTACGGGCATTTTTGAATAAGCGACATGGAAAAGAAACAATAACCAAGCCACAGCACCTAAAAATCCAACCCAACGCCAAGCAGCACTCGACGCCTTAAAAGCAATTAGACCAAAAATAATGTAGCCGACAAGGCCAATAATTTTATTAGACAGCCATGCTGCGCCAATAGGCGCCCCACCAACGATAATAATCATCGCGATGGCACTTAACAGAAGAAAAGTATCGTTCACATGCGGCACAATTTTCACCCACTTCTTCTGTAACTGTTGAGGGGACTTCAACACCCAGAAAAAACGCAGCATAAATAAAGCCACGGAAATCACGACAAATAGCACGTGCAAATGTTTAAATGCGATATACAAAATTAATTCTCCTTGCCGTCAAAAAAATGCATAGTAGACGCGCTAATCATGACTACGCCAGGACACCGCTTAGGTGTTTAATGACGTTATCTAAAAAGTCGGGAGAGTAATAACGCCCGCGTTCGTCTTGCAAACGCGTAATCATATCACTTTCTGCCAATCCCTGCGCGCGCCAATCGGCGATTTGTTCCGATACCAAGATGACTTGAGTCGGTTGAGCAATCGAGTTTCCCTTTTTGCCATCCGGTAAACCTAATCCATCCCAACGCTCCAATCGATCCATTAACGCCGTAAAAGCAAATTGTGTTGCTTGTTCTTGACCATTTTTCAGTCCTCGCAGTGACGTCGCAATTCGTTGTTGGCAACTGGTTTCGTGAGCGGCTGCGTTAGGCTCAATACACGACAACAAAGGTTTAGCGCGTGTATATAGCGTCAACGCACAACTTATATTGATGGCAGTGGTCTCATCGAATAACGTAGTGCCGATGCGATAAGCAATAGCCTCAGACCCGCCAACGGTGCTACTATCAAAGTGCACTGCTTGCAGGCGCACTAGTTGGTCAGCAATGCCCGCCATAAGAACGTCTGTATCTTCGATACACACTACATTGTCTTGCGCTTTCTGCACGTTTTCAGCAAATAGCTTTAAGACATGATGATCATCATCGGTGAGCGCACGCGACATACCACCGATAAACAACACAGAGCCTTGAGGACGACAATGGCTCCGACAATACATCAGTACAAAATCATCTCCATAATAATGGCTATTATCACGGATGACGTTATCGAGCTCGGAGAGCGCCTTGCCCGGTAATACAGCACGCAAAGTTTGCCCCATCGCAACGTCGCTATCCTCGCCATTGGCGGCAACAACACGGTAAGCACGGCCATCGTCGGTCGCCGTTGCATACAACGTTTGCCTGGCTCCGCCGATCACCCAACTGAGCTGCTGGACAATACCGTCAACAAACTGTTGCATAGGTTGCAATGTATATAAGTTGGCCGATGCTTCAATGATTTTCTCGAGGCCCTGACGGCTTTGATCGACCGACATGATATCGCGGTACGAACGTAACGACGACATCACCGCAGTAAACAGTTTCTGCGCAGTAAGCTCAGTTTTAGATTTGTAGTCGTTGATATCATAATTGACAATCACTGTACGCTCGGGCGCTTGCCCTGGCTGACCTGTGCGAAGAATAATCCGAGTGTAGTGGTTATCCGCTTCTTCACGAATATAACGAGCGACTTTCAAGCCCGCATCGTCAGATTCCATCACCACGTCGAGTAATAGAATGGCAGCATCAGGATGTTGATCCACCAATTGACGCGCTTCTTCACCCGAAAAAGCACTGAAAAAATCAAGACCTCGACCGAGGAACTCAAAATCGCTTAATGCCAATTTTGTCACCGCATGAACCTCGGGTTCATCATCAACAATAAGCACCTTCCATTTGTCTTTTAGGAGTGCAGGTTGCGAGTGTTGCGGCTCATCAGCAAACATGAACTGATTGCTCATAATGGTCTCTCTCTTATTTCACTTTCTGTCCGCCAGTGATTCGTTCGACATTACCATAATCTCGCCATATGTTAACGTTTTTATAACCGAATTCACGTAATAAAGTTATAACCGCTTGCGCTTGCTGCCAACCATGTTCCATTAGCAACCAACCGTTCGGTTTCAGGTACGCGTGACCTTGTTCTGCGATGTGATGAAGATCAGCGATCCCAGCGCGTTCCGCGACAAGTGCCGAACGGGGCTCAAAACGCACATCACCTTGAGCTAAGTGCGCATCATCCTCAGCAATGTAGGGAGGATTACTAACGATTAGATCGTAAACGCTTCGATCTGCCAAACTGTCGAACCAATGACTGTGCAAAACTTCAACAGCAAGCCCAAGACGTCGCGCATTACGTTGAGCAAGCGACACTGCCGATGCTGACCAATCGACTGCGGTCACCTGCCAATCTGGACGCTCGCTTTTCAGCGCCAGTGCGATCGCGCCCGTTCCAGTACCTAAATCTAAAACCCGTGCATCTGCCGGTAAGGATAGTGACAGTGCTGTTTCTACAAGGCATTCGGTATCCGGTCGGGGGATCAGTGTGCTTTTGTCTACCGCAAGAGAGAGTGACCAAAATTCTCGCTCACCAACAATATAAGCAACGGGTTCACCTCGGCAACGTCGCGCAACCCAGTTTTGCAATTGTTGAAATTGTGCATCCGTTAAACGACGTTCCGGCCACGTCATGAAATAGCTCAATGGCTTATCGAGGAGGTAAGATAACAATACGCGGCTGTCAACCTGAGCATCGGCTGAGTCTGAATCCGTTGCAAGCTGTTGACGCGCCCACTTGAGCGCGTCTTCGATACTTAAGTTCATTAATTATCTTGCGACAATGCAGCGAGCTGGTCAGCTTGATGTTCAGTGATAATCGGGTCCAACAATAGGTCAAGCCCGCCCTCAAGTACCTCATCTAAGCGATATAGAGTGAGGTTTATACGATGATCTGTGACGCGGCTTTGTGGGTAATTGTAGGTACGGATACGTTCTGAACGATCACCGCTTCCCACCAAGCTGCGTCGGGTACTGGCTTCTTCTTGCGCGCGCTTCTCATCTTCCATGCGCTGTAATCGTGATTGCAGTACCGACATCGCCTTGGCACGGTTTTTGTGCTGTGAGCGCTCTTCCTGACACTCAACGACCACCCCCGACGGCAAGTGAGTAATACGAATCGCAGAGTCCGTTCGGTTAACGTGTTGTCCACCTGCGCCCGACGCTCGAAAGGTGTCAACGCGCAAGTCAGCTGGATTTATTTCAATGGCTTCTGCCTCTGGAATTTCGGGCAACACCGCCACCGTACATGCCGACGTATGAATCCGCCCTTGAGATTCCGTTTCAGGTACGCGTTGAACACGATGCCCACCGGATTCAAATTTCATACGACCATAGACACCATCGCCACTTAACTGCGCAATCACTTCCTTATAACCGCCATGTTCGCCTTCGTTAGCACTGACAGTACTTACGCGCCATCCGTGTTGTTCAGCATAACGGCTGTACATGCGGAACAAATCGCCGGCAAAAATCGCCGCTTCATCACCCCCTGCGCCCGCACGGATTTCTAGGTAACATGCGCGATCATCGTTTGGATCTTTAGGCAGCAGTAGTACTTGCAATGAGTTTTCTAGGCTTTCCACCCGCTGTTTAGCATCGGCAATCTCTTCATTTGCCATTTCACGCATTTCGGGATCATCGTCATCAGCCATTTCGTGTGCAGCGGTTAGATCAGATTGCGCCTGTCGATAAGAATTAAACGCACTGACTACTTCTTCTAACTGAGCGTATTCCTTTGATAATGAACGAAACTTATCCTGTTCTGAAATAATATCAGGTTCGCCCAGTAGTGCTTGCACTTCCTCATAACGCTCAATTAATCCCTCAAGCTTGCGCTCTATCGATGGATTCATGCTTAATTGGTTTCCTTATTCTGATTATCATCCTCAAGCCACAATCGCTGAAGCACTGACAAAGTCGTTTGGTCACCCTGCTCGCCCGCTTGTTTTAACAGCTGCGTGGGTCGGTGCGCGAGTTGTTGCGTTAGTTTGTGACTGAGAACTTGCATGACTTGCTCGGCTGGCTTGCCTTGTTGCAACATCGCCAACGCCTTTTCTAGCTGGAGCTGCGCAACTTTCTGTGTGTGTTGCCGATAGTCCCTAATTAACGTAACGCTATCTAGGGAGCGTAACCAATCTAAAAATTGGTTGGCTTCCCGAGCAATAATTTTGCGAGCTTGCTGCGCGGCTTGCTCGCGGTTCTTAATATTTTCGCTGATTATATTTTGTAAATCATCAACCGTATAGAGGTACGCGTCATCCAATTCATTCACTTGCTCCTCAATATCGCGAGGTACCGCCAAGTCGATGAGTAAAATGGGTTTATGGCGACGCTGCTTTAATGCTTTTTCAACACGCCCTTTACCAATAATCGGTAAAGTACTGGCGGTCGAGCTAACTACGATATCTGCATTCGGTAATAACTCACCTAACTGACTCAGACTGTGTGCCTCGGCGCCTACACGTTGAGCCAGTTCGGTGGCACGCTGCAAAGTGCGGTTGGCAACGTTTAAAGAGCTAACACCTTGCTGCACAAGATGTTGAGCAACCAGTTCAGACGTATCACCAGCGCCCACCAGAAGTACATTCGAATGTTTTAAATCACCGAAAATATGCTTAGCTAAACTAACAGCAGCAAAGGCGACAGACACCGCATTTTGACCAACTTCGGTTTCATTTCTAACCGCTTTAGCAACACGGAACGTATTTTGAAAAAGTCGCTCGAGAATACCACCCACCACATTAAAATGCTTCGCCTGCTGGTATGCTTGTTTCACTTGTCCTAGTATCTGCGGCTCTCCAAGCACCAATGAATCTAAACCGCTAGCGACACTCATCAAATGTGCAACCGCATCTTCTTGAATATGATAATAGTGATGTTGCTCAAGTTCACTCGGCGTGATGCCATGAAATTGTGACAACCAATGCAGCATCGGCTGATGTTCGGCATGACCATGACAATAAAGTTCAGTACGATTGCAGGTCGATACAATGATGGCTTCTTCAATTCCAGGTAACTGCTTAAGCTCAGTCAACGCCTGTTCTAATTGCACCGGACCAAAAGCTACGCGCTCTCGTAACTCGACAGGTGCTGTTCTATGGTTTATGCCTAAAATTGAAATGGTCATCGGGAGTCGCGGTTTACTCTAACAGAGGGTTGAAAACGCTGAGCGGATTGTACGTGATCGGAGGGATTATTGAAAGTCACAGACAATTCTGGTCAACTACGCAAAACGATATGTTCTATCCTCTTTAATTGATAAAGGCGAATTCCCCTGTGGTGTTAAAAATCTCTCGTTGGACATTGCTGACGCTATTATGCAGCCTCGTTTTAACAGCCTGCAGCATACCCGAACCACCGCAACAAAGTGTTGGTACTAATATTACCAATCAGCAAGTTCAAGCGCACCAAACACGCTTGCAACGAATAAATAGATGGCAGCTATCGGGTCGCTTTGCCTTGACAGAAATCAAATCAAACAGTAAAGACAGTGCTTATCTCAGTTGGCGTTCGTCGCCTCAACAGCAAGATATTGTGATTACACATCCCTTACGTGGGGAACTAGCCCATTTGAATATAAGCGCTCAGGTTGCAACGATAAAAGTCGATGGCGAACAGGTACAAAGCCGCTCAGCGCGAGACCTGCTTTATCAATACACTGGGATGCGGCTGCCGGTAGATGAGTTGCCCCATTGGCTGTTGGGTCGTCTCGACCCGAGGTTTACGCAATTTCACTTTGATAAACAAGGTCGGCTCATTAATGCACATTACAAAACAAGTGCAGGTGATCATTGGCAACTCACATGGTTTTACCAACCTCAGCAGCTTTTACCTGAGCAAATACATGCCGAAACCGACCAATTGAAACTCAAAATTCAGGCGCAAAGCTGGCAAACTCAACCTTCTTTAAACACTTTGGTATTGTAGAGTCGTTTCATGAACTATTCACAGACTTCACTGGTCCTACCTGCGCCCGCAAAGCTAAACTTATTTTTACATATCACTGGCAAACGTAATGATGGATACCACAACCTAGAAACGCTATTTCAGTTTATTGATATCGAAGATACACTTTCTTTTGAATCGGTGGCAGGACACGAAGTTGAGTTGATCGATACACAGAGCGCCATTAACGTCCAAGATAACCTGGTATTTCGTGCGGCGCAGCGACTCATTAATCAGTGTCAGCAGCACCAGGTGTCGTACTTCGGCGTACGCATCACGCTTGAAAAACGACTTCCCCAAGGGGCAGGATTAGGCGGCGGTTCATCCGATGCCGCCACAACGCTGGTCGGCTTAAATTATCTCTGGGGTCAACCTTTTACTAAACAGCAATTGCTTACCATCGGTGCCGAACTTGGCGCTGACGTGCCAATTTTCATTCATGGGCACAGCGCTTTCGCCACAGGTATTGGTGATCAATTCACCGACGTTGAACCCGACCAAAGCTATTATTTAGTGGTCAAACCTCAAGTCAATATTTCAACCGCAGCGTTGTTCGCTGATGCGGGCTTAAAACGCGACTGCAAGCCTTTATCTCCCTCGCAATGGGACTGGCAAAACACCAACAATGTATTTGAATCCGTGGTGCTTAAGCAGTATCCCGCAGTTGCCAAGCTACACGCGCAGTTGCTAAACTATGGACCGACTCGGCTTACTGGCACAGGTGCTTGCTTATTTACTCGCTTTGCGAATCAGCAACAAGCTATTGCTGCACAAGCGCAACTTTCACTACCCGAAAGTTATGTTGTGCGGGGCCAGAACCGTTCATCGCTTATCCGGACATTAACCCAAATTTAGTCGAGGTTTGTTGTGCCTGACATGAAACTCTTCGCTGGTAACGCCACGCCAGAACTCGCGCAGAAAATCGCTGACCGCCTATATATTAAACTCGGAGACGCCTCTGTAGGTCGTTTTAGTGACGGTGAGATCAGTGTCGCCATCAATGAAAACGTCCGCGGTGCGGACGTTTTTTTATTGCAGTCAACTTGTGCGCCCACCAATGACAACCTGATGGAGCTTATCGTCATGGTTGATGCGCTGCGTCGCGCTTCTGCCGGTCGTATTACTGCTGTTATGCCCTATTTCGGCTATGCGCGCCAAGATCGCCGAGTGCGCTCAGCGCGAGTACCGATCACGGCAAAAGTTGTCGCCGACTTCTTATCGAGCGTCGGTGTTGATCGCGTGCTAACGGTTGATTTGCACGCTGAGCAAATCCAAGGCTTTTTCGACGTACCTGTCGATAATGTGTTTGGCACGCCCGTACTGCTCGAACATATGCGTAACCAGAAGTTCGATAACCCGGTCGTCGTATCACCCGACATTGGTGGCGTTGTGCGTGCCCGTGCATTCGCCAAATTAATGGACGATACCGATCTTGCGATTATCGACAAACGCCGCCCATCAGCGAACGTTTCGCAGGTCATGCATATTATTGGTGACATTAAAGATCGTGACTGCATCATCGTCGACGATATGATCGATACCGGTGGCACCTTATGTAAGGCTGCTGAGGCGCTTAAACAACACGGTGCGAAACGTGTGTTTGCGTATGCTACTCACCCTGTATTCTCTGGTAATGCTGTCAGCAATATCAAAGAGTCAGCCATTGATGAGCTCGTAGTCACTGACAGTATCCCACTGAGCGAAGAAATGAAAGCAACCGGCAAAGTACATCAACTCACGTTATCTGGCATGCTCTCAGAAGCATTGCGACGCGTTAGCAATGAAGAGTCGATTTCAGCCATGTTTGATTACTAGGTTGGCTTGGCTATAACGCTTGTTTTAACTTGGTAACAGTGGTACTATTCCGCGCCCTTGGAAACCGGCTTTTGAGTCGGTTTCCAAGTTTTGGGTCAAGACTTGGTCGCGAGTTTTGACATTTTTTACTTATAAACAGATGAGAGCCCAATCACATGGCTAAATTAGATTTTAATATCAAAGCTACCGTTCGTACGGACAAAGGGAAAGGTGCGAGCCGCCGCCTGCGTCATGCGGACAAAGTACCTGCTATTCTTTACGGTGGTAAAGATGAGCCAATCGCACTTGAATTAGACCACAACAAAGTGAATAACATGGCTGACTACGAAGCCTTTTATTCGCACATCTTGACGCTTGAGATTGATGGTAAAAAACACCAAGCAATCTTGAAAGACATGCAACGTCACCCGTACAAGCCTAAGTTAACTCACTTAGACTTCCAACGTGTTGAAAAAGGTCACAAGTTGCACACTCACGTGCCACTGCACTTCTTAAACGAAGAAACAGCTAAAGGCGTTAAAGATGAGGGCGGTGTTGTTGTTCACCACGTGAACGACGTAGAAATCATGGTCTTACCAAAAGACTTACCAGAGTACTTGGAAGTTGACATCGCTAACTTGTCAGTAGGCGACACTATTCACCTAACGGACCTTAACTTACCAGAAGGCGTTGAGTTGGTTGAGTTAACCAAAGGTGAAGATCACGACCAAGCTGTTGTTTCAATCACTGCGCCTCGCGTAGAGAAAGAAGAGTCTGAAGACGAAGCACCAGCAGCTGACGAAGTCCCTGCAGCGAACGAAAAAGACGCTGACGAGTAATAGCGTTAGGTAACCCTAATGGGAACAGACGTTAAATTGCTTGTGGGCCTGGGAAATCCAGGCCCCGAATACGAAAAAACCCGCCATAATGCGGGTTTTTGGTTAGTTGAGGCCTATTGCCGTCGTCACGGCGTAACCCTCACTGCCGATACAAAAACGAAAGCATTGATTGGTCGACATCAAACCGCCACTCGTGATCTCCGCATTGTATTACCACAGACCTTTATGAATAAAAGCGGCTATTCAATTGCAGCGATGGCGCGCTTTTATAAAATTGCTCCCGAACAGATCCTCGTCGCTTACGATGAACTTGATCTTGATCCCGGTGTAGCAAAATTCAAACGAGGGGGTGGCGCAGGCGGTCATAACGGTATTAAAGATACTATCGCCCAGTTGGGCACTCAGGACTTTATGCGTTTGAGAGTCGGTATTGGTCACCCCGGACACCGTTCACAAGTGACCGGGTTCGTATTGGGTAAGCCATCCGCGCCCGAACGCGCGCTCCTCGACGAGTGTATCGATGAAGCCAGTCGTGCTATTGATATTTTAATCGATGAAGGTTGGGGCCCTGCGTTACAGCAGTTGCACAGCTTTCGTGCCAGTAAATAGAGGTTTATCTCATGGGATTTCGCTGTGGTATTGTTGGTTTACCAAACGTCGGAAAATCCACGTTATTTAATGCTTTGACCAAAGCCGGTATCGAAGCGGCTAACTTTCCTTTCTGTACCATCGAACCTAATACCGGTGTTGTTGCGGTTCCCGACCCACGCCTCGATGTGCTCGAAAGTATTGTGAACCCACAAAAAGTGATTCCCACTACGATGGAATTTGTGGATATCGCGGGCTTAGTTAAGGGGGCATCAAAAGGCGAAGGTCTTGGCAACCAATTCTTGGCCAACATCCGCGAAACCGATGCGATTGGTCATGTGGTTCGTTGCTTTGAAGACGATAACATTGTACACGTCAGCGGTGGTATTAACCCTGCGGATGATATCGATACCATCAATACTGAATTAGCACTAGCAGATTTGGATTCAGTCGATAAGTCGCTTCACCGCTTGGGCAAAAAAGCAAAAGGCGGCGATGCGCAAGCGAAAGCAGAAATTGCTGTATTAGAGAAGCTCAAGCCGGCGTTAGATGAAGGCGAAATGGCGCGTTCTGTTAACTTAACAGACGACGAAAAAGCGGTTATTCGTTCATATAACTTATTAACGCTTAAGCCAACGATGTACATCGCTAACGTTAACGAGGATGGCTTCGAGAATAACCCTCACCTAGAAACTGTGCGTCAAATCGCAGCAAAAGAAAACGCTGTCGTTGTGCCAGTATGTGCGGCTATCGAATCAGAAATTGCTGAACTTGACGACGACGATAAAGCGGCCTTCTTAGAAGAGCTTGGCCAAGCAGAACCCGGACTCAATCGTGTGATCCGCGGTGGTTACCAGTTGCTTAATTTGCAAACCTATTTCACAGCGGGCGTTAAAGAAGTCCGCGCGTGGACGGTAAAAATTGGTGCCAGTGCGCCGCAAGCTGCAGGACGCATTCATACTGACTTTGAAAAGGGCTTTATCCGCGCCGAAGTAGTCGGCTACGATGATTACGTTGAGTATAACGGTGAGCAAGGTGCAAAAGATGCCGGTAAATGGCGTCTTGAAGGTAAAGAATATATCGTTAAAGATGGTGATGTCATTCACTTCCGCTTCAACGTATAAACCTTTCTACGACAAAAAAACCGGCAATCATTGCCGGTTTTTTTATGCTTAACTTGATGTCTAACTATTCCACAATATCTTGGTGCATCGGTGCCAGTAATGCGAGCAACTCATTTTGCGCAGCAACGGGGACATTCTCCTGTTCCATTGCGGCAATTAAATGCTCCACTAGCGCATTAAAATCAGCGTTATTAATCCCTAAGTTGTTATGTGAAACGGCCATACTGTCGCCCGTATATTCGCACGGACCGCCGCTGACATTACACACTTGTTCGCTGATCAGCTTATGCAGACGTAGAATATCAACGTCAGCAAAATAATGCGCAATACGCTCATCATCAGCTACTCCAAGTAGCATTTCTTCGACGATCGTTTCGATGCCGCTTCGTTCGCCTAACTGTTGATATAGCTCTGACGATTGTGCCTGTACCGCCCCAGACATCATACTACCTAGCAACACTAGTGCTGCACTCACCCAAATTTTCATGTGAACTCCTTAAAAGCTTGCCTGAACCGAAAGGTACCAACCGGTTTGTGACTCTAATCCAGCGATAGACCCCAAATCTGCGTATGCACCAACCACGGACACATGCTTCGAGGGAAAATAAGCAACGAAAATATCTTTCCAATCGTCCTCTTTGGCAAAGCTCAGTAAATCCGGTTTTTGACGGTACTCAACACCTACCGCCCAGTAGCGATCGAGAAAAACGGCAACAGAAGCTTCTCCCACCCACTCGCGACTATCCTCCTTATCACCACCAAAGCCAAGTAACCCGAGTTGATTCGCTTCTGTATTACGTAACGTAACATTAGCCACCCACGTACGCGAAAACGGTCCCGCAAGCCAAGCTTTGGCGGCACTCACATAGTAATCCATTGAAGAGTCGTCAGTTGCACCCACCGCCTGAGGTAAGGCGAAGGTCTGATTGCTTTTGTGTTGGATGCCGGCACTGACCTGCGGCATCACCCCATAGACCAAATCACCGCTGAGTCGCGCTTTAACCCCCCAAATAGATTGTTCGAGTTCGCCACCGATGGTTTCTAAGTCGAACTGCTGGCGTGCATAGGAAACTTCAACTCGGTTATTCCAGTTAAAGCTAGCGCCTTGCACACTTAAACTAAAATCATCAACTTGTACTTCCGTCATCTGTACAGTCGCGCCCCACTCACCTTCATCGGCGTAACTGCTGAGGGTTGCCCATGGCACGATTCCACCGCCGCCACTCCCCTCGATAGTGCTTGCGCCGCCGGTCGCCAATAGACGCGATCCCGGTGCTTCAAATTGTTGCGCCAGCGCAGGCTGAACAGCACTCAGCAAGAGTACGGATAAGCCATAAAAAATGCGTTTAGGCATGCTCTTTTTCCTTCAATAGTCGTAAATGTAATTCTTCAAATGAAATCGGCTTACTAAAATAATAGCCCTGCAGCACATCACAATGATTCGCTAACAGCCAATGCCAGCTGGCTTCGTCCTCAACCCCTTCGGCGACAACACGTAAGTTCAACTCATGCGCAAGTTGAATGGTCGAACGCACAATGGACTGATCGTCGGGTTGGGTCATTAAATACTGAATAAAGGCTCTGTCAATTTTTAACTCATTGATCGGTAAGCGACGTATCTGCGATAGCGACGAATACCCCGTACCATAGTCATCGATAGAAATCTCGTAGCCGAGCTCACTTAGCATTTTTAAGCAAGCAATCGACTTTTCAGGCTCATTCATCAACGCACTTTCCGTGACTTCCAATATCAAATAGCGTTGCATATTGCGTTGACTGAGCGCCACTAAATCATTGGCGAGCTTATCGTTGATCAAATCAACCGCTGAGATATTAATACTTAACTTAATATCATCCTTGAACGTTCGTAATTGATTCACCCATTGTTCGGCCTGCTCCACGACCCAGTGGGTTATTTCGGTGATCATGCCCGACTGCTCAGCCAGTGGAATAAATTCATCAGGCCCAACCCAACCCAGTTGCTCATCATGCCAGCGGATCAGCATTTCTGCGGCCACTGTACGGCCATCCGTAGCTCGGACTTTCGGTTGCGCAACAAGCGTGAAGCCACCTCGCGCAATCGCTTTTGGGAGTTGCTCAACAATCGCGAGTCGACGTAAATGCGCCTCATCAAATCCTTCTTGATAAAATGCATTAAACTGATTGTGCTCTTTAGCATGCTTTACCGAAACCTGAGCACGGCGGATAAGACTATCTAACTCACTCGCTTGCTGCGGAAACTGCACAGCACCACAATTAAATTTAAGTTCAAACTGACTCCCCCCAACCACAAAGGGTACGTTAAGACGAACGCTCAAATCTTCTAACCGACGAGCTATTCTTGATTCAGTCTCGGCCTCCGTGACCAGCGCAAATTCATCACCGCCGAAGCGAGCCAAGATATCATTCGATTGACATCCAGAAAGCAAGCGCCCTGCTAATTGTTTCAAGACGTCATCACCCATTCGCTGACCCACGCTATCGTTTAAACGACGAAAATTGCGTATGTTGATAAGCAGCAACCACCCCGACGAGGCTGAGTCACCGAGCTTTTCATTCAATAGTCGTTGCAACTCCCGTCGATTAGGAAGTTCTGTTAACTGATCATGAGTGGCTTGGAACCTCACTTTACGCTCACGTAATGCGATAGCAGAACGCATCGACTCAAAGGTATCGGCCAATTGACCGAACTCATCTTTACGTGATTGCAAGTTAGTGGGTGAATAATCACCTGACTTTAGTTTACTTGCAGCCTGAGATAATAGCGCAACCGGCGTAGAAATGGTTTTTGCAACGAAGAGCGCGACAATTAAGGTGATAACAAGCGCTATGGCTCCAATCAGTAAAATCTGAACGAGCAACTCATCAAACTGCCGCATGGCTTCAGCGCGTGACGTTGTCAGAGAAACATGCACCACATCGCCTCCGACCGTCGTTAATGTGGTCTCTTGCAGCGCCAGCCCACTTTGTTGAAGCCAACCATCGTAACCCTGTTGCTCAGAGGATAATGCCTGTGCAAACCCCTCGCGCAATGAAGCGGGTAAACTCGAGGCCAGTAACAGGCTGGGTTGTTCAAGCCATAATGTGATATCTGCGTTGGCTAACTCTTTCAGTTGCTCGGTTAACGTGTTGTTGACCTCGAAACCCAGCGTCGCCCAAGCAATTAAGTTGGGGGCTGTAACGGGCACAGTGACCACCTGATAAAGCTGCCCTTCAGATACAAGTAACGCCTTGCCACCCTGCTCACCACTAATCAACTGCTTTAAATCTAAATTATGGGTCGAAGCAATCTCTTGGCCATCTGGATTCTGCAACGCGATGAGATCGGTGCCAATACGGTCACCATGATTAACGAGCGCGGAAACAATGGTATCGCGGTCTTCAGTCGCAACCGCACGTTTGAAGCCAAAGTCGTCGGTAAGGACTTCAGCGGCGCGCCGCAGTTGCTCAGCTCGACTATCCATCAACTCGCGGAATAATCGTTCACTGACGGTTAATTCACGCTGCAAGGTACGTTCAACTTGATTAGAAGTTGTGAGCAGTACGGCCAATACCGCACCACTCAATGCAATAGCAATGAGGATACCAAAAATGACCGCGAGTCGGACTTTAAACTGTTTAAACATCAAGCTCCTAAGCGATTAAAGCGTTTTTCTAATCGCGACTTTTCTTCTTTCTTTGGCGCTGGAGGTGCCACATCCAGCTTTATATCGCTATTCTTGATTGGCATTTTTAGTTCGATGAGTTCGCCCGCATTGAGGTCATCCCCCATCCATGGATGCCAAACGCGGAGTGTTATCGCTTGCGATTGTTTACTGACCGCGTCATTGAACTCAATACTGACCTTTCCCGCCGCATCGGACACGAATCCCTGCAACGCGTTGTTAATCACAACGTAGCCGATCATATCGTCATGAATGTTACAGCCGAGCGTCACCACCCCCGGCTTGTCAAAAGTCACCTTGGGACGCTCTTGGTCTGAATAAAGTTTTAACTCAAAAGGCTTCGCTTTTGAGAAAGAGTACACATGATGACGTATATTATCACTATTTGGAAAGACCACCGTACTGCCCTCCTGAATCGAAGAGACTTTGGGTACAAACTGCTTATCAACTTGGTCAATAATAACGTTGTCTTGCGCGCCGTGGGGGCTTGCTAGCACCGACTTATTAATCAGAATAACTGCGTTATTAACGGGATTACCGTTTTTATCGAGAACCCGAATAGTTTGCGTATCCGCCCATGAGGTCGCAGAGAACACAATCATGATCAGGCTCAAAGCTAGCTGTTTAATCATGGTTCGCCTTATCATATAGCTGTTAGAGATAATGAAGCGCAAGCGCTCATGTTGCTAGCTTAATACAAGCGACGCTCGTTTAGAACTGATCTTTAGGAGTATAAGACCGTATTTCAAATTAACCCAATTCTTTGGCTTAGGAGGAACAGGTTATGAGCCGCGAGACAAGGACTGAATCAGATAGTATGGGGCAAGTTGAAGTCTTGAAGAGTGCACTTTATGGCGCCCAGACACAACGCGCTATTAATAACTTTCCCATCAGTGGACTTACACTGCCATCCGAACTCATCAAAGCCATCGCGCGCATAAAATGGTCAGCCGCGGCTGCGAATCAACAATGTGCAGACCTCGATAAAGACAAAGTAGTCGCCATTCAAGCAGCCGCTCAACAAATTATTGATGGCCAGCACGTCGACCAGTTCCCGATTGATGTTTTTCAAACAGGTTCAGGAACGAGTTCGAATATGAACGTCAATGAAGTCATTGCCCATATTGCCCAGCAGCAAGGGATTGATGTTCATCCAAATGATGATGTCAATCGCAGCCAATCAAGTAATGATACGATTCCAACGGCGATTCAAATCGCTAGTGTCGTGGCCGTCGAACAGCGATTACAGCCAGCACTCAAGCACCTGATTGACACCATCAGAAAAAAAGCAGTTGAATTACGTGATGTGGTAAAGACCGGTCGTACCCACTTAATGGATGCGATGCCATTAACTATGGCTCAGGAATTGAACGCATGGGCCGGACAGCTCGAGTTGACGGCTCAGCAGTTACCGCAACTGTGTGAGCACTCGCAAGTACTGCCGCAAGGCGGAACAGCGATTGGTACCGGTATTAACGCGCCCGAACAGTTCGCCGACTTGTTTGCGCAATCGCTCAGCAAGCAAACGGGCATTGCTTTTAAAGCATCACGTAACCCGTTTACTGGCATAGCAGGACAAGAGCTCAATGTGCAATTGCATGGGCAATTAAATACGCTTGCAACCACGCTATTAAAAATAAGCAATGACTTACGTTGGATGAACAGCGGCCCACTCGCCGGCTTAGGTGAAATACAACTGACCCCATTGCAACCGGGTAGTAGCATTATGCCCGGGAAAGTGAATCCGGTGATCCCCGAAGCGGTTGCGATGGTTGCAGCACAGGTTAATGGAAACCATACCACCATCACAACGGCCGCCCAACAAGGTAACTTTCAGCTTAACGTCATGCTACCTGTGATCGGCTATAATTTGATGCAGTCACTTGAGTTGCTCACGCAAAGCTGCCAAGTCTTAGCGGATAAAGCCATTATGGATTTTGAGGTGAATCACGATAATTTAGAGAAGGCCTTAGCTAAAAACCCTATTTTAGTAACTGCATTGAATCCAGTTATTGGATATAGCAAAGCCGCTGATATCGCTAAGCGCGCTTACAAAGAGAAGCGTCCTATTATCGATGTCGCTGAAGAGATGACCGATATGGACCGTAATCAACTCGAGCGCCTGCTCGACCCCAAAGATCTCACACAATCTGATTAAAGGACGTTAATATGTCGAATGTCGTCATTACCGGTGCCAACCGTGGCATCGGTTTTGAGTTAGCCAAACGGTACTCAGAGGCGGGCTATTCAGTCACTGCCGTGTGCCGTAACAACTCAAAACAACTCACCGAGCTTGATGTAGATATCATAGAAGGTATTGATGTTACGAAAACCGCTGACCTTTTACGTATGAAAGAAGGCTTAGGCAACACTCGTATCGATATACTTATCAATAACGCGGGTTTACTTAACCATGATGAGCTCGGTGACTTAGACGCACGTATGTTACGTGCTCAATATGAAGTAAATGCGATAGCACCGCTACGGGTTACGGAAACCCTATTGGATAACCTCGAAAGCGAAAGCAAGGTCGCTTTAATTACCAGTCGAATGGGTTCCATAGCCGACAATGGTTCAGGTAGCCGCTATGGTTATCGGATGTCAAAAGCCGCACTCAATGCCGCCGGTAAATCTCTGGCATTGGATTTAAAGGATAAAGAAATAGCGGTCGTCTTACTGCACCCCGGTTACGTGCAAACGGATATGGTCGGTGGGCGCGGTGATATTTCTCCAGCAACAGCGGCTGAACGACTCATGCAACGTATTGATGAGCTTACGATAGAAACCTCAGGCCGGTTCTTTCACAGTAATGGGGATGAACTACCCTGGTAAAGAGATGTTTTTGTGGCTTTTTCGTCTAGTTTTCACTCGAATCAGTGTTTTTTTAACCAATCGAACTCAATTAAGTGATTTTTTCTTAAAAAGAGGTTGACGGTAAGCCAAGCGATTTGCATAATACGCGCCGCACTCACAGAGAGGCGCAACACAAAGATTAGGCTACGTAGCTCAGCTGGTTAGAGCACAGCACTCATAATGCTGGGGTCGCAGGTTCGAATCCCGCCGTAGCCACCAATCTTAAAAATGTGCGGACGTGGTGGAATTGGTAGACACGCTGGATTTAGGTTCCAGTGCCTCACGGCGTGAGAGTTCAAGTCTCTCCGTCCGCACCAACTCTCTGAACCAACACTATGTTGGGGCATAGCCAAGCGGTAAGGCAGCGGGTTTTGATCCCGCGATTCCCAGGTTCGATCCCTGGTGCCCCAGCCAACGCGTTGCTTGAGTTCGTCCATATGTTGTTGGGGCATAGCCAAGCGGTAAGGCAGCGGGTTTTGATCCCGCGATTCCCAGGTTCGATCCCTGGTGCCCCAGCCAACATGACCACTTGCGGTGGTGGCGGAATTGGTAGACGCGCTAGCTTCAGGTGCTAGTGTCCGCAAGGACGTGAGGGTTCAAGTCCCTCCCTCCGCACCAAGTTGTTAGGACACTCGGCATTAAAAAACCACCTTTACGGTGGCTTTTTTGTTTCTGGCTCCTGATATGTTCTGTAGTACTAGCTCATCCCCATCGCTTGTTTAATAATTGCCTGCTTGATAACGCCCCTTTTCGCCAACTTCAAACTCGCTGCAACTATGCGCTGTTTCAAAGGATTGGCATCTTCAAAGTGCCAATGAATCATATCCATTGCCCGCATCATTTTGGCATTAGCTTTGCGACGCTGACGTTCATAACGCTGAGCATCACCCTGCTGTTCAATAAAACAGCGAATATCGGCAAAGCCCAAATTGACTCCCTGCCCCGCCAACGGGTGAATACTGTGAGCTGCATCCCCCATGAGTACTACAGGTCCAACGCAATAACGTAATGCATGTTTTCGCTGTAATGGAAATTGCCCCGATGCATAGGTATCAAAGGCACCAATGAACGGCTCAAATAGTTGCTTCAGATCGGTAGTGTGGTGCGTATTGCTGGGTCGGTAATTGATTAGACAGGCTTCATTACAACCCAGTGGGAGTAATGCAAACGGACCGCCTGGCTTGAATATTTCCCAGGTTGCTGAGGGTATAGGCTGATCGGTTATCACATTGACCAACTCACACGTTTGTCCGTAGTCCCAGCCGCGAGATCCAATACCAGCGGCCTGCGCAACTTGCGAATGAGCGCCATCACAACCAAGTAAGCGATTAAACTGGACTGACGCGCCACCCGCAAGGACCGCCTTGTGGTTAGCTAAGTCTATTTCAGTGATGGCATCGTTAGCCCGTATTTGCGCAGTTTCACAATGCTTTAAACAGCGCCACAACGCGCGCTGCAGTGCATTGTTTTCAACCATCACGCCCAATTGGTCGCGATTCACCTCTTTTGCATCAAAGTCGGCGCGAGTGCCGTTGATCGACGCAACCGACAGTGTCGTGTAAGGCAGTACTCTATCTTTATCAATGCAATCCGCAACACCGAGCTGAGAAAGCCAATGCCAATGATGGTCATTGACTGACGAAATGCGTATATCCCAACGTTCCGCTTTTTTCGGCGCTTCAGCGTTATCCACAAGTAACACGCGGTAGCCCTGTTGAGCCAACGCTAAACCTGCCGCCGCTCCCACCATTCCAGCACCATTAATTAGATAATCGACGGAGATTGTCACCGCTGTAACTCCTGTACCCACGATTGATTGTTTCGATTGCCGTTATTTTTAACATAAAAGCGCGCTGTTTTCCGTTACTATATGCATTATTGGATTATCAACTTGCGCTAGCTCAATGCATTCAAACGCCGTATCAACTCGAAATGTCGTCATCGCGTCTTGCTTTATTCTCTCAGCAGAAGCGAGTTTTGCTGGTGTGAGTGCATTAGTGAAGCACTTAAGCGACGATCAATCATTTGCGCAACTGGTGTTTTTTCGTAACGTCATGGCCTTTATTGTGTTGCTACCCTGGCTTTTACGTAAAGGTCCAAGTGCGTTACGAACTGAGAAACTAGGGTTGCACCTGTTGCGAGGTACCGCTGGTGTTGCCGCTATGTACCTGTTCTTTTTCGCTATAGCGACTATTCCACTCGCTCAAGCAACACTGGTATTGTTGTTGTCACCCTTTTTAATCCCAATTATTGGTCGGGTTTGGTTAAAAGAATATGTCGCACGACAAACCTGGTTAGCTATTTTATTAGGCTTTGTCGGTGTGTTCATTTTCTTGAGCCCCTGGCAAGCGAGTATATCGCCCATCGTCGGAGTTGCATTTATCGCGGCGGTGTTTGCTGCATTCACTAAAACCGTGATTAGAAAAATGTCGGTCACAGAATCGACCAGTAAGATTGTCTTTTATTTTTCTACCTATGCCACCATTGCCAGCGCTATCCCCTTAATTTGGTTATGGCAGCCGATGCCTTACGAAGACTGGCTAGGCGTTATTGCCATGGGCTCGCTTGCGGTCTATGGGCAACTCGCAATGACCAAAGCGTTTTCTATCGCTCCGCCTGCAAAAGTGGGTGTCTTCACGTATACTTCTGTGATGTTTGCCGCTTTGCTCGGCTATCTGTTCTTCGACGAGGTGGTCGCTTGGCATATGTTTTGGGGCGCTATCATCATTATTATTGCGGGCTACTTCGCAATACGCACCCGCCGTAAAAGTTAACGCGGTATGGTTGGCTTTTACCCAATATAACAGGTAAAATATGCGCCCGATTTGAAGTTTCCAAATTCCAGCAATTGATTGAGTCACCATGAGCAAAAAGTTATACGTAAAAACCTGGGGTTGTCAGATGAACGAGTACGATTCGACCAAGATGGCCGATCTACTCAACTCGACACACGGCTATGAACTGACCGAAGAAGCCGAACAGGCTGACCTTATCCTGCTAAACACGTGCTCGATCCGTGAAAAAGCTCAAGAGAAGGTGTTCCATCAGCTCGGACGCTGGAAGCATTTAAAACAAGCCAACCCCGACTTGTTAATTGGTGTGGGCGGTTGTGTCGCATCGCAAGAAGGTGACGCTATTCGCGCCCGTGCACCGTTCGTTGATATTGTGTTTGGTCCACAAACCTTGCACCGCTTACCTGAAATGGTGAAGCAGGTCGGTTCAGACCAACAACCCATGATCGACATCTCATTCCCAGAAATCGAGAAATTTGACCGCCTACCCGATCCAAAAGCCGAGGGCGCGAGTGCCTTTGTCTCTATCATGGAAGGTTGCTCAAAATATTGCTCGTTCTGCGTCGTGCCTTATACGCGTGGTGAAGAAGTCAGCCGCCCGGTCGATGACGTGATCTATGAAATCGCACAACTGGCGGAGCAAGGCGTGCGTGAGGTCAACCTACTCGGTCAAAATGTTAATGCGTATCGTGGCGAGCATTTTGATGGTTCTGTATGCCGCTTCGCCGAGTTATTGCATCTTGTTGCTGCCATTGATGGTATTGATCGTATTCGTTACACGACCTCGCATCCGGTCGAATTTACGGACGATATTATCGAGGCTTACACAACGATTCCTGAGCTGGTCAGTCATTTACACTTACCGGTACAGAGTGGTTCGGATCGCGTGTTAACGATGATGAAACGCGGCCATACCGCGTTAGAGTACAAATCAAAAATTCGCGCCTTAAAGAAAGCGCGTCCTGATATTGCGATGTCATCGGACTTTATTATCGGTTTCCCCGGTGAAACCGATGCAGATTTCCAAGCGACGATGGATCTTATTCAAGCCATCGACTTTGATATGAGCTTCAGTTTTATCTACAGTGCGCGTCCTGGTACACCTGCTGCCGATATACCTGACGACGTCACTGAAGCGACCAAGAAACAACGTTTACAGTTGCTTCAACAACGACTCAACCAGCAATCAATGGCGCATGCACGCCGGATGCTGGATACTGAACAACGTATTCTAGTGACTGGGCCATCGAAAAAGAATCCAATGGAGTTAACCGGTCGTACCGAAAATAACCGGGTTGTAAATTTCGTTGGGCAACCCCATATGATTGGTAAGTTTGTCGATGTCAAAATCACCGAAGTATTACCTAACTCACTCCGAGGTGAGTTAATTCGTGAAGAAGCCGATATGGGCCTTCGGATTGACACCGCGCCAGAAACGATTCTGCAACGCAACAAGGCGGAAGAACCCGATCCATTAGGTGTTGCTCGAGTCGTACCTTAGTACTAGCAAAGAAGAGGATTCGATTGAATCAACGTACCGAAACTATTGAATTTGAACTAGAGCCGACGGATTTACGTCGGCTCTCTAATCTCTGTGGTCCATTTGACGAGAACCTCAAACACATCGAGCGCCGCTTGGGTGTGGAAATTACCCACCGCGGTCATCATTTTCGTTTAATTGGACACGCGCACACCGTTGCTGCAGTGCAGAATATTCTGCGCGACCTCTATGTCGAGACTGCCACCGTCAAAGGTCAAGAGGGTCATGTCGAACCGCAGCAGGTTCATTTGGCTATTCAGCAAGCCAAAGTACTTGAGCAAGACGACACGGATCCGGCGGCGGAGAAAATGACGCATATCAAGACCAAACGAGGTCTTATCAAGCCACGCAATCATAACCAAGCGGGCTATGTGCGTTCGATTCTCGCGCACGACGTCAATTTTGGTATTGGACCGGCAGGTACAGGTAAAACCTATCTGGCTGTTGCCTGTGCCGTTGACGCGCTCGAACGCCAGGAGATCCGTCGTATTTTGCTGACACGTCCAGCGGTAGAAGCCGGCGAAAAACTGGGCTTTTTACCAGGAGACTTAGCTCAAAAGGTCGATCCTTATTTACGTCCCTTATACGATGCTTTGTTCGAAATGCTTGGCTTTGAGAAAGTCGAAAAGCTGATTGAACGTAATGTGATTGAGGTCGCACCGTTAGCATACATGCGCGGGCGCACGCTCAACGATGCCTTTATTATCTTAGATGAAAGCCAAAACACCACGATGGAACAGATGAAGATGTTCCTCACCCGTATTGGTTTTAATTCCAAGGCAGTAATCACTGGCGACATTACTCAAATCGACTTACCGCGAGGGCAACGGTCTGGTTTGCGCCACGCGATTGAAGTCCTTAGTAAAGTACCGGATATTAGTTTTACCTTCTTCCAAGCCGGCGATGTTGTGCGTCACCCGGTGGTGCAACGCATTGTGCAAGCTTACGAAGAGTTTGATACAGGACAGGAGCGCCGTGAAGGTTCAAGCTGATTATCAAGTCGCCTGCGAGACAGCGAGTGAACTCCCTCAACAAGCGGATATTGAGCTTTGGGTAGAGACTGCGTTAGCACTCGCTGGCTATGACAATACTGAAGCCGAATTAACGGTTCGTATCGTTGATCCAGCTGAGGGACGCAGTCTGAATCATGAATTTCGTAGTAAGGACTATGCGACCAATGTCTTGTCTTTCCCGTTTGAAGCGCCTATCGAAATGCCAATTCCCCTACTCGGTGACTTGGTAATCTGCGCACAGGTGGTAGAGCGTGAGGCGGATGAGCAGCAGAAACCGCTCATGCATCACTGGACGCATATGGTGATACACGGTACTCTGCACCTTTTAGGGTACGATCACATTGAAGATGCTGAAGCCGAGCACATGGAACGCATCGAGAAAGATGCACTGGCACGGCTCGATATTCCTGATCCTTACCAAATTAATCATTAACACGGAGCAACACTCTGAATGAGCGACGACAATCCCCACTCAGCCAGCGGCTCTTCGCAAAAATCTTGGGCAGCCAAACTGTTACAGGTATTCGCTGGAGAGCCGAAAAGCCGAGAAGAACTTGTCGATTTAATTCAGGACGCTGAAGAGCGGGACCTGATCGATAACGATACGAAGGAAATGATCGAAGGTGTACTCGATGTCGCTGAACTTAAAGTGCGTGACATTATGATTCCTCGTTCGCAAATGGTGACCATTGATATTCACCAAAGCGTTGAGGAGTTCCTGCCTATCGTGATCGAATCACAACACAGCCGCTACCCCGTCGTCACCGACAACAAAGATCATGTCGAAGGGATTCTTCTAGCGAAGGATTTACTCAGTTACGGCTTTAATTTCACTGAAGACAGCTTCTCGTTATCCGAAGTCATGCGACCAGCAGTCATTGTGCCAGAGAGCAAACGGGTTGATGTGTTGCTTAAAGAGTTTAGGTCTAACCGCTATCATATGGCGATCGTCGTCGACGAGTATGGTGGTGTATCGGGCTTGGTCACCATCGAGGATATCTTAGAAGAGATCGTGGGCGAGATCGAGGATGAAACCGATCACAATGATGACGATAAAGCCGATATTAAACGCTTAAGTGCATCTCGATACTCTGTTAAAGCACTCACTACCATTGAAGACTTTAATGACCATTTTAACAGCCAATTCGCTGACGATGAAATCGATACAGTGGGTGGTCTAGTGGCGCACGGCTTCGGTCACCTGCCACAACCCGGAGAGCAAATCACGCTATCTGGGTTCACATTTAAGGTCACCAGTGCGGACAAGCGTCGAATTCAACAATTACAGGTGACACCACCGACATCGGATACATATACCGAGGAATCGCAGGGGTGATCCACAAGCGGCTTGAAGCACTCAATCAGGTGGGTTGGTTGCGTCACATCGTACTGGTTTTACTGGGTACATCACTGACGTTTGCTTATTCACCTTACACGCTTACGTACTTGCCGCTGTTAGTACTGCCCTGCGTGGTGCTTCTTATAAAACCGCTCAAGCCTAAACAGGCGTTTAGAGCTGGCTTTTTCTTTGGTCTTGGTTGGTTAGGCGCCGGCTTAAGTTGGATTTTAGTCAGCATTGATACCTATGGTGGTATGCCGCTGATAGCAGATATCGCGGTACTCGGTTTGTTAATCGCTTATCTTGCGCTCTTCCCTGCGCTGGCTTTTTACAGCTGGCGTAAATTAAGTCTCAAAGTGCCTTACGCGTATTTTAGCTTGGTGTTGTTTTGGTTCTTATCCGAGTGGCTAAGAGGTTGGTTATTTACCGGCTTTCCGTGGTTACAGCTCGGGTATACGCAAACGGACGCTTGGCTGGGCGGTTTAGCATCGACTATCGGTCAGCGAGGCATTACTGCCGTACTGTGGTTTATAGCATTGTCTATCGCAGCGGCAGTCGTGGGGTCGTTACGGTGCCGAATTTACGCAGCACTGATGCTACTGGTATTTTTTACCGCAAGTTATATACTGCCTAAATTGCAACCGTTGCACCGTACTGACACCAAAACATCTGTGTTATTGGTACAAGGCAATATTTCACAAACGCTTAAATGGCAGGCTGATCAGCAGTGGCCTAATATATTGCGTTATTTAGATCTTACCCGTCCGAACTACCAACACGATATTATCGTATGGCCAGAGTCCGCCATCACAGCACTTGAACCCTACGCAGATGACGTACTGAGCACCATTGATCAATCGGCGGCAATGAACGGCGCTGCATTAATATCCGGTATTATTGATTATCAAAGTACCCGTGATCAGTTCTACAACACGATGATTGTGTTGGGCGATGAATCGGGTATTGATGGATTTGATACGCCTTATCAGTATGGCAGCAGCAACCGTTACCAAAAGCACCACCTATTACCGATTGGCGAGTTTGTCCCTTTTGAGAATCTGTTGCGCCCTATCGCTCCGTTATTTAATTTGCCGATGTCATCGTTTCAACGCGGTGAATATATTCAACCTAACTTATTAGCCAACGGTCACCGCTTGGCAGCTGCCATCTGCTATGAAATTGTCTTTGCCGATCAGGTACGTGCGAACGTAAGCGCCGATACTGACTACCTAATTACTGTCAGCAACGATACTTGGTTTGGTGACTCTCATGGTCCTTGGCAACATATGCAAATCGCACGCATGCGTGCAATGGAACTCGGTCGACCGTTAATCCGCTCGACCAATAACGGCGTGAGTGCGATGACTGATGAACAAGGTCGCATCATCGCTATCGCGCCCCAATTTAAAGCGACAACGGTTTCTGCAGAACTTCCCGTGGTACGCGGCACAACGTTATTTCAGCAATGGGGAAACTGGCCTGCTGACCTGCTTGCTGTATTGTCATTACTACCTTTAATCAGGCTATTTAATCGCACTGACCGTGGTCAGTCGCAGGAAAAATCAGTACAATAATCGTGTTAATTGGGTAAATAGGAAAAGTAGTCATGGAAAACATTCTCGATGCCATTCTCTTTGCAGTTCTGGTTGCCTCTGGTGGACTCGGCCTCACCAGCTTAGCCATGTTCTTTTTAGCAACGCCAACAGATGACACTGAAGTTCGCCAACGCCAACGTTTTGAATTTACATTCTTTGGTGTGGCTGGCTTAGTCATCATGTTTGTAATGTGGTACGCCATTAGCTAATTCGAAGGCGGCTTTGCCGCCTGACTATGCAGTAACCAATATCGGATATAAAACGACCTATGCAAGAACAATACAACCCGTCCGCGATAGAACAAGCCATTCAGCAACGTTGGCAAGAAGATAAAGTGTTCGAAGTCACTGAACAGCCAGAGAAAGAGAAATTCTACTGTCTCTCGATGTTCCCGTACCCAAGCGGCAAGCTCCACATGGGTCACGTGCGTAACTACACGCTGGGTGATGTGGTCTCTCGCTATCAACGGATGCAAGGCAAGAACGTGCTTCAGCCGATGGGTTGGGATGCATTTGGTCTACCGGCAGAAAATGCCGCCATTCAAAATAAAACCGCGCCAGCCAAGTGGACATACCAAAACATCGAATACATGCGCGAGCAACTTAAGCGCTTAGGTTTTGGCTATGACTGGCAACGCGAAGTCGCCACTTGCTCACCCGAGTACTACCGCTGGGAGCAATGGTTCTTTACAAAGTTATATGAAAAGGGCTTGGTTTATAAAAAGAACGCCACCGTTAACTGGGATCCTGTTGACCAAACCGTACTTGCTAACGAACAAGTAATCGATGGTCGCGGTTGGCGCAGCGGTGCTAAAGTTGAACAAAAAGAAATTCCGCAGTGGTTTATCAAAATTACCGATTATGCAGATGAGTTGCTTGACGATTTAGACCAATTGGATGGTTGGCCAGAACAAGTTAAGGCGATGCAGCGTAACTGGATTGGTCGTTCTGAAGGCTTAGAAATTGAATTCAAAGTGGCCAACAGCGACCAGTCGCTGAGTGTCTACACCACCCGCCCTGACACGATTTATGGTGTTACTTACATGGGGCTAGCCGCACAGCATCCGCTCGCGCGTGAAGCTGCAAAAAGTAACCCTGAACTCGCCGACTTTATCGAGCAGTGCAAAAATAGCAAAGTGGCTGAAGCAGATATCGCCACGATGGAAAAGCTCGGCATGGATACGGGGATCCGCGCGGTTCATCCAATGACCGGCGAAGAGATTCCCGTGTGGGTCGCTAACTTTGTTTTAATGGATTACGGTTCAGGTGCCGTTATGGCAGTGCCAGGTCACGATCAGCGTGATTGGGAGTTCGCGACCAAATATGAACTGCCTATCGTTCCTGTTATCGAGCCGTTTAGTGGCGAAGGTGATATTAAAGCCGCGGCGATTACCGAAAAAGGTAAAGTGATTAACTCAGGTGACTACAACGGCATGTCGTCACAGCAAGCCTTCGACGCGATTGCTGATTTGCTGGAGCAACGTGGCGTGGGTCAGCGTAGTGTGAATTACCGATTGCGCGACTGGGGTGTTTCTCGTCAACGGTACTGGGGGACACCTATCCCAATGCTGAATCTTGCCGATGGCGAATCAGTGCCCGTGCCAGAAGACCAACTACCGGTCCGCTTGCCTGAAGATGTCACAATGGACGGTGTTACATCGCCCATTAAAGCTGATCCTGAGTGGCGCAAAACAGAGTATCAAGGACAACCGGCAGAACATGAAACCGACACTTTCGACACCTTTATGGAGTCGTCATGGTACTACGCGCGCTATTGCAGCGCACAAACGGATGACGCCATGCTCGATCCAGAAAAAGCCAACTATTGGCTCCCAGTGGATCAGTATATCGGCGGCATTGAACACGCTATTTTACACCTGTTGTATGCGCGTTTCTTCCACAAATTGCTACGTGACACAGGTCTCGTTGAATCCGATGAGCCGTTTAAGCGCCTGCTATGCCAAGGTATGGTATTGGCTGACAGTTTCTACCGTGAGGATGACAAAGGCGGCAAACAGTGGATTTCTCCGCTCGACGTCGAACTCGATAAAGACGACAAAGGTGCCGTAGTCTCAGCACGCCACAAAGCAGATGGTCAACCTGTCGAAATCGCGGGTATGAGCAAAATGTCAAAGTCGAAAAATAACGGTATCGACCCACAAACTATGGTCGAGCGTTACGGCGCCGATACGGTTCGTTTATTTATGATGTTTGCCGCGCCACCTGAAATGACCTTGGAGTGGTCGGATTCAGGTGTCGAAGGTGCTCAACGTTTCTTGCGTCGTGTATGGAAATTAACCTATGACTTCATCGAGGCGGGGGGCTATCATCAGAATGATGTTGAGCTCAACAAAGATCAGAAGGCACTGCGCCGCGAGCTTCACAAGACCATAGCCAAAGTGAGTGATGACATGGGTCGTCGCCAACACTTTAACACCGCAATTGCGGCAATCATGGAGCTACTTAATCACCTACAAAAGGCGCCTGTTGAGACTGAAGCCGACCGCGTCGTGATGGGTGAAGCGATTGATGCCATGATTCGTATGTTGGCACCGATTACACCGCATATTTGCGAGCATTTATGGGAGCAACTCGGTCATCAAGATAGCCTGATCGCTGCAGACTGGCCGAGTGTCGATGACAGTGCGTTGGTCGAAGAAGAAAAGCTCATTGTTGTTCAGGTCAATGGAAAAGTACGTGCCAAGCTGACCGTCGCTGCTAACGCGAGCGAAGAAGAAGTACAATCGCTCGTATTAGCCGATGAATCTGTACAAAAATACACCGACGGTAAAACCATTCGCAAGAAGATCTATGTCCCAGGCAAAATCTTCAATATTGTGGTGAGTTAATATGGCGTACCTACGACCAGTAACCGCTGTGTTATTAAGCCTGCTTTTTTTAGGCGGGCTTAATAGCTGTAGCTTCCAACTAAGAGATAGCTATCAGCTTCCTGCTAATCTTCAGGCCGTTCGACTCGATAGTATTGACTCATTAGAACTCGAGGCGAGCTTGACGCAACGGTTACTTACCGCAGGTATTCAGGTAGTAGATGGGGGCACAAGCAACTCCACCACTATCGTGCGTATACTTTCCGATCAGCTTGAACGCCGTACACTCTCGTTATTTGAAAGTGGACAAGTCGCGGAATATGAACTGATATACCAAATCAATTATCAGGTCATCCGCGATGGCGAAACCGAGTATAACGGCCAAGTCGAAGTTGCTCGCGACTACCAAGATGATCCGAACTTTGCTCTCGCCAAAACACGAGAGCGTGAACTCTTGGTATCAGAAATGCGAGATGAAGCGACTCGCCGTTTAGTGCGTCAACTGATCTCAGAGTTCTCGGACTAACCATGCAAGCCATTTTCCCTGAACAGCTCGCGAGCAGTTTGCAACAACGCATTCCGCCTGTCATTTTGCTGTTTGGGGACGAGCTTCTGTTGCAGCAAGATTGCGACGAAATAATCCGCCACAGCCTCAATCAACAATTATCAAGTACGCCGGAGTATCAGCGTTGGCGTGCCGATGCCGAATTTGATTGGGGTCAACTTTCCCTCCAGCAACAATCAATGAGCCTATTTGGTAGCTTCACAGTACTCGATATTGAGTTGCCCGAAGCTAAACCCGGTAAACCGGGTTCAGATGCGTTAGTCGACTACGTTAAACAACCGAATCCTGACCAGTTGCTTATCTTAAAGGGCCCTCGGCTCAAAAAGGAACAACTCAATAGTCGCTGGTTCAAAGCGCTTGCAGCACAGGCACTGCAAGTTAAAATTTTTACCCCCAAACGCAGTCAGTTACCACGTTTTGTAATGCAACGCGCGCTGCGCCATCAACTGCAGTTATCACAAACAGCGGCTGAGGTTTTAAGCAACTGGTTTGAAGGCAATCTCTTTGCACTCGAACAAGAGTTTATCAAATGGTCATTGCTACCGAATCCACCACAAATAGACGAGAAGCAAATCTACGAGCGCGTCGCAGATAGCAGTCAATTTGATGTATTCGGATTACAAGAGAGCATTGCAGCACAGGATCTGAGTCAAGCAATTCATCGTTTGGAGCGGTTACTTGATAACGATATTGAACTGAATATCCTTAATTGGATGCTACAGCGCGAAGTGCAGATTATCAGCCAATTACATGTCAACGCGCAGCATGGATTGGATCACCAAGCCGTATTTAAACAATTTGCAGTATGGAGCTCGCAACAGTCTGCCTACTCAGCACGTGCTAGCACCCACAGTGATAATTCCATCAAGCAAATGATTGCATTGGCAGAGCGCATTGAGCGTGCAATAAAAGGAGACCGCGACGAGCCACTTGATGTTCTGCTTTATCATCTCGTTGTGTTATTGTCCTCGCCCCAATTACCTGCGTCCATCAGCCAACAATTAGGTGTGTATAGTCATGTTGAGAGCGATTTTTGGCGGTACTTTTGATCCTATCCATTGTGGCCATCTTAATGCTGCAAAGGCGCTAATCGAAGAGCTTAATTACGTTACTATTCATTTGATGCCCAACGCGGTACCACCGCACAGGCCCCAACCGCGTGCTAATGGCGCGCACCGTTTGGCCATGATCGAATGCGCTATCAGATCTCATGCACACATGTGTGCCGAACCTTTCGAGCTAAACCAAAACGGTCCGTCGTATACTGCCAAAACACTCGCCGCAATGCGTGAACACTACCCTAATGATACCCTGGCTTTTATTATGGGTATGGACTCGTTACTTACTTTTGACCAATGGTTTGAGTGGCAGTCCATCCTCGCTTGTGCTCACCTGGTTGTCCTGCCTCGCCCCGGTTATCAGCTCAGGACGGCTAACTCAACGGTGACTCAATTACTGCATGACCGACAAGTATCTTCGCCCGATGAACTCTATCAGGGTTCAAGTGGTCGTATTTATATTGCTAATACCACCCTGACTGATGTGTCATCAACTGCGGTTAGGGACGCTTTAGCCTCAGGCGACAGTGCAGAAATACCATCTCAGGTAATGACATACATTCGTCATCACGGATTGTATTCAAGCCCATTGTGATGCTGTTTATAGCGCGATAATCTGATACACTCTAACTTTTGTCAAAGTCGATGGGAGTAATAAAACTTGCAAGTTGAACAACTGCGCGAATTTGTCATTGATAAAGTCGATGATTTAAAAGGACGTGACATTCAGGTCCTTGATGTGCATGGTAAAACGGACGTTGCTGATTACATGGTTATTTGTTCTGGCAACTCTAAAACACATGTTAAAAGTATTGCTGAATATGTTGCGACCCAAGCTAAACACGCAGGTATCCCTCCATTAGGTATCGAAGGTGGTGAGCAAAGCGAGTGGGTACTGGTTGACTTAGGTGACGTGGTGCTACACGTGATGCAAGAGTCTATACGCGACTTTTACCAACTTGAGAAGCTCTGGAGCCAATAAGTGCACATTCAGATGCTCGCTGTTGGTAATAAAATGCCAACCTGGGTTAGCAGCGGCTTTGAAGAATATCAAAAACGATTTCCCCGTGACATGAGCTTGGATCTTGTCGAGATCACGCCTCAAAAGCGGGGAAAGAAGGCTGAGCTAGGTAAAATCAAAAGCCAAGAAGGTGAAGCCTTGCTAGCAGCGGTACCCAAAGGTCATCGTATCGTGACACTTGAGGTTCATGGCCGACCTTGGACCACACCACAATTAGCTCAGCAAATGGCGGGCTGGCAAATGGATGGTCGCAATGTGTCATTACTGATTGGTGGGCCTGAGGGATTGTCAGATGCGTGCTTAGCAGCCGCCGAACAACGCTGGTCACTGTCACCGCTCACATTGCCTCACCCTATTGTACGCGTGATTGTCGCTGAAAGTTTGTACCGTGCATGGAGTCTTAATAATAATCACCCGTACCATCGGGAATAACGATATAAAGGTAATGAAGCTAAATGCGCACTCGTACGCCGATCAGAGATCATGATGCTGAATCCAGCCTGTTTGCTGGACGAGTGATTTTTGCGATTGTTGTTATTATCGGCTTATTCGCGGTTATTCTTGGTAACCTTTATCACTTACAAGTCGATGAATATAACGACTTGCAAACCCGTTCAAATGATAATCGTATCAAGCTCGTTCCAATCGCGCCGAATCGAGGCTTGATTTACGACCGTAATGGCACATTACTGGCTGAGAATTTACCCGTTTATAGCTTAGAAGTCATTCCTGAGGAAGTTACCGACCTCGAACAACAAGTTGCGCGTATTGCTAACTTACTGGAAATCCCACCTGAAGCGATTGAAGACTTTGAGCAGAATGTGAAAACTCAGCGTCGTTTCAATCATGTCACCGTACTCGATGATATGAACGAGCAACAAATTGCTCGCTTTGCTGCCAAACAACATAAGTTTCCCGGTTTTTCAATCGAAGCACGATTAGTACGCCACTACCCATTCGACGATCTGTTGACTCACGTCGTAGGTTATGTCGCTAAAATTAACCGTCGTGATGTGCAGCGCTTAGATGAGGAGGAACGTCTACCCAACTATGCGGCGAGTCGAACCATCGGTAAATTGGGTATCGAAAAATACTATGAAGAACAACTTCATGGTGAGGTGGGATATCGTAGCGTTGAAGTGAACAATCGTGGACGTGTAGTGCGTACGCTGAACACTGAGCCGCCCACACCGGGCTCAGATATTGTGCTCGAGCTGGATATCGAACTACAACGTAAAGCAACTGAAATACTGGGAGAAAATCGCGGTTCGATCATTCTGATGGACGCGCAAACGGGGGGCATTCTCGCGATGGCGAGCACCCCTAGTTACAATCCCAATTGGTTTGTTAGCGGCATCTCAGTCGATCGCTATCGTTCATTACTGAATTCCCGACACAGTCCTTTGCTGAATCGTGCAACCCAGGGCGGCTATCCGCCCGCCTCTACTATTAAACCTCAACTCGGATTACTAGGCTTACAATCAGGTGAGATTACACCGACGACTCGCATTTGGGACCCCGGTTGGTTCGAAATTAAAGGGGTCGACCGGCGCTACCGCGACTGGCTTGCTTGGGGTCATGGCTGGGTCAACGTCAGTAAAGCTATCCGAGAGAGCTGCGATACATTTTATTATGATTTGGCTCTCAAACTCGGTGTCGATCAAATTTCTGACTTCATGCATCAGTTTGGCTTTGGCGAAAAAACCGGCATCGATATTGCTGAAGAAATTCCCGCGATTATGCCCAATAGCGGCTGGAAACGCGCCCGTTACGGTCAGCCATGGTATGCAGGAGAAACGCTATCGGTGGGTATTGGACAAAGTTATTGGACCGCTACACCAATGCAACTTGCAGCTGCAACGGGTGTGATGGCAAATAACGGTGAGTTCGTTATTCCGAGGTTGCTGCGAGGTTATGGAACGTTAGACGATATGCAGGTGGTAGAACCGAAATACAATCAGCCCGTACAAGTCGATAAACAAAGCTACTGGCAAGTGGTGCACGATGCCATGGTCGAAGTCACTTCCAGCATTCACGGAACCGCTCATTCAGCGTTTCGTCATGCGCCGTACACATCCGCAGGTAAAACCGGAACGGCACAAGTTGTTAACTTGGGTGAAGACGAGGAATATGTTGCAGAAGAGGTCGCCGAAAAATATCGCGATAATGCAATGTATGTAGGCTACGCACCGGCTGAATCACCTGAAGTTGTCATCGCTGTTGCAATTGAAAACGTGGTTGGGGGTGGCGGTAGCATTGCCGCTCCAGCCGCTCGTCGACTATTAGATACATGGCATAAGCGCTATCACCCTGAGCAATATGAGGAGGTCGAAAGTGCTAACGACTGAAGAACGTCAGCGTCACCCGTTGCTCAAAAAGCTACACTTGGATGGCCCTTTGCTACTCGGCTTACTGAGCCTCTGCATCGCCAGTCTGTTTATCGTCTACTCGGCAAGTGGGCAAAACATGGATATGGTCGTACGACAGGCTATTCGTATTGGTGCTGCGTTGGCCACCCTTTTCGTCGTCGCGCAACTGCCACCACGATTCTACGAACGTATCTCACCGTTAATTTATGGATTAGGCGTATTGTTGCTCATCGCCGTATTATTGGTTGGCGAAGTCGGCAAAGGCGCCCAACGTTGGCTCGATCTCGGTCCTGTGACGATTCAACCCTCAGAAATTATGAAGTTAGCGATGCCGCTGATGATTGCGTGGTTCATCAATCAACGCGCCCTGCCACCGCGCTTGTTAAGAATAGCCGCAGCGCTCGCATTGGTGTTGTTACCGACCCTTCTGATTGCTAAGCAGCCTGATTTAGGTACCTCGTTGTTAGTCGCAAGCGCCGGACTTTTCGTTATCTTCTTTGCCGGTTTGAGTTGGCGCTTAATTGTCTTTGCCGTCATGCTCATACTAGCCTTCCTACCCGTTTTGTGGATCTACTTAATGCATGACTATCAGCGTCAGCGGGTACTCACTTTTCTAAATCCAGAGCTCGACCCCTTAGGTTCCGGATATCATATTATCCAGTCCAAAATAGCCATTGGCTCCGGTGGCATTGATGGCAAAGGCTGGCTCCATGGCACTCAATCTCAACTTGAGTTTTTACCCGAGCGTCACACCGATTTCATCTTTTCCGTCATTAGTGAGGAATTCGGGCTCATCGGCGTCACCTTATTGCTGGCACTCTATACCTTTGTCATTATTCGTGGATTAATCATCGCGTTAAGAACACAAGATATGTTCGCGAAACTCCTCGCAGCATCGCTGACTCTGACATTTTTTGTGTATGTTTTTGTAAATATTGGTATGGTTTCTGGATTACTTCCCGTTGTCGGGGTACCGTTGCCGCTAATCAGTTATGGTGGCACATCCATGGTAACCTTGATGGCTGGTTTTGGGATTATTATGTCAGCGGCAACCCATCATAGGCTTGTAATCCGCGATGGCTATCAATAGTAACGATTATGTAGGTGCAGTATGATTAAATCAGCGATAATAACCTCCTCCATCATGTTGGCCGCGCTTAGCGGACCATTCGCGAGCGCGCAAACGCAACGCACCGAAACTGAAGCACAACAACGAATCGATGCCTTTGTGAGCGAACAAAGTGAGGCATTAGGAATCGCACCGGAAAAGCTACAGCAGTGGTTAGCTAAGGCGCGACGTAACGAGGATGTGCTCGCTGCCATCCAAAAGCCGTGGGAGGCTAAACCTTGGTATCAATACTACCCTATTTTCCTGACCGATAAGCGCCGTGCCGCGGGTGTCCGGTTCTGGCAAGCTCATCAGGATGAGCTAGAGCGTGCAGCACAGAAGTTTGGTGTACCCGAGCGCATTATTGTTGCCATTATCGGTATCGAGACCTTCTATGGTGAGTACTTAGGCAAATATTCCGTTTTAGATACCTTATATACCCTTGGCTTTTATTATCCGCCACGGAGTTCATTCTTTTCATCGGAACTCGCCGAATACTTTAGTTTAGCCGCCGAGCAAGGTTGGGATGTTACAGAGCCCGTGGGATCTTATGCCGGTGCCATGGGGTATGGTCAATTTATCTCATCCAGCTACCGACACTATGCTGTCGACTTCGATAATGACGGTAAGCGCGATTTAATTAACAACACCACCGATGCGATTGGCAGCGTGGCAAACTATTTTGCGGAACACCGCTGGCAAGCCGGCGCACCGGTCGCCTACCAACCTGAGCAAAATCAAGATTGGGCAGCGGTTGCCTCAAAAGGTATGAAACCTGATACCACGATTGGTCAGTTGCGCCGTCAAGGCTATCAAATCGGCAGCCAATACGCTGATGACCTTGCCGTTAAAGTGCTGGCTTTTGAAACCGAAACAGGTCATGAATACTGGTTAGGCTTTGACAATTTTTACAGCATTACGCGCTACAACCACAGCCCACTATACGCTATGGTCGCTTATCAATTGAGCGAACAAATTGCCTCTGCTTATGAACATCAAAATGACTCATAAAATGGTGCGTTTAGGCGCTTCGCTGGTCAGTTGTGTAGTGCTATTGCAGGGCTGCAGCTCGCAGCCCTCAGGTCGTTACCAACAAGCGCACGATAGTGCACCAACACGCATCCCTACCGCTACGGAGTTGCAAAGTGCGACACCGGTACAGGAGCCTTTAAGTCGACAAGGTAACCAAGATTATCAAGTCAATGGCGTGTTTTACGATGTAATGGAAAGCGCTGAGGGTTATTCAGAGACAGGTATCGCTTCGTGGTATGGCAATAAGTTTCATGGTCACCTCACATCTAATGGCGAATACTATGATATGTACAGTATGACCGCCGCCCATACCCGGTTACCACTGCCAACCTACGTAAGAGTGACAAACTTGAATAACCAACGACAGGTGATCGTAAGAGTCAACGATCGTGGCCCATTTCACTCCGATCGACTCATCGATTTATCATTTGCGGCTGCCTATAAACTGGACATCGTAGGTCACGGCACAGCACCGGTTAAAGTTGAAGCCATTGAGTTTTTATCGCCCGCCGTTGAACATCGCTATTATGTCCAACTATTCGCCAGCGAAGATGCGCAAAAAATATCGACCTTACGCGACCAGTTACCAAAAAATTGGCAAGCACATGCAACTACTCAGTCAAACGAGAGTCTACATAAGCTACTTTTAGGACCTTTGCCACAAGTTGAAGCCAATAAATGGTTACAGCAAGTTAGGGCGAAGGGTTTTCCTAACGCATTTAGAGTTAAAATTACCGCGAATAGTGCGGAAGCAACTGACTCGAACAATCAAAATTGATATAATCCACACACATAAAAGATGTTAAAGCGATAACCATGAAGATAGTTAACAAGATGATAAAACCACTCGTCACACTCGTTGCTGTGTTTTCCTTTGGTGTTGCAAGTGCTCAGTCGCTTGTCCCGAATCCTCCTCAGGTCAACGCTAAGGCGTATATTCTGATTGACCACAAAACAGGTAAAGTACTCGCCGAAGGTAACGCAGATGAGAGCCTGCCGCCCGCGAGTCTGACCAAGATGATGACAAGCTATATTATCGGTAAAGAAATTCAAGCTGGTCGTATTAGTAATTCGGATATGGTCACTATCAGCGAAAATGCTTGGGCAAAAAATTTCCCCGAATCATCGAAGATGTTCATCGAAGTAGGTACTGAGGTCAGTGTATCGGACCTTAACCACGGTATTATCATTTCGTCTGGTAACGACGCCTGTGTCGCCATGGCAGAGTACATTGCCGGTAGCGAAGGTGCTTTTGCAGATTTAATGAATACGTACGCGCAAGAAGTCGGTATGACCAGCAGTCATTTTGCTAACAGTCATGGTTTACCCGATCCGGAACAGTATGTTTCGGCACGCGATATGAGTAAATTGGCGAGTGCACTTATCAATGAGACGCCCGAAGAGTATAAAATATACTCTCAAAAATCGTATACTTATAACAACATAAAGCAATACAACCGAAACGCGTTGTTGTGGGACCGAAGCATGAATGTCGATGGCATTAAGACAGGTCACACCAGCGAAGCTGGCTATAGTTTAGTGACGTCTGCGGTGGACGGCGATACTCGACTGATTTCAGTAGTCATCGGTACCGGTAGCGAACAAGCACGTAAAATTGAAAGCAAAAAATTACTTAACTACGGCTTCCGTTATTATGAAACGGTTACTGCGTATGAAGCCGGTGAGAGTTTCGTATCTCAACGAATTTGGGGTGGAGACAAAGACCAGGTCGAGTTAGGTATTAGCGAAGATGTTGTTATCACGCTGCCGCGTGGTCAACGCGACAAATTAAAAGCAAACTTTGAACTCAATCAAGAGTTAGAAGCACCATTGCAGAAAGGCGAACACGTCGGCACCGTTTACCTTCAACTTGAAGGTGAAGATGTCGCCTCTTTCCCACTCGTTACATTGCAAAGTGTCGAGGAAGGCGGTTTCTTTAAGCGCGCAATGGACTATATTAAACGTAAGTTCTCTGAGGAATAAGCAATCCGTATGCAAAAAACTCGTTTTGATCAGCTAGTCGACTTTCCATGTCACTTTACCTTTAAGGTGATGGGCGTAGCTACGGCCACGCTTCCTGATCAAGTCGTTGAAGTATTACAGCAGCATGCACCGGGGGACTACAGTCCCTCGGTCAAGCCGAGTAGCAAAGGCAACTACCATTCCGTTTCGGTTTCGGTTCGTGTCGAGAGTCAGGAACATATCGAAATTCTCTACCGCTCTCTAGCTGACATTGAAGATGTCCGCTATGTGCTATAACTGCTCGTAATAAAGCAACGCTAGCCGCCACAAGCGCATCTCGTTATAATAGGTCGATGATGGATAAAATTATTGTTCGTGACTTGGGTCGTCAGGCTTATGAGCCGATTTGGCGGGCCATGCAATCATTCACCGATACGCGTGACGATTCAACGCCCGATGAGCTATGGATAGTTGAGCATTCGCCAGTATTTACCCAAGGACAGGCAGGTAAAGAAGAGCACTTACTCGCGCCGGGTGATATTCCCGTTGTTCCGGTCGATAGAGGTGGCCAAGTGACCTACCATGGTCCGGGGCAACTGGTGGTTTATTTTATGCTTAATATACGACGCCTCAGCCTCGGTGTTCGGCAACTCGTGAACGAGATCGAGAATACCATCGTCGACGTATTAAACGATTACGGAATTGAAGCCGCACCGCGCCGCGACGCGCCGGGTGTTTATGTGGACGGAGATAAAGTCTGTTCACTCGGTTTACGCATCCGTAAAGGGTGTTCTTTTCATGGCTTGGCGTTAAACGTCAATATGGACATGGAACCCTTTAGCCGCATCAACCCGTGTGGGTTGACCGGTATAAAAATGATTCAAACGGCGGACTTAGGCGGTCCGCAGAGCTTCGAAGAAGCAGCAGAGAGGGTAACGCAACGCTTTATCGAACGTGTTGGCTACCGAAATACTCAATCGGAAACAGGACTTGCAGAAGCTTATGTCAAAGCCAGTTAGAGTGGAACCCGGCGTTAAAATGCGCGACGCCGACAAAATGGCACTTATTCCTGTTCAGATCGTTCCGACTGAACGTGACCAAATGTTACGCAAACCTTCATGGCTGAAGGTTAAGTTGCCGTCAAACACGCAACGTATTGATGAAATCAAACAAGCCATGCGTAGCCACGGCTTACATTCGGTATGTGAAGAGGCATCGTGCCCTAACCTACCCGAGTGTTTTAACCATGGTACAGCAAGCTTTATGATCCTAGGTGATATCTGTACACGTCGCTGTCCATTCTGTGATGTTGCGCACGGTCGTCCATTACCACCCGATCCTGAAGAGGCGGTAAAACTCGGTAAGACTATCCATGACATGGGCGTAAAGTACGTTGTAATTACGTCAGTTGACCGTGACGACCTGCGTGATGGTGGTGCCCAACACTTTGCCGACTGTGTCCGTGAAATTCGTAAGTATACCCCAGAAATTCAGGTCGAGATCTTGGTGCCTGACTTCCGTGGACGTATGAAAGTTGCGTTGGACATCTTGTCCGGCGAAGCGCCTGATGTATTCAACCACAACTTAGAGACGGTTCCGCGCTTGTACAAAGCGGCGCGCCCCGGCGCAAACTATCAGTGGTCATTGGACTTGCTGAAGAAGTACAAGGAAGCACGTCCAGATGTGCGCACTAAGTCGGGTCTCATGGTTGGCTTGGGTGAAACCAAAGAAGAGATCTTAGAGGTCATGCGTGACTTACGTGCTCATGACTGCGATATGCTGACAATTGGTCAATATCTGCAACCTAGCCGTCACCATATTCCGGTCGCTCGTTACGTACACCCTGACGAGTTTGAAGAACTCCGTGTCGCGGGCGTAGAAATGGGCTTTAGCCATATCGCCAGTGGACCTTTGGTACGTTCATCCTACCATGCTGACCTACAAGCAGCCGGTGAAACTGTACGATGAGCACACTGCTGTGGTGCTTGTTAATCGCAGGTGTCTTACCCGTATTGGCTAAGGCACCTGTGGTGTTTTTCCAAAATCGGGCGAACGGGTATGACAACCATCATCCGCGCGCCCAGCAATCTCGACTCACCGGCATTGGCGCCCGAGCTGTCGCCGCTCACTATAATGCTTACGAAGCGTTTCCGCTTTACGCAGCCGCTGTACTGGCTAATCTCGCCAGTGAACAAATCAGTCCCCACGCAACGGGGCTGGCAGTGAGCTTTATTGTGCTTCGTATCGCCTACAATATTCTTTACTTACTCAATTGGGACAAATTGCGTTCACTCGTTTGGTTTTTCGCCTTTTTGTGCCCCATTTTGATGTTGGCTCAACTCGCCATCATGCAGTAACGCCGGCTGCTGTAAAAGATTATATAAGTCAGGCCACACCCCTGACTGATGACGTTCCATCAAAGTTTCCTGCGCTAAGGGTTTCCACGCATAGCGTCCCGGAACTGCCGCACAGGTTTGCGCAGCATATAGACCAACTGCATCTGCACTGCTCGAACCTAGCTGCCACTGATCCTCCCCCAACGGGCGTGCTAATTTGCGCCAGTCACTTATGTGCGAAGACCAAGGTAAGCGACGCCATAACGCTTGTAGCTCAGAACTGCTCATTATTGGCTTTTCAGTGACCACGATATTGACCGGTTGCTGAGCATAACGCCCCATACAAAAATTACGGGCATAAGGCATGCGCATCGCATATTCATCCGCAAAACCTAGCCAGTGCGCCCATTCATGTCGAATAACCTCAGGCGTTGCACTTTGTCCAAGCACCATTGTATTAGGACGAGTGTAGGAGCGACCCGCCTGAGCCAATAGTATTTTTCCGGTGTCTCCTGTCAAACCGATCTCATCACATACTGCTTGTTGGCTATCAGTCACTGAGCAATGCTGTTTAGGTCTATGTTGCCAGGCGAAACATACCTGACCTGCACTCGATTCACTCTGTATACCACTGATAGCTTCAAGCAAGGCAACATAACGCGCTTTACTGGCGTTAGAACGCGCGACTACGGGCACCACCTTGGTACACGAGGGTGCATTTTTAGAGGCAATAAGTGCGCTCGCTCCACTAGAAAGTTCAGACTGACCAAAGCGCGAATACCAATCTGGCCAAGATATCGTGGGATCATTTAATGCTAACTCAGCTAACTGCGCAGTAGCGTGCTCATCGCCCTGCTCCGCAGCAATATTGAGCCAACGCTTAGAATGTTGCGGAAATTTGGACTGGAGGCGTTCAAGCGCCTTTTTCGAGCCATTTTGAGCCGCTCGTTGCCACCATATCAGTGCCGCACTGACACGTTGTTGCTGCTGATATACTTCGCCCACCTCAAACTGGGCATTGGCGTCCCCGTTAAGCGCTGCGGCCCAACGCAGTTGGGTTGATGTCGGTTGAGAATCTTTGGAGATTAGGGTCACCCCTAGGGCGACCCCTAGCAAAATACAGAGGGTTTTCATTGCAGTTGTCGGCGAGTTTGCTCCAACTCAATGTCGGCATAACGATGTTCAACAAATTCATGCACGTTAGTCGTTAATGCCAACTTGAAATAATTGGCCGCTTTAGTCCACTGCTGTTGCCGTTGACTGTATTTACCGAGATAGAAATAAGCCTCACACAGACGTTCTGCTAGGGTTTCATCACCCCGAAGCTGCACCGTGAGTTGTTGCAGAAACTCAGTTTCGCTCAGTTCTCCTAAATACAATTCAATAATTCGGTTAGCCCAGTCTTCTTCATCTATTCCCTTTTGGTTGCGTGCCAACGCATTCAACGCCTCATTGGGTGATTCACGATACTGCGCCAGAAACAACCAAATCACGCGATAAGGATCGCTGGGATCATTTTTAAGGTGTGCTTGGAAATCATTAACCGCAAATTTAACACGATTATCGTAATACTCTGCGATGCCTCGGTTAAGCAATGCATACGGATGGTCGGGGTCAAGCTCAAGTGCAGAATCAAGTGCCTCAAACGCAAAGTCGAACTCACCCAACTCAGTGTATTGTATGCCTAAATAATTGTAGGCATCTGCTAACCGTGGTTTGACTTCTATCGCCCGCATAAAGTCCATGCGCGACAACGTACGTAAGCCTAGCGCGTCATACAATGCACCACGTCGATAAAAGGCAAATGCGAGTTCTTCATCAGATAACGATTCATCACTCACTAATTGACTAATACGCGCGATCTCTATTTCATAACGAAACTCAGCCTGTTCGGGCTCTGCTAACACAACATTAGGCGTGGGTGCTGCGAGTGCATCGGCTTGATTCGCGGGCGGAGTTGCACATCCTGTTAGGGTCACAGCAAGCAACGCTGCCAAAGAAAGTAATCGCATAGAATATACCCTTGAAAATTTATTCCATTAGAGCAAAAAAAGCCCCATTGAGCTAGCTCAACAGGGCTTTTACTGGGTAAAGATTAACGATTAATCTTCGCTTTTGTCTTCCGATTGCTCAGTCGATTGTTCGCTATTCGCTTCAGCTGGCTTTTCAGCCGCTTCTTTCATGCTTAAACGAACACGACCTTGACGGTCAATTTCAAGCACTTTAACAGGTACCGTGTCGCCTACTTTGAGGTAGTCATTGACATCGTTCACACGCTCTTCAGCGATCTGTGAAATGTGTACCAGCCCGTCTTTACCCGGTAATACTGTAACGAACGCACCAAAGTCAACGATACGTGCTACTTTACCTTGATAAATTTTGCCTACTTCAATTTCAGCAGTTAGCTCTTTAATACGCTTGATGGCTGCATCGGCATCATTTTGATCGCTGGCAGCAATCTTAATCGTACCGTCATCGCCAATTTCAATATTGGTATTCGTTGACTCAGTCAACTCACGGATAACAGCGCCACCTTTACCAATCACGTCTTTGATCTTATCTTGATCAATCTTGATGGTCGTGAAACGTGGTGCATACGTAGAGAGCTCATCGCGGTGTTCGCCGATTGCTTTGTCCATCACAGACAAGATGTGCAAACGGGCCGCTTTAGCTTGGCCTAGCGCACTTTCCATGATGTCACGGGTGATACCATCGATCTTAATATCCATCTGCAGCGCAGTGATACCTTCGTTGTTACCCGCTACTTTAAAGTCCATATCACCTAAGTGATCTTCATCACCTAAAATGTCAGACAAGACGACGTGCTTATCGCCCTCTTTAACAAGTCCCATAGCGATACCCGCTACTGAAGACTTAATTGGAACGCCTGCATCCATCAATGCTAACGAAGAACCACACACTGATGCCATTGAACTAGAACCATTTGATTCTGTGATTTCAGACACCACACGAACGGTATATGGGAACTCTTCGTGGCTCGGCATAACCGCCTGGATACCACGCTTAGCAAGACGACCATGACCAATCTCACGGCGCTTAGGTGCACCGACCATACCGGTTTCACCCACACAGTATGGAGGGAAGTTATAGTGCAACAAGAAGCGGCTGGTCGAAGTACCGGTCAGTTCGTCAATCATCTGCGCATCGCGGTCAGTACCCAACGTCGCTGTAACTAACGCCTGAGTTTCTCCACGCGTAAACAAAGCTGAACCGTGGGTACGTGGCAACACGCCCGTTGCTACACTGATAGCACGCACCATGTCTGGGTCACGACCGTCAATACGCTTTTCGCCCGCTAAGATGCGGCTACGCACGATATCTTTTTCGACGTCGTGGAAGATTTTGCCCGCTTCATCGGTATCGGCTTCTTCATTTTCAGCAACGAGTTGCTCAATCATCGCTTGCTTAACTTCAGCGATCTTGCCGTAGCGCTCAGCTTTGTCAGTAATGCGATAGGCTTCGCCGATGCCGGCTTCGGCGAGTGACTTCACTTTCTCAACCAAAGTGGCGTCTTTTTGTGGCGCCTGCCAATCCCATTTTTCTTTGCCTGCTTCTTGAGCAAACTCATTGATCGCATCGATAACGACTTGCATCGACTCATGACCAAACATCACTGCACCCAACATGGTGTCTTCTGATAAAAGGTTGGCTTCTGATTCGACCATCAAGACCGCTTGCTGAGTACCAGCAACCACTAAGTCTAACTTAGATTCGGTAAGTTCATCTTGCGTTGGGTTAAGTACGTATTCATCGTTGATAACACCCACGCGAGCCGCACCGATTGGACCATTAAATGGCACACCAGAAATAGCCAGCGCCGCCGAGGTACCAATCATTGCAACGAGATCTGGGCTTACTTGTGGGTTGACCGAAACAACAGTCGCAACCACTTGTACTTCGTTCATGAACCCTTCAGGGAATAATGGACGAATGGGGCGATCGATAAGACGTGATGTCAACGTTTCGTTTTCGCTAGGACGACCTTCACGCTTGAAAAAACCGCCTGGGATTTTACCCGCTGCGTAGGTTTTTTCTTGATAGTTGACCGTTAATGGAAAAAAGTCTTGTCCTTCCCGCGCTTCTTTCTTGGCAACTACGCTGACGAGTACGGTTGTATCATCCATGCTGGCCATCACAGCTGCAGTTGCTTGACGCGCTACAACGCCAGTTTCCAATGTAACTGTGTGTTGACCATACTGAAATTGTTTAGTTATTGGATTCACGTTTTGCTTTCCTTTACCTAACTGAATGTGAACACCCGGATTGGTGTTCGTTTTCTATCTATTTTCAATCGTCACATAGTATAAGGCATAGATGACAGAATTAAGACCCCTTATCAAAAAATAAGCATAAAAAAAGGGTCCCGAGGGACCCTTTTTTCGAAATTTTTGACTTAGCGACGGATGCCAAGCTTTTCTACAACCGCTACGTAACGGCTTTGGTCTTTCTTTTTGAGGTAATCTAGCAATTTACGACGCTGACTTACCATGCGCAACAAACCACGACGTGAGTGGTGATCTTTCTTGTGCGCTTTAAAGTGACCTTGCAATTCCGCCAAGTTTTTAGTCAACAAAGCGATTTGCACTTCAGGAGAACCTGTGTCGTTCTCGCCCTGACCAAATTCTTTTACGATTTCTGCTTTTTGCTCAACAGTTAGTGACATAATAACTCCTTAAGTTTTAAATGACCCGCTTCCGATCACTAATTCAGCAGCGGAAAGAGCGCGTATTATAAGGCGCTCAGTAAATATTTCAATGACTATTTCAAATCCGATAAATTGAAACCGCAATAATCCAACGCAAGTACTCGTTTTGGCCACAACTTACCGTCTTTACGCAAAACGACAACGCCAATAAACACACTATGACCTGACGTGCTCTTGGCACATAATCGGCATTCGTCCCCCACCGCCTGTGTATCAAGGGTACGATTAAAGACCGGCTGACCGTGCATGACGTCGCGCGCCTCCGCCTGGCTGATAGTTTGCGTTGGCAATTCATTCAATAACGTATCGACAGGTTCGAGGCACGCTAAGCGCTGTTCATCATCGCACTGTTTCAACGCATCGAGAGACCATTGCTGCGCATCCGTTAAATTGGCAACATGGGTGCGGCGTAACTCGCGCACATGGGCACCACAGCCGAGCGCTTGACCCATATCATCTACTAAAGTCCGGATATAAGTTCCCTTGGAACATGCGACTTGCAAGGTGACAAAATCACCATCACGGTGAAGAAGTTCAATCGCGCGAACACTGATAGTCCTTGTCTTGCGCGGTACATCAATGCCTCGACGCGCATAATAATAAAGCGGTTTGCCCTCGTACTTTAATGCCGAATAGATTGAAGGCGTTTGCGCTTGTTCACCGGTGAACTGAGCAATGATGTCGTTCAGCTGCGTATCCGAGACATCCACTGGATTTTGCTCAACGACCTCACCTTCGGCATCACTCGTAGTCGTGCGCACGCCCAATTGTGCTTCCACGCGATAGGCTTTATCCGCATCCAACAAATACTGGGAAAACTTGGTCGCTTCGCCTAGACACACGGGCAATAGCCCGGTAGCCAGCGGATCAAGGGCGCCCGTATGCCCTACCTTTTGCGCCTCATATAACCGTTTAATCACTTGAATGGCACGGTTAGATGTCATTTCCTTGGGTTTATCGAGTAACAGTACGCCGTTTATTGGCCGACCCTTACGCGGACGTGCCTGACCCATTTATTCACCCTCAGATTCGTTCTTATCCCGCTTACGCGCTTCGTCTACCAACCGACTCATACGAATACCTTCGTTAAGCGAGCCATCGTGTTGAAACTTAAGCTCTGGAACTACGCGCGCTTTGATACGTTTACCGAGCAACGAGCGAATAAAACCCGATGCCTGATTGAGTACCTTAAGGCCCGCCTTAACCTGGTCATCGTCATCGTGCAAAAACGTGACAAACACTTTGGCGTATGCCAGATCTCGAGAAACTTCAACATCAGAGACCGTTACCATACTCACGCGCGGATCTTTTACCTCACGCTGCAAAATCATCGCGATTTCTCGTTGTAGCTGATGGCGTACCCGCTCTGTACGACTAAATTCTTGTGCCATAACTCTTCCAAACTGAAACCGCGGACAGGATGCCCGCGGTTTTATCATAATCGAAAACAAACTTTCGAGGTTTACAGTGTACGTTCAACCTGTACCGTCTCAAACACCTCGATTTGGTCGCCTTCTTTGACATCGTTGTAGTTCTTAACACCGATACCGCATTCCATACCATTACGGACTTCTTGTACGTCATCTTTAAAGCGGCGTAGTGACTCTAGCTCACCTTCATAGATAACAACATTATCACGCAATACGCGGATAGGCGCTGAACGCTTAACAATGCCTTCAGTAACCATACAACCTGCAATCGCGCCCAATTTCGGTGATTTAAACACATCACGGACTTCTGCAAGACCGATGATTTGTTGTTTAAATTCTGGGCGTAACATGCCGGTCATTGCTTGCTTAACTTCATCAATCAAGTCGTAGATAACGCTGTAGTAGCGTAGATCCACATTTTCTTGTTCGACCAGCTTCTTAGCCGCTGCCTCAGCACGTACGTTGAAGCCGACAACGATTGCGTTCGATGCACTTGCCAGTGAGATATCGGTTTCGGTGATACCACCAACTCCGCTGCCGATGATATTCACTTTGACTTCATCGGTTGATAACTTCACGAGCGCATCAGAGATAGCTTCCAAAGAACCTTGTACGTCTGATTTCAATACGATATTGAGTTCAGATACGTCACCCTCTGCCATGTTGGCAAACATGTTCTCAAGTTTCGCTTTCTGTTGCTTCGCCAGCTTAACTTCACGGTACTTGCCTTGGCGGTAGTTCGCAACTTCACGCGCTTTACGCTCGTCTTTAACGACAGTCGCTTCATCACCCGCTTGTGGAACACCTGACAGACCTAAAATCTCTACCGGAATCGAAGGACCTGCTTCCTTAATCTCTTTACCGGTCTCGTCACGCATCGCACGAATACGACCGTATTCAAGACCACAAAGAACAATGTCGCCCTGACGCAGCAAGCCGCGCTGTACCAATATTGTCGCAACGGGACCGCGACCACGGTCTAAGCGTGATTCGACCACGATACCCGACGCCATACCTGTTTTTTCTGCTTTCAAGTCGAGTACTTCTGACTGTAGCAAGATACCTTCAAGAAGCTCGTCAATTCCCATACCACTGTGCGCAGACACAGGAATGAACATCACGTCACCGCCCCAATCTTCCGGGATGACATCAAGTTGTGCTAATTCATTTTTAACACGGTCTGGATCAGCTTCTTCTTTATCCATTTTGTTAATAGCGACCACGATAGGTACGCCCGCCGCTTTCGCATGCTGCACAGCCTCTTTAGTCTGTGGCATCACACCATCATCCGCAGCAACTACAAGAATAACCACGTCCGTGGCACCAGCGCCACGTGCACGCATTGAGGTAAATGCGGCGTGTCCTGGTGTATCCAAGAAGGTAATCATGCCATGGTCAGTTTCAACGTGGTATGCACCAATATGCTGGGTGATACCACCCGCCTCACCTGAGGCCACTTTCGCTTTACGGATGTGGTCAAGTAATGAGGTTTTACCGTGGTCGACGTGACCCATGACCGTTACCACTGGCGCACGAGGCTCTTCCTCTCCACCTTCAGAACGGTCTGACAAGACTTCTTCTTCAAGCGCATTGTCTTTAACGACTACCGCTTTGTGGCCAAGCTCTTCTACCACTAACGCAGCAGTTTCCTGATCAAGAATCTGGTTAATGGTGACCATTTCACCCATCTTCATCATGGTTTTAATCAGGTCACTTGCTTTAACCGCCATGCGACTTGCCAATTCACCCACAGTGATGGTCTCGCCGATTTTAACGTCGCGTTCTACCGGCTGAGCTGGCTTATTGAAGCCTTGTTGCAAGCTTGAACCACGGCGTCCACCTTTACGACGCTTTTCACGACGCGGTGTACGCTCATCCGCCTCTTCATCTTTGCGACGACGTTTCTTGTTACGACGACGCGACTTACGCTCCTCGTCATAATCCTGTGCGTCTTCTGCTTCTTGGGCTGTCGAAGAGGTTGTAAAATGCACTTCTTCTTGCTCGGCCTTTTTACGCTCTTTCTCTTCTTCTTCCCAACGCTTGGCATTTTCTTCAGCCAAACGACGAGCTTCTTCCGCTTGCTTTTCAGCCTCTTTCTCGGCTTTCTTGCGCGCTTCTTCTTCTTGCTGCATACGTAACTTGTCTGCTTCCTGCTTAGCTTTATCGGCAGCCTCACGCTCTTCTGGCGTCATTGCCGCACGCCGCTCGGCTTCCGCTTTCTGTTTCGCTTTTTCTTTCTCTTTACGAGCCGCTTTCTCTTTCTCTTCAGCTTCGCGCGCTGCTTTCGCTTTAGCTTCAGCCTCCGCTTGTTGGCGTTTTTCTTCTTCCGCCTTGGCTTTGGCTTCTTCTTCGCGACGCTTCGCCTCTTCCGCTTCCTTCTCTGCGGCAAGACGCTCTTGCTCTTCGCGCTCTTGCTCTTCAGCAGCTGAACGTTTTACATATGTACGCTTTTTGCGCACTTCGACTTGTACTGATTTGGCATCACGACCACCACCGACACTCAGCGTACTCTTAGTTTTACGCTTAAGGGTCATTTTGCTGGGCTCTGATGAGCCACCGCCGCCATGCTGCTTATTCAAATGTGCCAATAGTTTTTGTTTCTCATCTTCTGTCACGCCATCATCAGGCGTTTTTTTAATGCCCGCTTCAGCAAACTGCTGAATCAGACGATCAACTGTTGTACCGACATCTTTGGCCAGCTTTTCGAGCGTTACTTCTTCCATAGTCTGTTGTACCTCCGCTGATCGTGGTTATTCGCTGAACCAGCAAATATTGCGGGCTTTCATGATTAAGTCGCCAGCTTGCTGTTCATCCAGCTCTTCGATTCCGGCTAAGTCATCAATGCCTTGCTCCGCGAGCTCCTCCAATGAGGTCACACCGCGACTGGCAAGAACGTACGCCAAGTGGCGGTCCATTCCTTCAAGCCCAAGTAATGATTCGTCCGGCTCTGCTGACTCAAGAGACTCTTCGTCAGCCAATGCTTTCGTTGTTAAGTAGGCACGCGCGCGACCACGTAACTCTTCAACAATATCTTCATCCATGCCTTCAATTTCAAGGAACTCAGCTACAGGAACGTAAGCCACTTCCTCAAGTGAAGAAAATCCTTCGTCCACGAGTACCGACGCAAAATCTTCATCGATATCGAGACTGGTTATAAATAAGTTTAACAAGCGATTCGTTTCTGCTTCGTTTTTCTCGTTGAAGTCATCAACGGTCATGACGTTAAGCGTCCAACCACTGAGCTGACTGGCCAACCGAACATTCTGTCCACTTTTACCGATCGCTTGCGCTAGGTTATCGGCTGCAACAGCGATATCCATGGTATGAGCATCTTCATCGACTACAATTGAAGCCACTTCTGCAGGTGCCATTGCGTTAATAACAAATTGCGCTGGGTTATCGTCCCACAGCACAATATCAACACGCTCGCCACCGAGCTCCCCTGATACTGCTTGCACACGTGCACCACGCATACCCACACATGCACCCACCGGATCAATGCGGCGGTCATTGCTTTTAACCGCAATTTTAGCACGCGAACCAGGATCGCGAGCGGCTCCTTTGAGTTCAATCATCTCTTCACCGATTTCCGGTACTTCGATACGGAACAATTCCATTAAGAACTCGGGGCGCGAACGCGTGACAAACAGCTGAGCTCCACGCGCTTCTGGACGCACATCGTAAAGCAAACCACGCACTCGGTCACCCGGACGAACTGATTCGCGCGGCAACATTTCTTCACGATAAATAATCGCTTCGGCATTATTGCCTAAATCTAAGATAACATGCTCGCGATTCGCTCGTTTAACCGTGCCTGTGACTAATTCACCCACTTGGTCACGGTATTCGTCAACCACTTGGGCACGCTCAGCTTCGCGTACTTTCTGTACGATAACTTGTTTTGCCGTCTGCGTTGTAATGCGGTCAAATTGAATCGACTCAATTTGTTCCTCGACGTAATCGCCTAATTGTAGCGATGGGTCTTCATACTGCGCGGCTGATAGGCTAATTTCACGATAAGGGTGCTCAAGACCCGTATCGGTATCTTCAACCACTAGCCAACGGCGGAACGTATCAAATTCGCCCGTTGCACGATCAATATCAATACGCACATCAATATCGCCGTCATACTTTTTCTTGGTCGCGTGAGCTAATGCCGACTCTAACGCTTCAAAAATTTTCTCTCGAGGGACTGCCTTTTCGTTGGAAACAGCCTCTGCTACCAACAGGATTTCTTTACTCATGATTCTGCCTCACCAACGCAAATCGTTAATCAAATGACGGTACTAAGTGGGCCTTTTTAATTTCATGCATACCCACCGTCAACGACTCTTGACCAACGCTGAGTTGCAGTTGGTCATCTTCAATTCCTTCCAGAACCGCTTGGAACTTCCGCTTATTTTGTTTAGCTACGGTCAATTCGAACGCGACCGTTTCGCCAATATAAGGCTGCATTTGCGCAATAGAGAAGAACGGACGCTCCATACCTGGTGACGAAACCTCCAGGTTATACTCCGTATTGATCGGATCTTCTACGTCAAGTACAGAGCTCACTTGATAACTGACGTCAGCGCAATCATCAACGCTGATACCTTCTTCCTTATCAATGTAAATACGCAACGTTGAAAACTTGCCGGCACGGACAAACTCAATGCCCCACAATTCAAAACCCAAGGCCTCAACGGCTGGGCGAAGCATGTCCGATAAACGTTCCTCTATACGTGCCAAATTGCCTCCTAAAACAAAAAAAGGGCGCGAGCGCCCAGTGTTGTGACTATCCTAACGATAGCTTAGGCCACATAGCAAAAAGCCCCGAGCTTCTGCGGGGCTTTTTAAACACTGGACCCTTTGTCTATTTCAACCGCCAAACCGTTTGGCACTTGAAATTGGTTGCGGGGGCAGGATTTGAACCTACGACCTTCGGGTTATGAGCCCGACGAGCTACCAGACTGCTCCACCCCGCGTCCGAAACTTGCTTGATATTATAGGGATTTTTGTGCTCATTTCAAGCTCTGAGCAATAATAATATTGGTGCGGATGGCGGGACTTGAACCCGCACGCCCGAAAGCACTACCCCCTCAAGATAGCGTGTCTACCAATTCCACCACATCCGCGTAAACTATTAACCGACTCGACTCTTATTAGTTGGTCGGAGGTACCTGTTGGCCATTCTGCTCTTCAACAGGTGGCGTTTGCTGCTCAGGTGCGCTCAAGTCAGAGAAATCTTCAGACGAATCTGAAACCGACGTTGATAAATTGCCAAGCACTAGAGCCAACACAAAAAATATGACAGCTAAAATGGCAGTGGTACGACTCAAGAAGTTACCAGAACCTGAGGAACCAAACACCGTGTTTGATGCGCCTGAGCCAAATGAAGCGCCCATATCTGCGCCTTTACCCTGCTGTATCATGATGAAGCCAATAAGAACAATGGCTACAATGAGAAACATCACCATCAATACTTCAAACATAAACTTTATCCCTTGGCTGCTCGACAGATAGCGCAGAAATCTTCGCCATTTAGGCTTGCGCCACCAATCAAACCACCATTTATATCTGCTTCTGAAAACAATGACTCAGCATTATTCGCTTTTACTGAGCCACCGTATAAAAGTGGAGTTTTAGCTCCAACTTGTTGGTAGTTTTCAACTAACCAACCACGAATTTTTGCATGTACTTCTTGTGCCTGCGCGGGCGATGCTGTCTCACCGGTACCAATAGCCCAAATCGGCTCATAAGCTACCACAACACGTGCCATTTGCGTTGCACTTAGTCCAGCCAGACTCTTTTCGAGCTGAGCTTGGATAACTGACCATGTATTGTCAGCTTCGCGTTGTGCTTTATCTTCGCCAACACAAATCACTGCGGTCAACCCAGCTTGGGTTACAGTGGCCGCTTTGGCAGCAACCAACTGGTCGCTTTCGTGTTGCTCGGCGCGACGTTCAGAATGCCCAAGCAAGACATACTCGACGCCTAATTCTTGCAACATCGCAACAGAGACTTCACCAGTATGCGCTCCGCTTTCATACTCGCTCACGTTCTGCGCACCTAACGCGACATCATCGTAGTAGATGTGTCCTGCCATTTCAGACAGTAAGGTGTACGGTGGACATATGACCACATTTACACCTTTAAAGTCAGCTTGGTTGTCACGCAAAACTTCACTCATATTGCGAGTGAGTGCTCGGTTACCGTTCATTTTCCAGTTGGCAATAACCAGTGACGCGTTAGACATTTAAGCTCCTCTCTTTAAGGCGCGGGAATATTAGCTGATGCAAACCAAAGTTACAAGCACCAATTTCATTCCCGCGCACTGACTGCCTATTTTGTAGCCGCCTCGACTTCTTGCGCAATCTGCTGTGCAAACGTTTTCACGGCACGCGTGTCAGCACCTTCCACCATGACCCGAATAACTGGCTCCGTGCCCGATTTCCGCAACAACACGCGCCCTTTTCCAGCCAACGCGGTTTCTACTTCGGCAACAACGGCTTTAACCTGAGGACTGTTAAGCGGGTCAGCACCTGACGGATACCGAACATTCACTAATGTCTGCGGTAACTTTTTAAACCCGTCCAGTAATGTTTCGATGTCACTGTCTTCCGCGACCATGGCCGCGAGTACTTGTAGGCCGGCGAGTATACCATCGCCTGTGGTATGGAAATCGCGATTGATAATATGCCCTGAGCTTTCTCCCCCCAACGCCCAATCGTTCGCCTTCAATTGCTCAATAACGTAGCGATCACCGACCTTTGCGCGAATAAAGGGAACATCAAGTGATTGGCACGCCTGTTCAAGGGCAAAGTTACTCATCAAAGTACCAACAACACCCCCCTTCAGGGTTCCTGAGCGAAGTGCGTTAACCATGAGCACGTAGAGTATTTCGTCGCCATCCAGAATACGCCCTTTGTCGCTGACCATCATAATACGATCACCGTCACCATCGAGCGCTATACCTACATGTGCTTTCTGTTTCAGTACTTCCTGCTGTAACGCATCTAGATGAGTTGCACCACACTCTTTATTAATATTAAGTCCGTCGGGCCGAGTACCGACTTCAGTGACTTTGGCACCAAGCTCTCTAAACACGTTCGGTGCAATATGATAAGTCGCGCCGTGGGCACAATCGACGACAATGTGCATCCCCGTTAATGACAAGTGGCTCGGAAATGCACTTTTACAAAATTCAATGTATCGGCCCGCCGCGTCGTTGATACGATTGGCGCGACCTAAATGTTCGGATGCGACACAATCCATGGGTTGGTCAATCAAATGTTCGATATCCAACTCAACTTGATCGGGCAGCTTATGACCGTTATCGGCAAAGAATTTAATACCATTGTCATAGTATGGATTGTGCGATGCACTGATAACAATGCCTGCCGCCGCGCGGAAGGTACGGGTCAGATAAGCAATACCCGGTGTTGGCATGGGACCTAAAAAGTCAACATTCACCCCTGCTGCGGACAAACCGGCTTCAAGTGCCGATTCGAGCATATAGCCGCTGATGCGAGTATCCTTACCCACGAGTACCTTGCGTGTTCCCTTTGCCGCCAACACTTTACCGGCAGCCCAACCAAGTTTAACCGCAAACTCAGGTGTAATAGGATGTTCTCCAACCAACCCACGTACACCATCGGTACCAAAATATTTCCTTTCTGTCACAAAAAGTCTCCTTCCAGGGTCGCTGACACAATCCGCATCGCATCAACGGTTTCTGCTACATCATGCACACGGATCATACGTGCGCCTTTATAAGCTGCTATTGTGGCGGCTGCGATACTTCCTGACAAGCGCTCGTTAACATTTTTCCCCGTTACGTGTCCGATCATCGACTTACGTGACATTCCAATAAGTAAGGGACAACGCAACTCATGAAAGGCTTGCAGGCGCTGTAGCATTTGATAATTGTGACGTTGTGACTTACCAAACCCAAACCCTGGGTCTAACCAAATTCGGTGTCCATCAATACCTCCCTTGGCGCATTGATGTATGCGGTCCTCGAGAAAGGTTTTTACTTCACATATCACGTCTTCATAACGTGGATCATGTTGCATGGTACGCGGCTCACCTTGCATATGCATTAAGCAGACCTCAACATCACTGGCAGCCACAACTTCAATCGCTCCAGGTTCGCGTAAGGCATTCACGTCATTAATCATGTCAACGCCAGTTTCGATAGCCGCACTCATCACTGCGGGTTTAACGGTGTCGACAGATACCTTCACGTCCAATCTTTGCTTAATCGCCTCAAGCACCGGAATCACTCTATCAAGTTCTTCTGCTTCAGCGACAGCTTGCGCGCCGGGACGAGTCGACTCACCGCCGATATCTAACCATGTAGCACCAGCTTGTATCATGGTTTCTGCACGCCGTAGCGCATCATCAACATTATTATAGTTTCCCCCATCGCTGAATGAATCCGGGGTAATATTTAAAATCCCCATGACACTCAACGGTCGCGCAAGCTTACTCATGGTCTCGTTCCTCACATCATGACTACACAAACGTTTGACAAAAAAAAGCCACCCAATCGGTGGCTTTTCAGTAATGGTTGGTTAAGACGTCGCGTCACCCGGTTTGTCCACGTTAATAGGACGATCCGGCCGCTCTTCTTCGCCTGCCTTTTCAGCAGTACCACCATTGGTACCATTATCATTATCATCGCGATCATCCCAGCCTTTCGGGGGACGAACGTCACGACGATTCATTAAGTCGTCAATCTGACCCGCATCGATAGTTTCGTATTTTACGAGCGCGTCTTTCATAGCGTGCAGAATATCAATATTCTCTTCCAATATCGTTTTAGCACGTTGATAGTTCTGATCAATCACTGACTTAACTTCTTGATCAATCGCGCGCGCGGTGTCGTCAGACATGTGTTTATGCTGAGTGACTTGACGCCCTAAAAAGACTTCATTTTCGTCTTCAGCGTAGAGCAAAGGACCCATTTTTTCTGACAAGCCCCACTGCGTCACCATCTTACGAGCAATTTCTGTTGCCCGTTCAATATCATTTGACGCGCCAGTCGTGACTTTATCAACGCCATAGATAATCTGCTCGGCTAACCGACCCCCAAACAAGCTTGAGATCATGCTTTCTAAATGTTGCTTAGAATGACTCACACGATCTTGCTCTGGCAAGTACATGGTAACCCCTAATGCACGGCCCCTCGGAATGATCGATACCTTATAGACCGGATCATGCTCAGGCACTAAACGACCCACGATCGCGTGACCCGCTTCATGATAAGCCGTCATCGCCTTTTCATCGTCGGTCATTACCATTGAACGACGTTCGGCACCCATCATGATCTTATCTTTCGCTTTATCGAACTCTTCCATTGAGACGACACGTTTGTTGCCTCGGGCTGCGAATAACGCAGCTTCGTTAACTAAGTTAGCGAGGTCAGCGCCCGAGAACCCAGGTGTACCGCGCGCAATCAAATCGGCACGCACGTCGTCGCCCAACGGAACTTTACGCATGTGTACTTTTATAATCTGCTCACGTCCGCGTACGTCCGGCAAGCCCACCACAACTTGGCGGTCAAAACGACCTGGACGCAATAACGCAGGATCAAGTACGTCTGGGCGGTTGGTTGCAGCGATAACGATAATACCTTCGTTACCCTCAAATCCATCCATTTCCACCAACATTTGGTTTAGCGTTTGCTCGCGCTCATCATGACCGCCGCCAAGACCGGCGCCACGTTGGCGACCCACGGCGTCTATCTCGTCGATAAAGATAATACAAGGTGCAGACTTTTTCGCTTGCTCAAACATATCGCGTACACGAGAAGCACCGACACCGACAAACATTTCAACAAAGTCAGAGCCAGAAATGCTAAAGAAAGGCACTTTTGCTTCGCCTGAAATAGCTTTAGCAAGCAACGTTTTACCTGTACCCGGCGGACCGACCATTAACACGCCTTTTGGTATTTTACCGCCCAAGCGTTGGAATTTAGAAGGATCCTTAAGATAGTCGACCAGTTCGGTGACTTCCTCTTTAGCTTCATCACAACCCGCCACATCGCGAAACGTGGTTTTAGTCTGATCTTCGCTCATTAAGCGTGCTTTACTCTTGCCAAACGACATTGCACCGCGACCACCGCCGCCCTGCATTTGTCGCATGAAGAATATCCACACACCGATTAAGAGCAACATCGGGAACCAAGAAATGAAAATTGACGTGAGAATGCTAGGTTCTTCCGGTGGCGTTCCCGAGAACTCAACATTTTTATTCGCCAATTGATCAACGATCTTCGGATCGGATTGCGTCGGAATGACTGTCTTATACGACTGGCCATTTCGTGTCATCACCGTGATGGTGCGACCATCTTCACCAAAATCGGCGCGTCGCACATTGCCGTTGTCCACTTGCTTTAGAAACTCGCTATACGCCATGCGAGACCCAGCGTTTTCGCCAGGGCTAAAGCTCTGAAAAACGCTCATCAACACAACGGCTATGACGAGCCACAAGATGAGATTTTTTGCCATATCGCTCAAAGCCTATTACCTCTAGTGTATTTAAATAATCAATCGTTGATGTCAGGGTACTACAACTTGTAGTCTGTCGCTACCAAGTATACCTCTCGCGAACGTGATCGAGACGAACTTGGCTTTCGCGTCTTTACCGTCTTAAATGCCGCTCTAACATCTTTTAAAAACTCTTCGAACCCTTGTCCGTGAAACACTTTGACAGCAAAGCTGCCGCCAGGTTTCAGTACTTGGTGACACATGTCCAACGCCAGCTCAACAAGATACATTGCACGGGGCTGGTCGACGTTGTCATTACCACTCATATTAGGGGCCATATCGGACAACACTACATCTACGTTTTTACCGCCAATTCGGCTCAACAACGCGTCTAAAACTGCCTGTTCGCGAAAGTCACCCTGCAGAAAATCGACGCCAGCGATTGGGTCCATCGATAAAATATCGCACGCGATTACCTGACCATCGCCATTGAAGTAGTCTGCAACATATTGCGACCAGCCTCCAGGCGCTGCGCCCAAATCAACAACAGTTTGCCCTTTTTTTATTAATTTATCACGCTGTTGAATTTCTTCTATCTTAAATACGGCACGTGACCGCAATCCGCGTTTTTGCGCTTTTTGCACAAACGGATCATCAAAATGTTCTTTTAACCAACGTTGGCTGCTGACGCTGCGCTTTTTACCCATTAATACTATCCAGACTGTCTGATTAAACTAGCGTGTACCCATTAGATGGCGTTACAATAACCGTAATTCAAGCTCAAATTACAGGATTATTATCGTATGTCGTTAACTAATAAGCAAAAACAGTTTTTAAAAGGCGAAGCGCACCCGCTCAAACCGGTGGTTTTACTCGGTGCAAATGGGCTTACTGAAGGCGTGATTGCCGAAATTGAGCAAGCGTTGGAAGATCATGAGCTCATCAAGGTAAAAGTGCCAGAAGAAGACCGTGAGCTACGCCAACAAATGATGGCTGCCATTGTGCGTGAAACAGGTGCGGAACAAGTTCAGGTCATTGGTAAAACACAAATCTTGTTCCGTCCAGCTAAAGAACCTCGTATGCGATTACCAAGAGCTTAACCGCAGCTGTATTGTGGCGTAATAGGGTTTGAGACACGTCTCATAGCCCGCGCCACACAGCCCATCGCTACTTCAGTCTTAATCCATCCCTCTTGTGCTAAAAAGTAAACATTCAGCAGTTCATTGCGATGTGCTTCAGAGTTGTCCAACTGATGTTTCTTAAGAGTCGGCTCAACCATCTGCATCGCTTTCCAGTAAAAGCGGTAGTCTTGTTCACAAGTTAAGGAACTTAAGCTCTCTGCAAGTTCAGGTGTTGATTTAGGATACATAAGCTTAACACCAGGCGCGAAAAGCCAATCGACCGATAGCCCTTCACTCATTAATTTGGTAATGAGTAATTTATAAGGAATAACTTGTCGGTAACGCCAATTTTTATAGTCATGATAGCTGACTCCGAGCCACTCGACGACGCCTTTTATCGTTTGCACTTTGGCAACCGGTTTAAGACGTTCCATTAACTCTCTGATGGTAGGCTCACCCCACGCATAATTTGGGGCAAATACTGCGTTTCTTTCCATGAAACCTCCTTTACATGCTATTAACACAACAGTAATACTTTCTAAAAAAACAAACTGTTTTGCAAGTTTTAAGCATAAAAAAACCCAGTTTTAAAAAACTGGGTTTTTGCTAGAGGTCGATGTAAGCGATTAAATATATTTAACTTCCACGACCTCGTACTCAACCTCACCATTCGGTGTGGTTACCGTCGCAATGTCATCAATTTCTTTACCAATCAGCGCACGCGCTATCGGCGAGTTGACAGAAATCAGATTAGACTTAATATCCGCCTCATCGTCACCGACGATTTGGTAGGTCACTTCCTCATCTGTTTTAGTGTTATACACTGTCACAGTGGAGCCAAAAATGACTTTACCGTTATTAGGCACTTTCGTTACATCTATAATTTGTGCGTTCGATAATTTCGACTCGATTTCTTGAATACGGCCTTCACAAAAGCCCTGTTGTTCGCGCGCTGCATGATACTCAGCATTTTCCTTGAGATCTCCATGCTCACGCGCATCAGCGATCGCCTCAACAATACGAGGACGATCTTCGGTTTTTAATCGTTTCAATTCTTGACGCAGTTGCTCTGCGCCACGTTCCGTCATTGGAATCTGGTTCATACTAATGCAACCCTTTTGTGTAATTCCTGCACCGAGCTCACGCGCGCGCGATCGTCCGCCGTATTGGCTTTCACTGTCGCAAACGCCGCGTTAAGTGTAGTGGTATAAATTACTTTGTTTAACAATGCCTCGCGACGGATATAAACCGAATCTTCGATGGCTTGACGACCTTCTACGGTGTTGATGATATAACTATACTCACCGTTTTTGATCGCATCCACAATATTCGGACGACCTTCCTGTAGTTTGTTAACTACCGTGCAGTCGATACCCTCTTCTGCTAACATTTTAGCAGTACCGCGGGTCGCTTCCAATTTAAACCCAAGCGCCAGCAAGCCACGCGCAAGATCCATCAGTCGACGCTTGTCGCTGTCACGAACAGAAATAAGTGCCTTTCCTTTTTTCGCGAGCGCAGCACCGGCGCCGAGGTTGGCTTTGGCATAAGCTTCTTCAAAGCTTTCACCCACCCCCATCACCTCACCGGTAGAGCGCATTTCTGGTCCACGAATCGGGTCAACACCTTGGAACTTAGCAAAAGGAATGACCACTTCCTTTACTGAATAATAAGGTGGAATGACTTCGCTTGTGTAACCTTGTTCTTTTAACGACTGACCCACCATTACACGGGCCGCGACTTTGGCAAGCGGAACACCCGTCGCCTTCGAAACAAAAGGTACGGTTCGTGCTGCGCGAGGGTTCACTTCAATGAGGTAAATTTCATCGTCTTTTACCGCAAACTGGGCGTTCATTAAGCCCTTAACGTTTAATTCAAACGCAAGCTTACGAATTTGTTCGCGTAACTGTGCTTGAATAATATCGCTTAACGAGTACGGAGGTAACGAGCACGCCGAATCGCCTGAATGCACGCCGGCTTCCTCGATGTGTTGCATGATACCACCAATCAACACGTCTTCACCGTCACAAATTGCATCCACGTCCACTTCGATGGCGTTATCGAGGAACCTATCGAGTAACACAGGCGCATCATTCGATACCTTTACGGCATCCGTTAAATAACGCGTCAAGTCTTGCTCGTCGTAAACAATTTCCATCGCTCGACCACCCAATACGTACGACGGGCGCACAACGAGCGGATAACCAATACGTTTGGCTTCAGTCAACGCTTCTGAAATACCGGTAACCGTCGAGTTTTCTGGTTGCTTCAGTTTCAAACGGTTTACCGCCGCCTGGAATCGCTCACGGTCTTCCGAGCGGTCAATCGCATCCGGTGAAGTACCAATAATAGGCACGCCGTTGGCCTCAAGCGCACGTGCGAGTTTAAGCGGCGTCTGACCGCCGTATTGCACGATGACACCTTTAGGCTGTTCGATACGCACGATCTCCAACACGTCTTCTAAGGTGATCGGCTCAAAGTATAACCGGTCAGAAGTGTCATAATCAGTTGATACGGTTTCTGGGTTACAGTTAACCATGATGGTTTCGTAACCATCTTCACGTAATGCTAAGGCCGCATGAACACAGCAGTAATCAAATTCGATACCTTGACCAATGCGATTAGGACCGCCACCAATCACCATGATTTTGTCGCGATCAGACACATCGGCTTCGCATTCTTCATCATAGCTTGAATACATATAGGCAGTGCTAGAGGCAAACTCAGCAGCGCAGGTGTCAACCCGTTTATAAACCGGATGAATCCCCAACTTATGGCGACGCTTACGCACTTCTGACTCGCTGACATGCAGTACATCAGCAATACGTTCATCCGAGAAACCGCGACGTTTGAGTGCCCGCATAACATGTTCATTCATGCCTGCGAGTCCCAATACATCCAATTCTTCCTCAAGCTTGATAAGCTCTTCAATCTGAATCAGATACCATTCGTCAATACGCGTTAATTCAAACACTTCGCGCACGGTCATGCCTAAACGGAATGCATCACCAATGTACCAAATTCGCTCCGCACCCGGCTCTTTCAGCTCACGAATAACTTTGCCGCGCGCTTCATCGCTACTTAAATCCACCATGCTATCAAAGCCATTGGCGCCCAGTTCTAGGCCACGCAATGCTTTTTGCATCGATTCTTGGAAGTTACGGCCAATCGCCATCACCTCACCCACCGATTTCATCTGAGTGGTTAAGCGATCGTTACAGTTAGCGAACTTCTCAAAGTTAAAACGAGGGATCTTAGTCACAACGTAATCTAACGCCGGTTCAAACGATGCAGGCGTCACACCGCCCGTAATTTCGTTCTCGAGTTCATCCAGCGTATAGCCCACCGCAAGCTTGGCGGCAACTTTCGCAATTGGGAAGCCTGTTGCTTTCGAGGCGAGCGCTGACGAACGCGACACGCGTGGATTCATTTCAATGATCACCATGCGGCCGGTATCAGGATTCAAGCCAAATTGTACGTTTGAGCCACCTGTCTCAACACCGATCTCACGCAATACCGCCATTGCTGCATCACGCATCAACTGAAACTCTTTGTCAGTCAATGTTTGAGCCGGTGCAACGGTGATCGAATCACCGGTATGGATACCCATTGGATCAAAGTTTTCAATGGTACATACGATAATGCAGTTGTCGCTTTTGTCGCGCACCACTTCCATTTCGTATTCTTTCCAACCTAACAGCGATTCATCAATCAGTAGCTCGTTGGTCGGTGACAAATCGAGACCCCGTCGACAGATCTCCTCGAACTCTTCACGGTTGTAGGCGATACCACCGCCGCTGCCGCCCATGGTAAACGAGGGACGGATAATGCATGGGAAACCAAGACGGTCAAGTACGTCAAAGGCTTCTTCCATGCTATGCGCCATTTCAGCATTCGGCGTCTCTAAACCGATTTTTTTCATCGCTTTATCGAAGCGGTCGCGGTTTTCCGCTTTGTCGATAGCATCGGCATTGGCGCCAATCATTTCGACTTTAAAGCGGTCTAATACGCCATGACGATCGAGGTCAAGTGCACAGTTCAATGCAGTTTGACCGCCCATGGTTGGCAAAATCGCATCGGGGCGTTCGCGCTCGATAATTTTTTCGACCACTTCCCAGTGAATAGGCTCAATATAGGTGGCGTCAGCCATTTCAGGGTCAGTCATGATGGTCGCTGGGTTCGAGTTCACCAAAATCACTCGATAACCCTCTTCGCGAAGCGCCTTACATGCTTGTGCACCCGAGTAGTCAAACTCACAGGCTTGACCAATGACAATCGGACCTGCACCAAGAATCAGAATGCTTTTTATGTCAGTACGTTTTGGCATAGTGTCGTTCTATCCTTTGCTGCACCCGTTTAAGCGCGAGCTTGCATTAATTCGATAAAGTGATCAAAGAGCGCATCAGCGTCATGTGGACCTGGACTCGCTTCAGGGTGGCCCTGAAAGCTAAATGCGGGCTTATCGGTTCTGCGCATGCCTTGCAAGGTGCCATCAAACAATGACACGTGAGTCACCTCAATATTATCCGGCAAGCTCGTCTCGTCTATCGCAAAACCATGATTTTGACTGGTAATCATCACGCGTTTAGTGCGAACGTCTTGTACTGGATGGTTTGCACCGTGATGGCCAAATTTCATTTTGGTCGATTTTGCGCCACTGGCAATGCCTAACAACTGATGGCCCAAACAGATACCAAAGATAGGGATGTCTTTTTCTAATAACGCTTTAATAGCGTCGATTGCGTAATCACACGGCTCAGGATCACCCGGTCCGTTGGATAAGAATACGCCATCCGGATTTAACGCCATCACCTCATCGGCTGAAGTTTGAGCTGGCACCACAGTGATGCGACAGCCCCGATCCGCGAGCAGTCGCAGAATATTCTGTTTGCAACCATAGTCGTATGCAACGACATGGAATTTGTCTTGCGCAGGTGAGGTATGTCCTTCGCCAAGCTGCCAACTGCCCTCGCTCCAAGCGTGAGTTTCCTCACAGGAGACAACCTTAGCGAGATCCATTCCTTTCAGCCCAGGAAATTCGCGAGCTAACTGAAGTGCTTTGTCTTCGTCAATCGGTCCCGCCATGATACACCCATTCTGCGCACCTTTTTCGCGCAAAATCCGCGTCAGCTTACGTGTATCAATATCAGCGATTCCAACCACATTCTTACGTTGCAGATATTCTGTCAACGTCTCTTGCTTGCGAAAGCTACTCGCTTTCAAGGCGTTATCACGAATAATCAAGCCTTTCGCCCAAACTTCGGGGGATTCTTCATCTTCGTTGTTGGTGCCAGTATTGCCAATGTGGGGGTATGTCAGGGTGACGAGTTGTTCAGTGTATGAGGGGTCAGTTAGAATTTCTTGGTAGCCTGTCATGGCTGTATTAAAGACGACTTCTCCAACAGCGGAGCCTTCGGCTCCAATCGCTGTGCCATGAAAGATGGTGCCGTCGGCTAACACCAGTATGGCTCGGTTAGCGGATTGACTCGCTAAAATACTCAAGGGCAACCTCCGTACATAAAAAAACGGGTGAATCAATACAAAGTTGACTTCCCCGTTTAAGGTCCTTACCGCGCGTTCTTTGCTCACTGAAATTAGCAGATGACTAACATCAGGCAAATTGACCGTATTGTACGTGTTTTTTTACGCAGCGTCCAGCGCTGTTTTTAATCCAATAGTTGCGCCAGTTGCTTTTTTAAGTCCAGCACATCGGCCATTTGATAGCACTCACCCGGCGCCTGAGCCGTCAGCCATTTTGCCGCGCGCAATGCACCTTCAGCAAAGATGCGACGATCACTCACACGATGTGAGAGTTCGATACGCTCACCGGCCTGTGCCAGCCAAACTTGATGCTCGCCGACGATATCGGCAGCACGCAATACGCTAAACCCAATGCCATCGTCACTACGTAAGCCATCGCCACGAATGCCATCGTTAACGGTCTCAAATGTTACCTTTCTGCCCATCGCAGCGGCCTCGCCGAGCGCTAAAGCAGTGCCTGATGGCCCATCCTTTTTATGTCGATGGTGCGCCTCAAAAATTTCAATGTCTGCGTCTTTAAACGCGCCTGCTGCGATGCGCGTTAATTGCTCCATCAGTGCCACACCCAAGCTGGTGTTACGCGCATGGAGTGTGGCTACTTTTTGCGCCGTGTCCTGAAGTAGTTGCTGTTGCGCGGCATCGAGCCCGGTAGTGCAGACCACAATCGGACACTGATGGTTTTGTGCATACGCCAGGTTTTCTTCCAGCGCAGAGGGTAGGCTAAAGTCAATTAATACATCGGGTGCATCATTCACCTCTGACACATGATGATAGTGAGTTCGCCCAATGGGGTTACCGCGCGCGTCGCTCTGCTTGCTTACAAATGCATGTGACACATCAAAGCCGTAAGCCTCGGCATACTCAATAATTTGTTGGCCCATACGCCCACTGGCGCCCAATACACCTAATTTCATGCGCTTTCTCGTGCTTCCTGATAAAGGTTGTTATCCTGCAACAAGTTCTCGCTGCGCGCAACAACGCGCGCCACCATCATATCACCTGTAACATTGGTCATCGTGCGCGCCATATCAATGATGCGATCAATAGCGGCAATAAAAGCGATTCCCTCGAGCGGTAACCCAACGGCGTTTAACGTCACCGTTAACATCACTAACGCAGTACCGGGGACCCCTGCCGTTCCTACAGATGCTAGCGTTGCCGTCATCATGATCAAGCCATAATCCATCCAATCCAATGGAATGCCGTACAGGTTAGCGATAAAGATACTCGCCACGGCAGGATAAATACCGCCACAACCGTCCATATTGATAGTCGCCCCGAGCGGCAACACAAAACTCGCGTAATCCTTCGATACACCCAAACGTTCTGTGACCGCGCGATGTGCCGCCGGCAAGGAACCAAATGAACTGCAGGTCGTAAAGGCAACTACTTGTGCATCGAACACGGCTCGGAAAAATTGCCAAGCACTCATGCCCCCCATGGTGCGGATAAAGCCACCGTAAACCACCACAATGTGGATCAGCACTGCTAAATAGATCACACCCACGAATTTGGCCAAAGGCAATAAACTTGCAATGCCGTATTCACCGATCACCCATGCCATTAAGCCTAAAACGCCAAGCGGTGTAAGTTGCAAGACCATGCGAGTGACCTGATACATCACCTCTGCGCCCGATTTAATCACTCGACGTACCGGTTCAGCAGGTTCGCCCAGTTTCTGTATAGCAACACCGATAATCGCGGCAAAGACAACTATTTGAAGTACATTGCCTTCACTGAGCGCAGCAAATGGATTAGTTGGCACAAAGTTAAGTAGCACTTGTGAGACGCTCGGAATGCCCTTTTCGGTTTGTTCTGTTGCGGTGAGAGCCTGAGCCGGGCTCATATCGATAAGTGTCCCCAGCGTCAAGCCGATAGCACTGGCGATAATGGCTGTCAGCATGAACATACCAATCGTTTTAGCTCCCAAGCGCCCTAGCTTTTGGCCATCGTTTAAATCGGTAATTGCACTGACAATGGCACAAAAGATAAGCGGCGCCACCAACATTTTTATTGCGCGAATAAACAGGTCGCCCAACGGCTTAAGTGCTTGTCCCGCTTCGGGGAACAGAGCACCTACCAGCGCACCTAAAACAAATGCACCCAGTACGCGTTGCCAGAAGGGAATATTAAACCAGAATCTAAACATAGAACGTCCACATCGAGAAAAATGCGGATAATTTAGCGTCAATCAATCGGTCGCCGAAAGAAAATTTTTGACTAGCATATAACTAAAAGACCAAGCCAACGAAAATTTGGCTTGGTCTTATTAATTACGAGGAAGGTCGCTCACAAGAAGGATTGCGTCCTTGTTGATGGGCTTGTTGTACTCGCGCACTCAAGCTTGGTGCGTAGTCTTCTATGGCGTCAATGCGCGTTTGTGGTGATGGGTGCGTTGATAACAGTTCCGGTGGAGCGCCTTTCGACTGCTTCGCCATATTGCGCCACAAGTCAGCGGCTTCAATAGGCTTAAACCCGGCATCTGCCATGTAGTCGAGACCCAACTGGTCTGCTTCAGACTCGTGAGTCCGACTATACGGTAACAAAATACCGACTTGCGCTCCCACACCTAAGGCACTCATCAATAGCGCCGCAGTATCGCTCTCTAGCTCCTTATTGGCAAAAATTGCACCAATTTGAAGCCCCGCGCCGACTGCCATGTTGCTTGATACACGCTCATTGCTATGTTGCGCGATCACGTGGCCAATCTCGTGACCAATCACGGCAGCCAACTGGTGTTGGTTTTCTGCGACATCCAGTAAACCGCGGTAAACACCGATATTGTTTCCCGGCAGGGCAAAAGCATTCACCGTGTCTTGATCAAATACAGTGATTTCCCAATCTGCTTGACTGTAGGGTTCGGGTAGCACATCAATCAACGCGTGACTAACGCACTGGACGTAAGCATTAATCGCGGGGTCGTCACTAATCGGCGTTTCAGCTTTCATCTGTTCATACGACTGCTCACCCATTTGATTCAATTGACCCTCGGGTAAAAAAGCTAACTGAGAACGTCCTGTTGGCGACTTTGAGCAACTGACTACTGTCACAGTCGCCAGCGTCAACGCCGCTATTTTCCAAGCCCGCATAATGCCTCCTTTAGGCAAACAATAATGACTTCGTACTAACGATATTAGTCTTAGCTACGCAAGTCATCAAAAAATTGTTTAACACCGTCAAAGAAGCCTTTTTCCTTCGGTCTGAACTTAGCCGCTTCGTCGCCTTGCCCCATCGAACTCTCAAGTTCCTCGAGTAATTCGCGTTGACGCGATGATAAGTTCACCGGCGTTTCGATGACCACTTTACATATCAGGTCGCCGACAGCACCCGTACGGACTGACTTAACGCCTTTGCCACGTAAGCGGAAATGTTTGCCCGTTTGAGTCTCTTTTGGCACCTTCAATTTGACTTTACCTTCTAGCGTCGGTACCTCAATTTCGCCACCGAGCGCTGCCTTGGTAAAGCTCACTGGAACTTCGCAGTATAAATTGTTGCCGTCACGCGCAAAGATAGGGTGTTCACGCACATGCACCTGAACATACAAGTCGCCTGCTGGCGCGCCTTTTTCTCCCGCCTCACCTTCGTTCGCTAAACGAATACGATCACCGGTATCTACGCCTGCCGGAATTTTAACCGATAGTTTTTTGGTTTTTTCAACGCGCCCCTGACCGTGGCAAGTATTACATGGATCTTTGATGATAGACCCGGTACCACGGCAATGCGGACATGCCTGCTGCACAGCAAAGAAGCCCTGACGCATTTGAATTTGACCGGAACCGTGACAGTGACTACAGGTTTCTGGTCGTGTGCCTTTTTTCGCACCTGAGCCGTCGCAATCCTCACATTCCACCATGGTCGGAATTTGCAATTCGACTTCTTTACCTTTCACCGCGTCTTCTAGCGACATTTCTAGATTGTAACGTAAGTCCGCACCGCGCTGAGGACGCGCTTGCTGACGACGACCGCCACCAAAAATATCACCGAATACATCGCCAAAGATATCAGCAAAATCGGCACCACCGCCACCAAAACCACCGGCGCCCGCTCCGCCACCTTGGCGAGCTTGTTGAAACGCTTCGTGCCCATATTGATCATACATCTGGCGTTTTTGTGGATCCGACAACACTTCGTAGGCCTGTTTAATTTCCTTAAACTTGGCTTCTAACTCTTTATCACCTTTCGTGCGGTCTGGGTGGTACTTCATCGCCATCCGCTTGTAGGCTTTCTTAATATCTCTCTCATTGGCGTCTTTGCCGACACCTAAAATCTGATAATAATCCTGCGCCATAACCGTAATCTTCTGTTGTGATTTTACACCTGTCTAAAATAAATACACGGGCATTACCTTTCGGCAACACCCGTGTTGATATCGAAGTTGCCTAATTAAGCTTACTTCTTATCGTCGTCTTTCACTTCCTCAAATTCAGCGTCAACAACGTCATCATCTTTAGATGATTGTGCTTGCTCTGCACCGGCTTCTGCACCACCTTGTTGTGCTTGCTGTTGCTGAGCAGCTTCCATCAGTTTTTGTGAAGCTTCCATCAACGCTTGAGACTTCGCTTCGATAGCGTCTTTATCGCCGTCTTTAGAAGCTTGCTCAAGTTCGTCGCAGGCTGTTTCGATGGCTTTCTTATCATCTTCTGACAAGGCTTCGCCGACTTCTTTCAACTGATTACGCGTTGCGTGCACTAAGCCGTCGGCTTGGTTACGCGCTTGCACTAACTCTTCAAACTTTTTGTCATCTTCAGCGTGTGCTTCCGCGTCTTTAACCATTTTTTCGACTTCATCCTCATCAAGACCTGATGAAGCTTTGATGGTGATCTTCTGCTCTTTACCGGTGTCTTTATCTTTCGCCGACACATGTAAGATACCGTCAGCGTCAATGTCAAAGGTCACTTCGATTTGCGGTACACCGCGCGCCGCTGCACGAATACCTTCGAGGTTAAACTGACCTAGCGATTTGTTATCGCTTGAGCGTTTACGTTCACCCTGCAATACATGAATCGTTACAGCTGACTGGTTGTCTTCTGCGGTCGAGAATGTTTGCGATTCTTTTGTTGGAATCGTGGTGTTTTTCTCGATCAACTTGGTCATTACGCCGCCCATGGTTTCGATACCTAATGACAGCGGACAAACGTCAAGCAGCAATACGTCTTTCACATCGCCTTGTAAAACACCGGCTTGAACAGCTGCACCTAGTGCTACGGCTTCATCTGGGTTGACGTCACGGCGTGGCTCTTTGCCAAAGAAGTCAGTCACGGCCTGTTGAACTTTAGGCATACGTGTTTGACCACCGACCATGATGATGTCTTTAACATCGCTCACTGACATATCAGCATCAGCCAGTGCTTGCTTCAATGGCTCAAGCGACTTCTTAATCAAGTCTTCAACCAACGATTCTAATTTAGCGCGTGTTACTTTAATCGCTAAGTGCTTAGGGCCGGTGTTATCAGCCGTGATATATGGCAAGTTGACTTCCGTTTGTTGCGCAGAAGACAGCTCGATTTTCGCTTTTTCGGCGGCTTCTTTCAGACGTTGCATCGCCAAAGGATCTTTACGTAAATCGATGCCTTGATCTTTCTCGAACTGCTCAACCAAGTAGTTAATCAAACGGTTATCAAAGTCTTCACCACCTAAGTGCGTGTCACCGTTTGTCGCCAGTACTTCAAAGGTATGCTCGCCTTCGACTTCGTCGATTTCGATGATCGAGATATCGAACGTACCACCACCTAAGTCATAAACAGCGATAACGTTGTCGCCGGACTTCTTATCCATGCCGTAAGCCAGTGCAGCTGCGGTTGGCTCGTTGATGATACGCTTAACTTCTAAGCCCGCGATTTTGCCAGCGTCTTTTGTTGCCTGACGCTGAGCGTCGTTAAAGTATGCAGGTACAGTGATAACCGCTTCGGTGACTTTCTCACCTAAAAACTCTTCTGCGGTTTTCTTCATTTTCTTCAATACTTCAGCAGAAATTTGCGGTGGCGCTTTTTTATCGCCATCGATTTCTACCCAAGCATCACCATTGTCTGCTTTGACAATGTTATAAGGCATTATGCCAATGTCGCGCTGAACTTCATCATCTTGGAAACGACGACCGATCAGGCGCTTGATAGCAAACAAGGTTTTATTCGGGTTGGTGACTGCTTGGCGTTTCGCCGGTGCGCCTACCAACGTTTCGCCATCGTCGGTAAATGCGACGACAGATGGGGTTGTACGATCCCCTTCACCGTTTTCAATAACACGAGGTTTGCCGCCGTCTAAAACCGCGACACATGAGTTTGTTGTACCCAAGTCAATGCCGATGATTTTACCCATAATTAATCTCCACTACTTCTATTCTGTTCAAACCGCTCTGGTTTGAGCGTTAATGATTTCGATAACTGTTATTTGGGGGCTGTATCTAAAATTACAAGCCCTAAAACATAATTTCTCTTACAAATTATGCTTTTGTATCCACGCCGCCGTTACTATTACGTGCCACCATCACCATGGCTGGGCGCAGTAAACGTCCGTTGAGCTCATACCCTTTCTGCATAACGGCGATAATCGTGTTGTTTTTATGCTCCGCCGATTCTTGCATCGACATCGCTTGGTGCAGGTCTGGATTAAAGACCTCGCCCTCTTCGCCGACCGCTTTTACGCCAAATTTATCCAGCGTTGATGTCAGACTTTTATACGTCAGCTCAATACCTTCTAAAAAGCTTTTTAACTCTGGGTTTTCGGTATCAGCCGCTTGCATCGCGCGCTCAAGGTTATCAACACTCGTGAGTAGCTCGTTGGCGAACTTCTCTAACGCAAATTTATGCGCCTTCTCAACATCTTGACTCGCGCGACGACGTACGTTTTCCATTTCCGCCTGACTACGCAATACCGACTCCTTTTGCTCGTTCACTTTGGCTTCGGCCTTAGTTAACGCGAGCTCAAGCTCCGCAATACGGTCCGCTTGATTGTCTGCCGCCGCAGCTGTTTGCTGCTGGGTCTCTGGTTGTTCGTCGCTACCAAGCGCCTGTTCAGCCGCCTGCTCAGCCGCCTCTTTTGCGGCCTCTTGTTGAGCGGCTTCTTGTGCTTGCTGCTCAAAGTTCTCAGTTGTTTGATTTGGTTGCTTATCACTCATAACCCATACTCTTTAAATGTCGAATGAACGTATGCGTTGTTATGTGGGGATAGTCCGATTAAGATTCAAGACCTTTATTTCGCTTGATAAAAATTAACGCAACACGTAGCGTTAACTCACGACTAGAGGATAGCGGTAAGCCCTATGAAACAACCCGCATTTAAGCGCGTCGCGCTTTTAGGAAAAATTAATGATACTGGCACTCGTCACACACTTGAGGCACTTATTAGTGCCTTGTGCGAAAGTCAGTATGAGGTCTGTTTGGAAGAACGCTGTGCCACCCAGGTGCAACCAAGCAGTTGCATCGACACGGGCTCACTTGAGAAGTTAGGACAATGGGCCGACATTGCGGTAGTCGTCGGCGGTGATGGCAATATGCTCGGTGCTGCCCGCGCATTGTGTGATCACGATGTGGCGGTTATTGGAGTGAATCGAGGTAACCTTGGCTTCTTGACCGATTTAGCGCCAGAGGACGCAGTGAGCGCGCTGATGGATGTGCTAGCGGGTGACTATGTGAGAGAAGAACGCTTCTTGCTCTCGGCCTCGGTTAAAGGCGAGTCAATTAAACAACAAGGTGTGGCGGTGAACGAAATTGTTCTTCATTCAGACAAAGTCGCTCACATGATCGAGTTTGAACTTTATGTCGATGATCAATTTGTCTTTTCGCAACGTTCCGATGGCGTCATCATCGCGACACCCACCGGCTCGACGGCTTACTCTCTGTCCGGCGGTGGTCCTATTCTGCACCCAAACCTAAATGCTATTACCTTGGTCCCCATGTTTCCGCATACACTGAGTAGTCGTCCGATTGTGCTCGACGCAAACTCCCGAGTGCGACTGCGTGCAGCCAAGGACAACGATCATTTACAAATCAGTTGCGATGGTCATGGGCGTCTTGATGTCATGCCAGGTGATGAGGTCATTATCGAAAAACACCCGCATACCTTGACGATGGTGCATCCGACAACACACAGCTACTACCATGTATTACGTAACAAGTTGGGTTGGGGCAGCCGTCTTTTCTAACTGACTAAAAAAAAGTCACTCTTTGCATTGCAATTGAACAATAATACTGTATAACTACTGTATATACTGTATAGGTAAACAGTATTACTGTTCTTTTTATTGTGAGGAGCCCAGCCATGTTGACTGAGTTACACATTCGCAATTTTGCAATCGTCAAGCAGTTAGATATCGAGTTTAAAAACGGGATGACCGCCATTACCGGTGAGACCGGTGCAGGTAAATCTATCGCACTGGATGCGCTCGGGCTATGCCTGGGTGGACGTGCCGATGCCAACTGGGTGAGACCGGGCTGCGACAAAACGGACATCAGTGCGCGCTTCACTATCACTCACGACAGTCCCGCTCACCGCTGGCTCGTCGACAACGAGTTTGATGATGACCTCGAGTGTGTATTGCGCCGTACTATTAGTAAAGATGGTCGTTCACGGGCTTGGGTTAACGGCGCGCCGGTGACGCTCACACAGCAACGCACATTAGCGCCAACATTGGTCAATATTCATGGTCAGCATGAACACCAGCTGTTGGTAAAAGAAGAGCACCAGCGCGAATTACTTGATCAGTTCGCTCAGCATGCTGAACTTATTACAGAAGTACAAGAAAGCTACCGTAACTGGGCGGCTACCGAAAAGCGTTTTCGCCAACATCAGCAGCGCAAAGAAGAATTAGCAGCACAGAAACAACTAATAAGTTATCAGGTTAAAGAGCTCAATGAATTTAATATCGGAGAGGGCGAATTTGAGCAACTTGAGAGTGACCACAAACGGTTGACTCATGTTCGCGCCTTAACGGAAAACAGTGCCTTTGCTCTAAATGCGCTTTATGACGGCGAGCACAATAATGTATCGGGACTCATTCAAGCCGCCCACGGCCGATTGGAAGAATCCGCCGAGCTCGATGAGCAAATCCAGCCTATTTTAGCACTGCTTGAACAAGCTAAAGTTCATATCGAAGAAACAGCATTAGAACTGCGTAATTATCAAGACCAATTAGATATTGATCCTGAGCAACTCGAAGTTACTGAACAACGGATGAGCCAAGCGATTGCGCTCGCTAAAAAACATCATGTCGCGCCACTCGACCTTTATCAACATCATCAGCAATTGCAACAACAATTGGATGAACTCGAACGCGCTGAGGAAGATAACGAACAACTCGCTGAGCAACGTCAAGCATTACGTACCGTTTATCGACAAGCGGCGCTTAAGCTATCGACAAGCCGAAAAAAAGCAGCGGACAAACTGAGTGCCGAAATTTCCCGCGCCATGCATAAGTTAAACATGCCCCATGGTGAATTTGTCATCCAAGTTGATCATGATGACAAAGCCACAGCAACGCTCTGGGGCACCGACGAAATCTGCTTTACCGTGACCACCAACCCTGGGCAGCCGCTACAAGCGCTTAGTAAAGTTGCATCGGGCGGGGAACTATCACGCATCAGTCTTGCCATACAGGTCATGTGTGCCAATCAAAATACGGTACCGACCATGATGTTTGACGAGGTCGATGTCGGAGTGAGTGGACCCACCGCAGCGGTTGTGGGTTCAATGTTACGGAGTCTAGGCGAGCAGTGCCAAATTATCTGTGTCACTCACTTACCGCAAGTGGCTGCTAAGGGACATCATCAAATGCAGGTACTCAAACAAACCGATGGCGCACAAACAGAAACGCAAGTTTGGCAGCTTAACGAAGAACAGCGAATTGATGAGCTCGCTCGCTTATTGGGTGGCGATAGCATTACCGAAAAAACTAAAGACAACGCCCGGGAGTTACTTATTCATTAAGTTTTCCTGCGCCAATGCTAGCTAACTCGGTTTTGTTTGTTTATCATCGGTGACAACATTTAACGGTAAGAGTAGTTAATGAAACAAATCGGAAAAACTTTGGCCGCTGTTGCGGTCGTCGCAGGTCTCTCAGGTTGCTCAGTGTTAAACGATTGGGTATATCGAATTGATATTCCTCAAGGTAATTACCTTGAACAACGCGATGTCGACAAATTACGCGTAGGTATGTCACAGGAACAAGTTGCTTACGTATTAGGGCGTCCGGTCGCTGAAAACAGCTTTAACAGCGAGCGTTGGGTCTATGTTTATGACATGAATCCAAATGAGGGTGAACCTTTCCATAAGGAATTGATACTCGATTTTGAAGACGGTCAACTCGCCCGTTTGTCGGGTGATTTTGATAAACCAGAAAACTTCGATACCCCGCTCGAACCTTAATGGGATAAGTTCCTATGACGCAACCGCTCATAGAAGAGCTCGGTGAAGTTATAAAGAGCCCAAAAGATCCGCGGTCTTTCCGTACACTAAAACTGCCCAATGGACTGTCAGTGGTGTGCGTTCAGATCCCACACAGTAAAAAGGCATCGGCATCGCTGGCTGTGCGCGCGGGTCATTTCAATGACCCGCTTGAAACCCAAGGTCTCGCCCACTTCCTAGAACACATGCTGTTTTTAGGGAACGAACGCTTTCCGGATGCTAACGAGTTCTCCGAGTTTTTGAGTGCCTACGGTGGACAACAAAACGCTTGGACAGGCTCTGAATTCTGTAATTTTTTCTTTGACTGTCAAACCCGAGCACTCTCGCGAGCATTAGATTATTTCTCCGCGATGTTCATGGCGCCGTTATTTGACGAGTCCTTAATCAATAAAGAACGTCAATCAATCGACTCTGAATTCCGCTTAAAAGAGAAAGATGAACTTCGGCGTTTATATCAAGTACACAAGACAACATGTAACCCCGAGCATCCCTTTAGTAAGTTTTCGGTAGGTAACATGGATACGCTGGCAGAAAGCGATAGCCACTCGTTAAAAGACCAGTTAAGTGAGTTCTTTCGTGCTTTTTTCAATGCCAACAACATGCGGCTTACCATCGTTGGCGCGCAACCGGTTGATGAACTCGCCGAGATGGCGCAACACTACTTTTCGGACATCAGCAGCGGTCAAGAAAATGATCCTAAGTCGCTCGAGGCGCTGCCACTGTACTTACCCTCCCAGTTAGGCGTATTCATTCAAGTTAAGCCCGTGAATCCGGCTCGTCGTCTGATCATCACGTTGCCCCTCCCTGGCATTGATGACGACTATAAAAATAAAACAACGAGCTTTATTGCTCACATTCTTGGCTATGAAGGCCCTCATAGCCTCTATGCAACGCTCCGGGCGCGTGGATGGGTTAATAGCCTCTCGGCGGGCGGCGGTATGAGCGGCAGCGGCTACAAGGATTTCAACTTAAATATTCAGCTTACTGAGGCAGGTGTTGTTCACGCCCTACAAGTAGCGCAGGCGGTGTTCAACTATATTCAGTTGATTGCAAGTTCTGGACTCGAGGCTTGGCGCTACGAGGAGAAACGGCTCACTTCCGAACTTTCATTTCACTTTCAAGAGACACCGCCCGCCGGTGAACTGGCTCCTCAGCTGTCTGTTAATGCACACCACTACCCCATCCACGATGTCGTTTACGGAGACTACCGCATGGATGGACTGTCGGTTGCTCGAGCTAAACAAACACTGTCTTTAATGGCGCCCGAACGTGCCCGTATCACGCTGATCCATGGCGATGTAGAGACCGATCAACAAACAGAGTTATATCACACACCCTTTAGTATCCGTGCATTGACAAAAGAGGAATTAAACACTCTTAATAGCCCAGCGGGCACTTTTAATTATCAACTACCAGCGCAAAACCCTTATATCACTTCTCATGTTGAACCTTACCCGCTAGAGCGCGAGCTCAGAGAGCCCGTAGCGTTGATAAAAAGCGACAATGTCACCATCTGGCATTTACAAGACCCCGATTTTAGAGTGCCCAAAGGGCATATCTATTTAAATCTCGAATCGCCAGCGGTCAATCAGTCGGCGACTCACTTCGCTGCGGCACGTCTTTGGTCGGAACTATTAATCGATTCGCTGAATGAAGCACTTTATGACGCTGAGGTCGCTGGCTTACACTTTAATATTTACCCGACCCAGTCCGGTATGACGATTCATACAATGGGGTTATCAGCGGGTCAATTGCCACTACTACAACAGTTAATGAAGCAGGCTTGGAAAGTAAAATTTAAGCGGGGTCGATTCAATTCTGTCGCTCAGCAACTTAAGCATAACTGGCAGTCCGCCCACAACAATCAGCCGCTCAATCGACTGTTTGCTGAGCTTAATTTGACACTACAGCCGTGCCTGTTCTCGCTCTCCGATATGGCCGAAGGCTTGAACTCATTAGACTATAAAGGCTTTTCGCAACTAAGTAGCGAGCTTTTTAACTCCATGGGGGTGTCGGCTTTAATACATGGCGATTGGCAAGCTAAAACCGCTTTTGAATTACATCAACTGATACGTGACAGTGCCTCAGGACGGTTAACGGCTTCTCCTCCTCAATTACAACCTAAGCGTCTTGAACCTCACACCCACATTCACCGAACCGTAGAGCAAGCGACTGGCGACAATGCCGTGTTGGTATACTTTCAGGGCGATAACGACAGTGCTGAACAGCAAATTACGTGGATGTTAGCGCAACAGTTGCTTAATGCGAGTTTATTCGACGAACTCAGAACCCAGCGGCAACTGGGTTATGTCGTTGGGAGCCAGTATTTCCCTGTTCGACGCCTACCGGGCTTCATGGTGTTTGTGCAATCACCGACGCATAACACGTCCGCTTTACAGGAACACATTCACACCGTATTGCACGATAAAATTGAACAGCTCGACGACGTGCTGACATTACAGCGCTGGAAGCACGCTAAACAAACCCTATCTGAGCAATTAACGATAAACGATCGCAGTTTGCGCGCCCGTAGCCAACGCTTTTGGGGAGCGATTCAAATGGCCGAAACTGATTTTGATCGTAACGTTGAAATGAGCGCCGCTCTGGAGCGACTACAACTGTCCGACTGGATAAGTGAGGTGAAGCGTTTAGTTATTAAACAACCTCGTAAAATTGTACTGTTGTCATGCCATTAGGAGATATTATAATAGCTTTGACAGTCAAATCGCTTTAAGTTAGCTTGTAACACTGAGTTAACAAATAATAAGAGCTGTGTAGCAGCCAACAATCGGGTCCTTCAGTTGCGTGCTTTAACCATCACTTTAGTTTGCCTCGTGTTTAGCTTGGCTCTGTTTAATCCAACCTGTCAAGCTCATGATAACCCTCATGTGACTCAGCAAATCAGCGCGCCCATTATTGATGTAGAAACAGGACCACGCGGATTTATTTGGCTTGCGACATCTCAAGCGCTCTATCGGTTTGATGGTTCTACCCTTCGCGAAGTTCAATTTAGCAATGTGCTACAACCACAAGATTTACCGCAATTGCACTGTCTTACTCGTAGACAAAATGACGCTCTATTGATTGGCAGTGATAAGGGTATTTATCAGCTACCGTTTGCATCTAGCGCTTTGGAAGCTTCAATGCGTTTGAGCAGTGAACACTTACTTGATGCGCGTATTCACCAGATTGTGATGCCTCAATCAACACCTCTTTTGGCGGTCAATAAACACACGCTACTCGTGGAGCATCAAGGCGAATTACTCCCACAACCATTACAATATGACGACGAGCCAATACGTAATCTTCATTTCGTTAAGCCGGTTGGCGATTGGACTTGGTTAGGTGACGGCCAACAAGTCTATGTTTGGGATGGATTGGGGAGTAACTTATTTAAATTAACTATCGACAACCCAGTGACCGAAAAGCTACCCCTCGGTCAGCTCGTTGATATTGCCGAAACTGATCATGTTCTCTATCTGCTTTACACGGATAAACTGGTTCGACTTGACCAACGCTATCGGCTCATTGATGAGACGCCGCTAACCAACCTTGGTATCGCCGACCTGCCGTTACAATTAAATGTAATGCCAAGTGGGGAGTTAAAACTGCTCACCCAAGCAAAGTTATATGAACTCTCATTAACACCCAGCGGTCAATTCAGCGCGACCCAAACGGCTCGCACCAAACATATCAAAGGCCCATGGTCGAAGCATTACGTAAGCGGCCAGTTTGAGATCCTACTCAATACAAAAGGATACATTGAGGTTTTACACGCTCCCCCCACCTCGGACAATGCACTCTGGGTCAGTGCCGAAGCGGCGCCATCCGGTCAGGTCAATATCGACTACGCGATCGCGTCATTCGATCTGGAACAGCCGCAGATGTTTGAATACCGAATTGAACCTCTACAAACAACTTGGCAAAAAACATTTCAGCCCTTACAAACACTCAGCCTAAAAAATTTAGAGGACGGACAGTACACGCTTGATGTCAGAGCATACCTACCTGAGCAAGATAGCTGGGTAAGCGCAAGTCAGTCCTTTACAGTCAAAGCGAACGGCTTCACAGCGATGCACTACCTATCGGTGATAATCGTGCTTCTTGCGCTTGCCATTTTATTCATTTTCCTTTTACTTAAACGAAAAGCCCGTGCTTACCATAAGCTCACCGAAGCACATACGTCGTTGCATCAGTTACTTAATGGCACCCAACAACAAGTTTGGCATTGGAACCTCGTCAATAGTGAAGTTGAGCGTGTGCACATATGGTCACACTGCCCACATTTTCCTCTTGATGGTGTAAGATTTGGACTCGGCCAATCGGACCAAAGTAACGTTCACCCAGACGACATAGGTGAGCTAACTGCGGCATTGGAGCAGGTAAAATCGGGTCATATATCTCATTATCAATGCACTTATCGAATTAAGAACGGCCAACAATGGCTGTGGGTACTTGAGCGTGGCGAACTCGTGTCAGCCGAAACGTCAGGAAAGCCAATCAAAGTACAGGGTACGCTGAGCGATATTTCCGATATTATCAATAGTGACGAGCGCATTGATATGCTCGCAACCTCGCTAACAAATATTTCAGATGGCATCTGTATCTTCGATCGGTTCTTTAGAAAACGTGAAATCAACACGGCATACGAACGAATTACCGGTTATCAGCGAGAACAAGTCATTGGTCAGGCGTTCGCACTGCCACATTACGATAGAGATTTTACGGATCAAATCAAACACACAGTGCTTCGGGAAGGAAGTTGGTCCGGCGAAGTCACCGACTTCAATGCGGATGGCGCCGAGTTACTCCTCGAGCTCACGTTAGATGCCGTTCGCAATGACAGTGGCGAGATCAAATTAATTGTCGCAAGCTTTTCTGATATTACTGAACGTCGTAATACGGAGAATGAATTACGCCGGTTATCAAATACCGACAGCCTCACCGGTTTGCCAAATCGCTCATACTTTCAGGTAAGTCATTCAAATCTGGTTCGCAAACGAGTCGCGCATGCACTGTTGTTGTTCGATTTAGACGACTTTAAGCGTATCAATGATTCTCTTGGTCATGAAGTGGGCGACGAACTTTTATGCCGAGTCGCCGACCGACTCGCTGAATTAGGTCGCCGGCAAGACACGCTTTATCGCCTAGGCGGGGACGAGTTTGGCATTCTCATCGAAGATAACACAGATATTAACGTCATCAGCACCATCGCCCAACAGGTGAATACTGAAATAGCAAAAGCCTATCGTATCAAAGGACATGAGATCGCCCTAGGTAGCTCAATTGGCATCGTGCTTTATCCTCACGATGCACATACCTCACAAGAGCTTCTACAAAAAGCAGATACGGCGATGTATCATGCTAAACAAAGAGGCGGCAATTGCTATCAGTTCTTTAACGCGTCGATGAACGAAAATGCCATCCAGCGTCTCGTGTTGGAGAGTCAAGTGCGTCACGCGATTCGCACCCATCAAGTCGAGGTGTACTATCAACCGAAAATGGAAATTGCGACAGGACATATTTCCGGGATTGAAGCACTCGCCCGCATTCGCGACGAATATGGTCAGTTCATCAGCCCCGCGCAGTTTATTCCACTGTGCGAAGAAACAGGTCTGATTATTCCGCTTAGTGAACAAGTATTACGCACCGCTTGTCGAGACATGCGCCAGCTACTGACGTTACAAGGTGCGCCTCGCAGTGTTGCAATTAATCTGTCGGCAAGGCAATTCACTCAATCGAGCTTAGCGTTGTTTATCGAACAAGTGTTACAAGAAGAGGAAATGCATCCCCGCCATATCGAGTTTGAGATTACGGAAGGCATGGTGATGAGCGATCCCGAGCGCGCGATTGCGATGCTGGAAAACCTTGCAGATATGGGCGTACAACTTGCACTTGATGATTTTGGCACGGGCTATTCTTCACTCGCTTATCTCAAGCGTTTCCCTATGCATACTCTTAAAATCGACAAAGAGTTTGTCGATGATATTACCTTTGATGAACGCGACCGTAAGATGGTCGAATCCATTATTGGCATGGCGCATAACTTAGGTTTAAAGGTGGTTGCTGAAGGCGTTGAAGAAAAAGCTCAATTGGATATTTTAGAACAATTACAATGTGAATATATACAAGGATTCTACTTCGCAAAACCGATGAGCGCCGAAGCGCTCATCGAATTCATTACTAAACAGCAGCTTGCTTACTCATAAAAGCGCTTACCCTGCTCAGCCATTTGCTTCAGCAGCGGCGCGGGTTGATAACGATCACCGCGTTGCTCTGCTAAACGCTCCATACGCTTCACAATACTGCCAATGCCCTCGGCATCCATATACCGGAACGGGCCACCACGGAATGGCGGGAAACCAATACCGAATACCGAACCAATGTCACCGTCACGTGCACTGCGAATAATGCCCTCTTGCAAGCAGTAAGCCGCTTCGTTAAGCATTGGCAACACACATAGCTCAGCAATTTCATCACCTTCATGCTTAGCTTGTGGTTCAATATTCAGTAGACTATACACTGATTTATCAACCGGCTTGCCTTTCACACCTTTGCCATATTGATAGAAGCCTTTTTTGTTTTTCTTACCCTTACGACCATCATCAATCAGTTTGTCGAAAGCCGCAGGTGCCTCAAAGCGTGTACCCAATTCTTTTACAAGGATCGGCGCAACTTTCGCGGCGACATCGATTCCTACCTCATCCAATAACGTAATTGGACCGACTGGAAAGCCAAATTTAACCAAAGACTTATCAATATGCTCAATCGGCTCGCCCGCGATCAACAAACGCGCCGCTTCGTTCATGTAAGGCGCTAAGATGCGGTTAACAAAGAAACCGGCACCGTCTTTGACAACGATAGGTGTTTTGCCTTGCTTTTTAGCCAACGCGACCGTAGTGGCAATGGTTTCCTTCGACGTATTTTCGTGAGTAATAATTTCCGCGAGTGGCATTTTATCGACCGGCGAAAAGTAATGCAGACCAATGACACGATCGGGGTGTTGAGCGCCCTCGGCGATCTGTGTGATCGGCAACGAGCTGGTATTGGTCGCGAAAATAACGCCGTCCTTTCCATGTTGCTCGACATCAGCGACCATTTTTTTCTTCAGATCGAGATCTTCGAACACGGCTTCAATCACCACATCAACACGGTCAAACCCGGAGTAATCCAACGAACCGCTCAGCGAAAGCATGGTTTTCTCTAACTCCGCACGACGCATATGACGGCGTTTAACTTTCTTATTCAAGCGCTCGTAGCTGTAATGCAGTGCATGAGTAATACCCTCAGGACTAATATCCTTGATACGCGCTGGGATACCGGCTTTCGCCGCAGTCACAAAGGCAATACCACCGCCCATCAAACCGCCGCCTAACACGCCCACACGCTTAATATCAGCTGGCTTAACACCATCCGCACCCGTCTCTTTCTTCATTTCTGTTGTGGCAAAGAAAATCTGTCTAAGCTGGTAAGACTCAGGGGTCATAGCGAGTTCACCAAAAGCCCGCGCCTCATAGTCAAGGCCCGCATCGCGACCGTTTTCGACGCCTGTTTTGACCGCCTTAATGATCTTATCGATGGCGGGATAATTGCCCTTCGCTTTAGCCTGCGCCTGCTCACCTGCCTTTTTATAAATGATGCCACGACCATAAGCGGTTGCCTCAAGCAACTTGCTCATGCCTTTTAGGTTCGCCTTTGAAGGCTTAGCTTTTGCCTTTTTAGCCTGTTTAACAGCAGCTTCTAGCAAGATTGATTGCGGTACAATCTCATCGACTAAGCCCGCCTTGAGTGCTTGCTTAGCGCGTAACTGCTTACCGGTCAGGATCATAGTGAGACCTTGCTGCACGCCGACCAATGCCGGTAAACGCTGTGTTCCACCAGAACCGGGCAATAAGCCAAGTTGCACCTCTGGTAACCCCAGTGCCGTTTTATCACTGTCGGTACACACACGCACGTGACATGCCATGGCTAACTCAAGCCCACCACCTAAGCAGGCGCCATGGATAGCGGCAACAACCGGCACATTAAGCTGTTCGATACGATCAAACATCGCCTGACCTTTGCGTGCCAAACTCTCTGTATCAGCTGCGGTTTCACAGTCATTAATCATGTTAATGTCGGCACCGGCGATAAACGAGTCGGGTTTACCGCTTATAAATACAACACCTTTCAGCTCATTATTATCCTCAAGGCGGTTCATCAAACGACCCACCTCATCGGCAAAGCTATCTTTTAAGGTATTCATGCGTTCGCCGGGAACATCGATGGTAATTACCGCAATACCATCATCTCGAATATCTAGATGAAATGCGTTATTGTCTGTCATTATTCGCTCTCCAAAATCATCGCGGCGCCCAAGCCGCCAGCGGCACAGGCCGTTGTCAACGCGGTTCCGCCACCACGACGACGTAATTCATACAACATCTGTGTAATCATCCGTGTACCGGTCGCTGCAAAGGGGTGCCCGTAAGCAATAGAGCCACCCAAGACATTAAATTTCTCCGGGTCAACCTCGCCAATTGCCGCATCACGTCCTAATTTTTCTTGCGCAAATTTCTTACTTGCAAACATTTTGAGGTTGGTCAGCGTTTGTGCCGCAAACGCCTCATGCATGTCAATTAGCGTTAAATCGTTGAGCGTCATTCCCGCACGATCGAGGGCAATAGGCGTTGCATAGCTTGGACCCATCAACATATCCTGCTCGACTTCGAGCGCAGCAAATGCGTAGCTACGCAGGTAACCTAAAATAGGATAACCCAGCGCCTTGGCACGGCTTTCCGTCATCATTAATACCGCCGAAGCACCATCGGTCAGCGGTGTTGAATTAGCCGCTGTCACGGTGCCATGTTTCTTGTCAAATACAGGTTTGAGCTTACCGAGTTTCTCTAAAGAAGAATCACCACGAATGTTGTTATCTCTATCAATGTGCTTTTTATACGGCTCTGGATAAGCGGTCACGACCTCATCATCAAGGTAGCCTGCTTCCCACGCTTCGTGCGCGCGGCGGTGAGAGTTCACCGTTAATTGGTCTTGGTCTTCGCGTGAGATATGATGGCTTTTTGCCATTTGCTCCGCAGTTTGCCCCATACTCAAACCTGTTGAATACTCTGCCACGGCAGGTGGCACAGGGAGTAAGTCCTTTAGACCCAGACGACGTAAAATTGCGATCCGTTGGCCTAAGCTTTTTGCTTTATTCAAGTCGACCAATGCGCGGCCTAGTTTTCGGCTCACACCAATCGGTAACACCGACGATGAATCAGCGCCGCCAGCAATACCGATATCGACATGCCCTGCCATCATGGCTTCGGCGATATTAACCGCTGACTGGAAACTCGTCGCGCAGGCTCGGGTTACACTGTAAGCATCTGTTGACACGGGAAGCTCCGTGCCGAGCACGATCTCACGGGCAATATTGGGTGCAGCTGGCATCTGTACCACCTGTCCAAATACCAATTGCTGTACCAATTTACCGTCAATTCCCGTACGATTGATAAGCTCTTGGACGACCATTTTGCCGAGATCGACAGCGGGAATGCCATGAAAGTCTGTTGCCTGGCGTGCGAAAGGTGTTCTAAGCCCCGCAACAAAAGCAATGCGGTCCCCTTTCGGTGTTAGCAACCGTTCAGTTGCAGACATATGTTTTCTCCATTAAAAATTAAGCGTCAAATACTGGTCTGACCACACAAGATGTTACAAATTCTAGCTGTTTAATCTACAGATTAAAACCTTGGTTTTCGTTAAAGTAGAGAACACCATTGAAAATAGCATGCTTAGGCTGCATAACAATACAGCTGAGCACAAATCATTCGCAACTAAGATAGTAAGCGGGAGCACCATGGCTGCTGAACAATTCAAACAACTGCAAGCATTTTTAGATAGTCAGGTATTAGGTCAGCCTGAGTTCACCAAGAACTTGTTAATCGCTGTACTCGCCGACGGTCACCTACTTGTTGAGGGTCCTCCTGGATTGGCCAAAACACGTGCTGTGCAAGCCCTTGCTAAAGGCATTGAGGGTGACTTTCACCGCGTACAGTTTACCCCCGATCTCCTACCTGCCGATTTAACGGGTACGGATATATACCGACCCGAGACAGGTGCCTTTGATTTTCAACAAGGTCCTTTGTTTCATAACCTGATACTTGCTGATGAGATCAACCGTGCACCGGCTAAAGTGCAATCTGCATTGTTGGAGGCGATGGCTGAGCGGCAAATTACCGTAGGCCAACGCAGCTATCCGCTATCTGATCTATTTATGGTCTTGGCGACCCAAAACCCTCTCGAGCAAGAAGGTACATATCCACTGCCTGAAGCACAGTTAGACCGTTTTCTCATGCATCTAAACCTAGACTATCCCGATGCCGACACTGAATTGAAAATTTTGCGCCTGACACGTGGCGAAGCGCTTGATGGGCAGGCGGTGATGCCGACCCCACTCACTCAGCGCCAATTGTTTGAAGCCCGTAACCAAGTGATGCAGCTGTTCTTGGATGAAGCCGTTGAACATTATCTCGTGCAGTTAGTAATGGCGACACGCTCACCGGCCAATTACGATGAAACACTTGCCAGTTGGTTAACCTATGGTGCGAGTCCTCGCGCTACAATAGCACTTGAGCGCTGTGCTCGTGCTAACGCATGGCTCAATGATCGTGACTTTGTCACCCCAGATGATGTCCGCGAAGTGTTTTTCAATACCTTGCGTCATCGCATCATTATTAGCTATCAAGCAGAAGCCGACGGTATTAGCCCGGACACGGTGCTTGAACGTATACTCGAACTAGTTCCGTCGCCCTAATGCCAATGCAAAAATTAACAACTGAGCAGTGGTTGGAAAGGCTCCATACCGATGGTTTGCAGCCCAACATGCAAGAATTGATGTACTACCGCACTAAGCTACCCGCTTTTGCTCGTCATCAGCGTCAGCTGCCTGCGTCCTCGCAGTCTGGCGCGCTACTGAGCAAAACCCGCGGACGCGGTATGGAGTTTGATGAGGTCCGTCATTATCAACCAGGCGACGATGTGCGATCGATCGATTGGCGTGTCACGGCACGGACGGGTAAAGCACATACAAAGCTCTACCGTGAAGAAAAGGATCGTCCCGTATATATTGTGGTTGATTTAGCGCTAACGCAACTGTTCGGCAGTCAACTCCTGTTTAAGTCAGTACAGGCGTGCCACCTTGCCTCTGCACTTGCTTGGCAAACACTTCAACGCGGAGACAAAGTCGGCGGTATCATTAGCAATGGGTGGTTACAAAACGAATACAAACCTAGTTTACAACACAAATCAGTGATGCACTTTTTACGCGGGCTCACGGAAGTTCACCAAGATAGTTTGCAGCGTTGGCAACAGCAAACACCACCGCACCCTGCACCACTGAATCAAAGTATCGAACATTTAACACATTTAGTGAAACCGGGTAGTTTAATAAATGTGATCAGTGATTTTGAACACATAGAAACAAAGACGCTGGAACAATTGGCGCGTTTAAATACTCGAAGTTCAGTAAGAAGTTTTAAACTTTTTGATCCGATGGAGCAACAACTACCCGCGGGTTATTCCAGTCAACCTTTAAGCATTCATGATGGCGAACGACAAGCCATGGTCAATTTAAACAATGCGCGTCAACGGCTTGATTATCATCAACGGGCGATGAGTGAGTTCGAGCAACTGTTTGAGCGCTTTAATCAGTATCGCTTACCGCTAACACGTGTAAGCTCTGCGATCGCCTTAGAACAACAATGGCCTGAATTACGGTGATGAGATGTCCGGTCTAATACAGCAAGCAGATATAAGTCAGTTAAAAGATATTGTAGAGCCGCCGAGTGCCTCAGTTCTTCCTCTCGCAACACCGATCTGGATTATTTTGATTGTGCTGATTGTGGGTTTGAGTATTGCTGTTATTTACGGTTGGCGTAGTCATTTACGTCGTAAACCATTACGTTACGCACAACAGGCGCTCAACCAGCTTGAACAACCCACAGTAAAAGAGATCACCTTCATTGCTAAGCGTGCAGCTTTGGTTTATTTTCCCCGCCAAGAAGTCGCACCTCTCAGTGGTCGCACATGGCTCGAGTTTTTAGGTGCAAACGAACAACAGCATGCCGAACTACTCGCCAATGCCGATCGCTTGTTGTTTCAACCTGGACACAGTGACTGGGTCGAGCAATACCGTCAGTTAGTGGCAGACTGGGTTGGGCAATCACCGCGGAGGTTAACACGTCATGTTTGAGTTTGCCTGGCCATGGTTATTTTTATTGCTGCCGTTACCATTGTTTGTGCGCTATTTTCTACCCAAAGCACAGCAACAAGCTTCAGCAATTCGTATCCCTAATCTGCATGGACTGAGTGACGGTCATCGTGATGCCCGAGCCCGTCCCTTCATGTGGCTACTACTTTGGCTATGCTGGCTACTCCTTGTTATCGCTGTAGCACGCCCACAGTGGCTCGGCGAGCCACTACCGGTTCGCAATGAGGGACGTGAGATTATGCTAGCAGTGGATCTATCTGGCTCAATGGAAATTGCCGACATGACGCTCGATGGCCGTAATGTCGACCGTCTAGAAATGGTCAAAGCCGTACTTGGTGACTTCATTGAGCGCCGCAAAGGTGATCGCTTAGGACTGATCCTATTTGCCGATACCGCATTTCTTCAAACGCCGATTACCTACGATCGTAACACCGTGCAACAGATGCTCGACGAATCGGTACTCGGCTTGGTTGGCGAACGCACCGCCATCGGTGATGCTATCGCCCTAGCTGTTAAGCGCTTCAAAGGTAAGCAACAAACTAACCGAGTATTAGTGCTTTTAACTGATGGTCAGAATACCGCAGGTAATCTATCGCCAGAGCAAGCGTTAGAACTGGCAAAAGCTTATGACGTCCGTATTTACCCGATTGCTGTCGGTGCTGAGGAAGTTGTTGTGGATAGTGTTTTTGGTCGACGTAAAGTCAATCCGTCACGAGACCTAGACGTACCTCTCATGCAAAATCTTGCCGATGAAACAGGTGGCGAGTATTTTCGTGCGCGCAGCACCGAGGAGCTCGAGCGCATTTATCAATTATTGGATGAGTTAGAACCAGTACAAGGCGCGGAACAACAGTTACGTCCACGAAAGGCGTTGTTTTTCTGGCCGCTTGCTGGCGCATTGATCTTACTAACACTCTTGAGCGTGATGCATTATCGTCCATGGAGAGGTGAACATGGCTGATTTTCACTTTATACGTCCCGCGTGGTTATTTGCCCTGCTACCTTTGGCGTTTCTTTATGCACGTCTTTTGTTTATTGGTAAGCATCAATCTGGCTGGCATCAGTGGCTACCAAAGCATCTTTCTAATGTTTTGGTTAACAGTGGTGGGCAAATGACATTTTGGTCCGCCCATCGATTAGGGCTTTTCTGGATCGTCGCAACCTTAGCGCTCAGCGGCCCGACCTGGGAGCGCCTCCCGCAGCCCGTATACCAGTTAGACAGCGGACAGGTCGTGTTGTTGGATATGTCACCCTCGCTGCTCGCTGAAGATATCAATCCTAACCGGTTGACGCGAGTACGTTTTAAGGCGATGGATTTAGTTCGTTCCGGACTCGACGGCGACACCGGCTTAGTAGCATACGCGGCTGACGCCTTTACTATTAGTCCCCTGACCGAGGATAACAATAATCTGCTTACCCTCATTCCCTCCCTGTCACCTGAAATTATGCCGGTACCCGGTAACAATCCACTAAGCGCGCTCAAACACGCCGATCAATTACTCACTAACGCAGGCTATTCACAAGGCGATATATACTGGATTACCGATGGTATCGATAGTCAGGATATGGCCGATGTGAGTAATTACCTTCGAGCCACGGAACACCGTGTTTCAATTCTAGGTGTCGGTACAACGGACGGAGCGCCTATTCGAGATAAGGAGGGGGCTTTAGCCAAAGACAAATACGGGCAAGTGGTGGTTGCCAAACTGTACCCTGACAGGCTCCGCGATTTAGCTCATTTGACAGGGGGAATTTACGTTAACTCGACGTCGACCAATCAAGATATCGACCAATTTATGGCGCTTGAGCCCTTATCCAGAAAGGGCAAGCAGGATGATATACAACAGCAAGGCGATCAATGGCTCGATATGGGTCCGTTTCTGGCTCTCTTACTGATTCCCATGGTGCTATTTAGTTGGCGGAGAGGCGGTACGCTGGGCAGCTATATTATTGGTTTTATTGGGCTCTCCTGCATGACGGTTCCGCAAAGCGCCTTTGCGCAGGAATCGACAACCGATCCAGGCTGGTGGTTAAATAACGAGCAGCAGGCTCAGCAGCTTTTGGAGTCTGACCAATGGCGGCGGGCAGCTGAACTGAGTAGAGATCCGCTTCGTAAAGGTGCAGCCCTTTATCGTCAGGGCGACTATGCGGCTGCCGCAGAACAATTCGCGCAGCTTGATACGCCCACGGGATGGTATAACCGAGGTAACAGTTTAGCCCGTCAGGAGCAGTATCAAGCCGCTATCGACGCGTATGATGAAGCATTACTTCAACGACCTAATTGGGAAGAGGCCCAAGCAAATCGACAATTAATGCAGCAGCTTTTGCAACAACAAAAGCAACAGCAAGGTCAGAAACCAGGCGATAAAAATAAAGGTCAGCAAGATCAAGACGACCGTCAAAGCGGACAAGGTCAAAATGAGTCGGAGCAGCAACAAGACCAACAACAGGGCGACCAGCAAGGCGAGCAATCTAATCCTGAGGGTGAACAGGAGCAAAACTCAACAAGCAAAGACCGCCAACAGTCGCAACAGGAAGAGCAGAAACGGCAACAACAATCACAGCAACAGAAAAAGACATCAGATCCTGAACGCGAGCAGCGCAGTCAACAAACTGAATTTAGTGACGATATTGATCCCGAGCGAGCTCGCCAGTTAGAACAATGGATGAATCGCGTACCCGATGATCCCAGTATTCTGTTACGCAGGAAAATGTATTTAGAGAGTCAACGCAGGCAGCAACAAGGCGTGGGTGACCCAGAAGGAGTAGAACAAAAATGGTAAGTCGTTGGTATCGCTTATGTATTGCGTGTGTCATGGTTCTGGTTTCTTTCAGCGCCCACGCAGATGTCACGAACATCACGAGTACAGTCGACAAAAACCCAGTGATCGCAAACGAGTCGTTCATTTTAACGGTGACCTTTAATGACGACGTCCCCAACTCGGCCTTCCAGCCAGATATTCTACTGAACGATTTTGTCGTCGGCCGCACGAGCGTCAGTCGTCAAACCTCGATTGTGAACGGTGACTTAAAAAAATTAACGCAATTTACCACCGTATTAGTTGCAAACGATCCGGGCGACTATCAGATTCCGAGCATCAGCCTTGATGGGGCGAGTTCAGATCCGATTACCATGACCGTTGTTGAGCCAGGCTCAGATGCTGCGAAACGCAGCGACAAAGTGGCATTTGTCGATGTGACATTAGATACTCAACAGGTTTTTCTACAACAGCCGATTCATTATATTGTGCGCCTCTATCTCGCCGCTGACCTTAACAAAGGTAACTTAGTCCCCCCGACTATGGAAAACGCAGATATCCGACAAATTGGTAAAGACGAAGAATACAGTGAAATGAATCATGGTCGCCGGTATCGGGTCTATCAGCGCACCTATCAAATTACTCCTAATCAATCGGGCGAGTTTACAATTGAGGGCGCACGATTCGACGGCGAAGTATACGCCTCGGGTCAGCGATCTATTTTCTCTTCCTTCTCTAATACGCAACCTGTCAGCGCCATTGCAGAGCCAAAAAAGGTCCAAGTTAAACCTATCCCCAAAAATTGGACAGGACACTGGCTTCCGAGTGATTTAGTGACAATCAGTCAAACCGTAAAGCCCGAAAAAGAGGAATATAAAGTGGGCGAGCCGATTTCAGTATCGTTGATGCTCACTGCGGTTGGCGTTAAGCCTGAACAGCTTCCTGATATTAACTACAACTACCCTGACAGCGTGCGGGTTTATCCAGATAACGAGAGTACGGATCAGTTCGTAAGAAACGGCATTAACATCGCTCAAAAGACGGTTAATTACGCCATTGTCCCACAGCAGCCAGGCGATCTCACGGTTCCAGGAATTGAAGTGCCTTGGTTTAATACCAAAACGCAACGGCGTTCAATCGCCTCGACCAATGACCTCAGCTTCACAGTCACCGGCGCCCCGATCACTCAAACACCTGACATGCCGTCAGCCCAACAATCCGAGAAGTCAGTTGCTCCTGATGAAGTCATCGCAAGCGACACTGCGGCGGCACAACAGCAAGATGATTCAACCCATTACTGGGTTTGGTTAGTTATTGCGTTGATCATTGCCTTATTGACCAGTTTAGCCGTTAATGTCTGGCTATTTAAAAAACGTGAAAAACATGCTCATACGGGTTCACACGAATCAACTCAGTCGCAACCAGTCACTCAGAGTGAAGCTTGGCGTCAATTCCAACAAGCGTGTGCAGGTAATCAACCTAAACTTGCCGAACAGTCGTTGAAGCGATGGGCAAGACAAAACTTTGCGCAACGCATAACAACCCTTCAAGAGGTTGAACAGCTGCTAGCGCAACCCGCAAATACCCAGCTATCGGATGAACTCAACTCGCTTCAAGCCGCTTTGTATTCGGCTCAAAAGGTAGATAGTTGGCAACGAGGAAAACAGCTTTATCAAGCTGTCAGAACAGCGCAACAGCGTAGCGATACAGCGTCCAAAGCCTCCTCGCCATTGCCTCCATTATACCCCATTAAGTAAACCAGCACCGTTGCTGAGGGTAAAAAAAAACCTGGCATTTACAATGCCAGGTTTTTTTATTGCGCTCTTATTTAGGATTTAGGCTATTAGTCATCTGACTGTGAGCGTGAAATAGAGGCTTGCTCAACTAACGTCTCAATAAATGCTTGAAGCATTAATTGCGATTGACGGTTTTGAAGCTGCTGAACCACTTGCTGATTCGCTTCTTCACCCTCGATATCTGCTTCGTTCACTTTTGTTAACGCAACAACCGCAGCATCGCCGTTCGGCATTTCAATCGTCGTCAATGCGGGCGCATCTCCTACACTCGGTGCCTCAGAGAACAAGGCGCGTAACACTGCACGTGGATGGTTTTGATTATCCATGCCAATGGCATCTAATGTCATATAGTCAGCGTCTGGCTCACCTTGCTCACGCCACTGCTTCTTCCAGGCTTCAGCTTGCTCCAAGGCAAGCGCTTGTGCCTTTTGCACACGTAGCTGGCTAACAATTTGTTCGCGAACGTCGTCCAACGGCTTAACTGCCTGAGGTTCGTGCTCTAAAACTCTGACAACTAACGAGCGATCATCTGCTGTTTCAATGACATCACTGTTTAATTTCTCATCAATCAGTTGAGGATCGAAAATACGATTAAGTGTCGCTTCGTCACTGAGCGCAGTAGGCGCGTTCTGTCGGGTAAACAAATCAGAAGTACGCACCGTCGAGTTAATGGCATCGGCCGCTGGCTCTAACGTATCAGGTTGCTCAAAGCTTACTTCCGCCAATTTTTGTTGTAACTCAAAGTATTTATCATCAACCTGTTGTGCTTTTAGCTTTTGACGAATTTCACCGGCAACGTCCTCAAGTGGTGTGACTTCGCCTGGACGAACATCAAGTAGCTTAATGATATGGTACCCGAATGAGGTTTCGACGATATCTGAAACATCTCCGACGTTTTCGAGCGCGAATGCGGCATTATCGAAATCCTCATCCATAGACCCTTTCGTAATCCAGTCTAGGTCACCGCCCTGCTCGGCAGAAAATGTATCGTCAGAATACTCTTTTGCGACAGCGGCAAAGTCAGCACCGTCATTAAGCTGAGCCAACGCTTCTTGCGCTTTTTCCTGAGCATTGTCGCTATCGCTTTCAATCAAAATATGAGCCACACGACGTTCTTCGTCAGTGCGATACTGGTCAATCGATCCCTGATAATAGGCTTTGACTTCGTCATCGCTCACTTTAACGTCATTGTAAAGTTCAGCTTTAGATAACTGGACAAATGCGACTTTGAGTTGCTCAGGCGTTTGAAACTGTTGTTGGTTTTCGTTGTAGTAATTTTCGATATCGCTATCACTCAACTCAACCTGGTCAACGAAATTAGCGTTTTCAGCAATAATGTAAGCGCCGCTGCGAGTTTGCTTTTGCAAACGCTGCAATGCAAGTGCCTCTGCTGGTAGCGCAAATTCGGTCGCACCAATGGCTTGAGCGATCTGACTTCTGATCAAGTCATCACGTAATACCGTCGCAAATTGCTCTGGGGTATATCCCGCGTTACGCAGAGCCATCAAATAAATATCGTTATCAAATTGACCCGCAGAACGGAACGCTGGAATATCACGAATTTCTTGTTTCACACGTGCAGCAGAAACACGCATGCCGTGATCACGCGCGTACTGAACCAACAACTCTTGTTGAATGAGTTGTTCCAGCACATTAGCGCGTACCGATTGCATGTAACCCGGCTGCGAGCTAACGGCTTCAAACATGTCGCCAAACTGTTCTTGCAAACGATTACGTTCGTTCTCGTATGCGCGTTCCAACGCTTGCTGACTAATCTCAGCATCGTTGACCTCAGCCACCGTGGTTGTGGCGCCACCAGTCACATAGCTACCTACGCCCGCCAAGGCAAAGGTCAAAATAATCAGGACCAGAACGGCTTTCGCAGTAAAGCTCTGCGACCCTTCTCTTATCCGCTCTAACATAATCAGGACTTCCTTCAATCGCTCATTTTAACGGTGCAGTATTATATCTAAACCGCTATAAATCGCATCCTTTAAAGCAAAAAATAACCCGAAGCATCGGCTTCGGGTTACTCGTATCAGCAAATAAAAAGCGCTTAAAAGCGCCTTGAATTAGTTTACTGCGTCTTTCAGAGCTTTACCGGCTTTGAAAGAAGGTACTTTAGCCGCAGCGATCTGAATAGTCTCGCCCGTTTGCGGGTTACGACCTGTGCGCGCAGAACGCTCACGAACACTAAACGTACCAAAGCCAACCAATGCGACTTGATCGTCTTTTTTCAATGCATCAGTTACCGCATCGATCATTGAATCTAATGCGCGACCCGCAGCAGCTTTAGAGATATCTGCACCTGCAGCGATTTTATCAATTAACTGAGACTTGTTCACAGTATCATCCCCTTCGATTGTTATTATCAAGATTCCGTGGTTCCATTCGGATTATTAAGATGGTCCGAAATTGTTATATCAAGCTTATTCAATATCTTCAACACCCTTTTCAATACGATGCGATGATAGAAGCTACTCGGAAATTGGTTACAACACCCGTATAAGCTTTAATCCTTAGGCTACCACAGTCGTAACAATTGAAAACCCTTTTTTAGTAAAATTTTAACGAAAAAATGCGGTCTGTAGAGCATTTCTAGCGCTCGAGACCGCATTTTGTCGTTGCTATATCAAAAAACTGAATAAAAAATTAAGTCTTTGTTGGATTTCGCTCTAAAGCGACCTCAAGTACCTCATCAATCCATTTTACAGGCTGAATCGTCAAGTCTTGCTTCACGTTATCAGCGATTTCCTTCAAGTCACGCTCGTTATCTTTTGGAATTAACACATGCTTGATGCCACCGCGATGTGCAGCTAGCAGCTTCTCTTTCAAACCGCCAATCGCCAACACCTCGCCTCGCAGTGTAATCTCACCCGTCATAGCCACTTCTGAGCGCACTGGTATCTTAGTTAACGATGACACTAAGGCGGTCACCATAGCAATACCGGCACTTGGACCGTCTTTAGGCGTCGCCCCTTCAGGCACGTGAACATGGATGTCGCGCTTCTCATGAAAGTCTTCTGCAATGCCTAGCTTATCAGCACGGCTTCTAACCACCGTAAGTGCGGTTTGAATCGACTCTTGCATGACATCGCCAAGCGAACCGGTTGAAGTAATCTTGCCCTTACCTGCAACATTGGTTGCCTCGATAGTCAGCAAGTCACCACCCACTTCTGTCCATGCTAAGCCTGTTACTTGACCAATTTGGTTCGCTTCTTCAGCCTTACCATAGTCAAAGCGCTGCACACCCAAGAAGTCACTTAAGTTATCTTGGTTGATAGTGACTTGCGTAATCGACTTATCCAACAAGATCGTTTTAACCGCTTTACGGCATAACCGCGAAAGTTCACGCTCTAAGTTACGCACACCGGCTTCACGCGTGTAATACCGGATAATGCCTAGAATCGCGCTATCTTCAACGTCAATTTCTTTCTTCTTCAAGCCGTTGCGATCAATTTGCTTAGGCAATAAATGTCGCTTAGCAATATTCAACTTCTCGTCTTCGGTGTAACCCGATAGTCGTATCACTTCCATACGGTCCAACAACGGCGCTGGAATATTCATGCTGTTAGAAGTGGCCACAAACATAACATCAGATAAGTCGTAATCGACTTCCATGTAGTGGTCGTTGAAATTAACGTTTTGCTCAGGATCAAGCACCTCAAGCAATGCCGACGCCGGGTCGCCGCGCATATCAGACGACATTTTGTCGATCTCATCAAGCAAGAATAGCGGGTTACGCACACCCACTTTTGACATCTTTTGAATTAACTTGCCTGGCATGGAACCGATATACGTTCGACGGTGACCACGTATCTCAGCCTCATCGCGCACACCGCCTAGCGCCATACGTACGTACTTACGTCCCGTCGCTTTGGCAATCGATTGACCTAATGATGTTTTACCAACACCCGGTGGACCCACCAAACAAAGAATGGCGCCTTTCACTTTGGATGTGCGTTGTTGAACAGCAAGATACTCAATAATACGTTCTTTGACTTTCTCAAGACCGTAATGGTCTTCATCCAGAATACGTTCAGCATTACCCAAATCTTTCTTAATGCGTGACTTCTTCTTCCACGGTATGGATACCATCCAGTCGATGTAGCCACGGACAACGGTGGCTTCTGCCGACATCGGTGACATCATTTTCAGCTTGGAAAGCTCTGCCTCGACTTTTTCACGAGCCTCTGCAGGCATCTGCGCATCGTCGATTTTTTGCTGTAATTGCTCAAACTCGTCAACGCCACCTTCGCTCTCGCCAAGCTCCTTCTGAATAGCTTTCATTTGCTCATTCAGATAGTACTCGCGCTGGCTTTTTTCCATCTGCTTTTTAACACGGCTACGGATGCGCTTTTCAACTTGCAGAATGTCGATCTCGCTTTCCATCAACGCCATCAGATACTCCAAGCGCTCACGGACATCGGTAATTTCTAAGATATGTTGTTTCTCGGCTAACTTGAGCGGCATATGTGCAGCCATGGTATCAGCCAAACGATCACATTCATCAATTCCAGACAAGGAGGTCAGTACCTCCGGCGGAATTTTTTTATTCAGCTTCACATAGCCTTCAAACTGGTTCATTGCCGAGCGGACCAGTACCTCTTCCTCTTTTTCAGGCAATGACTCAGACGCTAAGTAATGAATACTCGCCTGAAAATAGTCGTCACTGTCTTTGAGTTGATCAAGTTCAGCGCGTTGCTGACCTTCAACTAATACTTTGACGGTACCGTCGGGTAGTTTCAGCAACTGTAAAATACTCGCTACCGTGCCGACACGATAAATGTCCTCTTCCGTAGGCTCATCAACCGATGCATCTTTCTGGGCTGCTAAAAAGACACGTTTATCGCCATCCATTGCAGCCTCTAAACAACGGATAGATTTTTCGCGACCCACGAACAGTGGAATCACCATATGGGGGTAAACCACTACATCACGTAATGGGAGAACAGGCATATCTAGTTGCTCTGTACGTTCTTCGCTCATCAAATTCTCCTGACCTTAGTTCTTTCTCTAATATGTGGTCTATATGGCAAAGTTCAACGGTTTGCATAAAAAAAGGGCCGAAATGGCCCTTTTTGTCAACTTTGGGCAATACACACCCGCTTATTCGCCTGATGCGTGTTTTTCATCCGACTGATTTGAGTAGATTAAAATAGGGTCTGATTCGCCAGCTACCACTGATTCATCCACCACCACTTTAGATACGCCGTCAATCGAAGGAAGATCATACATGGTGCTCAATAATACACCCTCGACAATAGAGCGTAAGCCGCGTGCACCGGTCTTACGGTTCATCGCTTTCTTAGCAATCGCTCGCAAGGCGTCTTCACGAAACTCGAGCTCTACATCTTCCATTTCGAACAATGCGGAGTATTGTTTCGTAAGCGCATTTTTCGGCTCACGCAAAATTTCAACGAGTGCATCTTCATTGAGTTCATCGAGCGTTGCCACGACAGGTAAGCGACCAATAAACTCAGGGATCAAGCCGTAGCGAACTAGATCTTCTGGTTCAACCTGACTGATGATTTCACTTTGCGCCGCACTGTTAGGGCTTTTTACTTGAGCGCCAAAGCCAATGCCTGTTCCAGTCGCTAAACGTTGTTCGATCACGCGCTCAAGCCCAGCAAACGCACCACCGCAAACGAACAAGATTTTCGATGTATCAACTTGCAAAAATTCTTGTTGTGGATGCTTACGCCCGCCTTGTGGAGGTACAGAAGCGACCGTGCCTTCAATTAATTTCAATAACGCTTGCTGCACCCCTTCACCACTCACATCACGTGTAATGGATGGATTTTCAGACTTACGCGAAATTTTATCAATTTCATCAATGTAGACAATACCACGCTCTGCTTTCTCAACGTCATAGTCGCATTTCTGCAGAAGTTTTTGGATAATGTTCTCTACATCTTCGCCCACATAACCTGCTTCCGTTAGCGTGGTCGCGTCCGCCATGGTAAACGGAACATCCAAGAATCGCGCCATTGTCTCAGCAAGGAACGTTTTACCTGAGCCAGTCGGACCAATCAGCAAAATATTACTTTTACCCAGCTCAACGTCATCTTTGCCTTTACCTGCGTTACGCAACCGTTTGTAGTGGTTATAAACCGCCACTGACAATACTTTCTTGGCACGCTCTTGACCGATGACATAATCGTCCAAGTGCTTACGGATTTCTTTGGGCACAGGAAGCTTATCGTGTTCAGGTGCCGCAGCAATATTTTGAATTTCCTCCTTCAAAATATCGTTACATAAATCGACACACTCATCACAAATAAACACTGAAGGCCCAGCGATAAGCTTTTTCACCTCATGCTGACTTTTACCGCAGAATGTACAGTAGAGCGGCTTTTCACCGTCGCCTTGCGTTTTATCGGTCATTCGACTCTCCTACTACTCTTCGCCGCGCTTATTCAATATGCCGTCGACTAAGCCATAATCGACTGCTTCAGGCGCAGTCAAGAAATGGTCGCGATCCGTATCACGCGCCACTTTTTCGTAATCTTGCCCAGTATTTTCAGCTAACATACGGTTTAGACGCTCTTTCAGATCCAATATTTGCTTCGCATGGATCTCGAAATCTGAAGCTTGTCCTTGGAATCCACCAAGCGGTTGATGAATCATCACGCGTGAATTAGGCAAGCAATAGCGTTTACCCTGTGCGCCGCCTGCAAGCAAGAATGCGCCCATGCTGGCTGCTTGACCCATACATACAGTACTCACATCCGGCTTGATAAACCGCATGGTGTCATAAATCGCCATACCCGCAGTAACAACGCCGCCGGGAGAGTTAATATAAAGATAAATGTCTTTATCAGGATTGTCTGATTCCAAAAACAATAATTGGGCAACAATCAAATTAGCCATGTGGTCTTCGACCTGTCCACAGCAAAAAATGACACGCTCTTTCAACAGTCGCGAATAAATATCGTAGGAGCGCTCACCTTTAGAGGTTTGCTCTACAACCATCGGAACGAGCTGTGCCATGGGATCCTGAATATCGTTAGACATGAATGATAAAGCTCCTAATAAGAAAAAGGCTCGTATGAGTTACATACGAGCCATTAAACCAAGCAGTGACGGAGCTCGTCAAGGACTCCGTCGATTTATCCTCGCGGATAGATTATTGCTTAGGGTTCATGATGTCATCGAAGCTCGCTTCTTTCTCTGTCACTTTAGCTTTATCAAGTACAAACTCAACCGCTTGCTCTTCAAGCGCAACATTACGAATCTGTTGCATCATGTCGTTGTTAGACTTGTAATACTCAATGACTTCTTGCGGATCTTCGTAAGCTGAAGCAGCGTTTGCGATAATCGTATCAACACGCTCGTCTTCTGCTTTCATCTCGTTAGTACGAATGACTTCGCCTAACAATAGACCCACTTTCACGCGCTCTTTTGCTTGTTCTTCAAACAATTCAGCAGGTAAATTAGGCATTTGCTCGGCGTTACCACCAAAGCGTTCTGCTGCTTGTTTACGCAATGCATCGATCTCCTGATCGATCATCGCTTTTGGCAATTCGACTTCATTGTGCTCAACGATGCCTTTCAATACTTGCTCTTTAACTTTGCTCTTAACCGTGTTGCTCAGCTCGCGTTCCATATTTTTGCGAACTTCCGCTTTTAATGCATCAACACCGCCTTCTTTCACGCCAAACAAAGCAACAAACTCATCGTTAAGCTCTGGCAGTTCGCGTTCTTCGACTTTCTTAGCCGTAACCGCAAACTGTGCATCTTTACCTTTAAGGTTTTCAGCGTGGTAGTCTTCAGGGAAGGTCACCTCGATGGTTTTCTCTTCACCTGCTTTAATGCCTTTGATCTGATCTTCAAAACCAGGAATCATGCGGCCTTCACCCAGTTCAAGTGCAAAGTCAGACGCCTTACCGCCTTCAAACTCTTCACCATCAATTGAACCCACGAAATCCATGGTTACGCGATCGCCGTCTTTAGACTTACGCTTAACTTCTTTCCAACCCGCGTGTTGCTTGCGCAACGTCTCTAACATGCTATCGACATCAGCATCAGTGACTTCAACAGTGGGTTTTTCAATTTCGATCTTGTCGAGGTTTTTAACCTCAACTTCTGGGTATACTTCAAAAGTTGCAGTGAACTCTAGGTCTTTACCTGGTTCGTTAACTTTAGGCTCGATCGCCGGCGCACCTGCAGGGTTAATTTTTTCCTGCATGATCGCTTCATAGTATTTGCTCTGCATTACGCCAGATGCGGCACGAGAGCGTGCTTCGCGACCAAATAGCTTCTGCAATACGTGTGGAGGAATCTTTCCCTTACGGAAACCATTCACACGGCGGTGACGGTATTCTTCTTTTAATAAACGTTTTACTTCGTTATCAATAACGTCCGCCGGTACCGTAATCGTCACACGACGTTCTAAACCTTGTGTTGTCTCTACAGAAACCTGCATTGCCTTTTTACCTCGGTTTCAATCAGTGAAGTGTTGCTTGCCCTTAAAAGCTTACTCAGTTCACACTAACCAGCTCACACCAGTCGAGTGTAACCCAAGGGACTTTAACGCAAACAACGGCGTTATCCTTTAAAAATGACGCAACATTATAGCGGGTCAGAGGCGAATAGTCGAGAGTGAATTCTGTACTGAACAGCACGAGCTGTAAAACGGAAGTAGTATTTAGGGACGCGATTTTTATCGCAATGCACTAACGATGAAATTACGATTGGTCGGCGAGACTGGATTCGAACCAGCGACCCCTTGGACCCAAACCAAGTGCGCTACCAAACTGCGCTACTCGCCGATTATAATAAGGATTTTGAAGAGAAGAAGTGGGGTGGATGATGGGACTTGAACCCACGACAACCGGAATCACAATCCGGGGCTCTACCAACTGAGCTACACCCACCACTGTATTGAATCTTCATGGCGCGTTCTGGCGCACCCGGCAGGATTCGAACCTGCGACCGACGGCTTAGAAGGCCGTTGCTCTATCCAGCTGAGCTACGGGCGCAATCGAACATTCCTGCTACCCTAATGTCAAAATGGTCGGCGAGACTGGATTCGAACCAGCGACCCCTTGGACCCAAACCAAGTGCGCTACCAAACTGCGCTACTCGCCGTTTTTGACATCTGGTGGTGACAAGCAATGCTGCCTGACAACGGGGGCGAATATTACCCATAAGTTTCCCGTCCGTCAAACTTTTTTTGGCAAACGGCGGTTGTTTGGCTACTTTTGCGCCAAGCTGACCATTATTCCGACAATCAGTGACAATGAACCTAAAATAGCGGTAAACTATGCAGCCATTCAAAGCTTTTTCAATTCCAATTTCATTGACAAGCAAGGGTCCCTATATGCCTGCACAGCTAATTGATGGTAAAGCAATCGCTGCAAACATCAGAGCATCGGTAAAAACACAAATTGACGAACGACTGAGCGCGGGCAAGCGTGCGCCCGGTTTAGCTGTCGTTTTAGTCGGACAAGACCCCGCATCAGAAGTTTATGTGGGTAATAAAAGACGCGCCTGTGAACAAGTCGGTATTCGTTCGTTTGATTATGACATGCCCAGTGATACATCACAGACTGCACTCGAGCAACTAATTGATGAACTCAATGACAACCCCGATGTCGACGGTATTTTGTTACAACTACCCTTGCCTGCTGGCCTTGACGCAACGCCAATTCTCGAACGCATTCACCCGCACAAAGATGTGGATGGCTTTCATCCATACAATGTCGGTCGATTAGCACAACGAATACCCGCTTTGCGTCCGTGTACTCCAAAAGGCATCATCACTTTGCTAGACAGTACACAAATTGATTTACACGGACTCAATGCAGTGGTTGTCGGCGCATCCAATATCGTTGGTCGACCAATGAGCCTTGAACTTTTGTTAGCAGGCGCAACAACCACCGTATGTCATCGCTTCACCAATGACCTAGAAAAACATGTAAGACGTGCCGACATTGTTGTCGTCGCCGTGGGTAAGCCCGAATTTATTCCAGGTGAATGGATCAAAGAAGGCGCAATCGTTATTGATGTAGGCATGAACCGACTGAATGATGGTCGCTTAACAGGTGATGTCGAGTTTGACACGGCTGTACAAAGAGCCGGTTGGATCACACCGGTACCGGGTGGGGTGGGTCCTATGACCGTCGCTTCACTGATTGAAAATACCTTGCAAGCGTGCGTTGAATACCACGACCACACTGAGGCCTAATTAGACGAATTAACGATAACCGCTGAGCATCCGATGCTCGGCGGTTGCTGTTAACGGCCAAAACGGACTTCCTGTGATTTGTTGTGCTAGCTGACATCGTGAAACCTTTGGAGCCAACGCGGCTAACACTTTATCGGCAATCGGTATCTTCAATTCAATGCACCAAGTGACCTCAATTTTTAATGTCGTGGCACTAACGTACGCTTCTTCGTTCTCGGCCGACTGTCTTCTCGCCCAGTAGTGATCAACAGGAATTTCCTCGATCCAGTTCTGCGATTCATTACTATAGCGGCGCTCTTTAAATTGATTAACCATCGCCTCTGTGGGTTGGACGATGTCGATCTCTGAAAACTGCAAACCGTGTAATTGCTGCGCAGCAACTGACTTCAATATATTTTGCCAACTTTCTATGTCTTTATCTTTAGGCGTCAAACTCGCCATGGTGGCCGCCAAGGTCACGCGCATCGGCCGCTTTTCGCCATGGTTGATAGCCCCGACCCGCGCAGCATACTGGCTTGCAACAAACAGTGTTTGCTGTGCCCACCAAAGATAAAGTACTTGCGCCAGCAGTAGCGCAAACAGCAGCATGATTGGCAACACTACAACCGCCTCGACAAGGCTCTGCCCGCGCTGATGACACAGTTTATTAGCGTGTTCCGATAACACGGATAACGACCTCGTTACCTTGCTGTTCAAATGGCAAGGAATGACCCAATAAGAGTGATGGGTCAACGTTCTTTAATTGTGTTCGCATGAGTAATTGTTCGCTGTAAAAGGCATCTGGTAGGAATCGCCATTCAGTAGAAAACGGCCAAGCAGGCACCACGTAACGTCCCTGTCGGGCTAATTGCGCCTCGGTAAGTGCAAAAACACCATAACGTTGGTAGTGGTCACGTTGCGCTTGGATCAGCATGACCAGTTGCTGTTGCCACTGCAGGCGCTTCTGCACCGTGTCTTGCCAGCGCCAGCCGACTAACGATACTTGCCAAAAACTAGCAAGTATCGCCGCCGCCAGCACGACCTCCCAAAGGCTAAATCCTCGTTGATTCATTAGCCTTGGAAAGTCACGGTAAGGGTGCCTGTTGAAAAGCTACTCGAGAAAGCTTGATCCTGATAATCACGCGCGAGTCTATTCCCCTCCTCCTCCGAGGAGATTCCATCAAGGTTTATCGAGTATCGATTTAGATCTCCGACATCTACAGCAATTGTAATATCACCACCCCATGGGTTTTTACCGATACCATCCCCCCAATCGGCAGGAACCGCTCCAATGCTGCTCAACTCGGTCATGCTGATACCGGTAAATTCGCCACTGGCCGGTTTCCACATTTGTGCCCCCGCTTGAAGTGTCGTTATCAGATTCTTCGCTTCCGATACGCGCGCATTTCCAACCGCCCAATCACGCAATACCAAAGTCCCCAATGAGGCTATGGCAATAATGCTCAGCACCGCCAAAACTTCGATAAACGTAAATCCTTGTTCCTTTGAACGCATCCTAATCACTCCTTGAAAAACACTAAATCGATGTCATCACCGCCATCATGGTGCTACCTACAGCACTTAAAAGCATCAGTATCAATGCCGTGATGAGCAAATAGCACAACACAATCCATACCCGTTGCTGATACGCAATACTGCGTTGTATATCAACATAGCTTCGCTGAGCGACACTAACGAGCGCCTCACGTTGCCCATTAAATTGCTGCCGATGGCTAATCCGGAACAGCTGTCTCGGTAACAGTAATCCCGTATCAAGCACTGTAGCTAGGCTCACACGACCTTGTGCTAACCGTTGTTGCATTCGCTTTAAGTGCCAACCTGCGTAAGGCGATGCAACGCGAATTAACACAGCAAAAATAGTATCGAGTGCAACGTGATGATGCATGAGAACAGCGACCAGTCGTGTCAGCCATAACGCATTGATGGCTCGGAATTGGGCAAATAGACCATAGCGTTCAGCCTGCAGACGCTGACGCCCTACCCAGTTGCGTGCCAACCAGCGCCATGCCATGACTAAGCATGTCAATAAGCCAAGTAGCCACCACCAACCGCTGGCAATGATGTTGCCAATATTGATGACCCATTCCACGACTGCTTCTGAAGAGCGCGATTGACTATAACTGAGCAATCGCGGTAAATAATGTGTTGCGGCATAGGCATAAGCCAAAAGAACAGTAAATAAGACCGAAATAGGATAGGCTAATTGTCGATAAAACGCCCAACGTAACCGCTGTAGTTCGACGACAATGTCACGATAGTCATTCAATAGTGGTGTCAAACAGTTGTATTGCTGGCCGATAATAAAGAGCTCTAATAAATCTGGCTTGAGCTCCCCCTTTAACGCGTGCCCAATGGTTTGACCCCGCCGTAAGCCCGCCTGCAATCGTTCCGCTAATTTCTGCTCCGCACGTAGTTTAAAGTAGGCCGCTTGTGTGCGCATCGCCTCAGCCGCTTCTTGCGGTCCACTGCCATCCTCTAACCAGATGCAGTAGTCCTCAACCCACTGCCACTGCCGCTGTCGTCCAATTTTATTCATTTCGCGAGCGGCCCTTCTACCGAGTAATGGTATTCGCGAGGCGTCTCACCCAGTATCTGAGCTGCGCCTCGTTCGGCTAAGCCGCGCCAGCCGCAACGCGTAAGGTGCTCTCGCCAGCCCGCATAATCGTGACTGAGAGCAAATTGACGCGCGACTTGATCAAGCACTAAATATTCAGCGACGAGTGTTGCGGTGCCATCGCGATACAGTAGACGCTGTGCGATGAGCCCTCGCAACACGCCCGGCGTTAACAATTGCTCCATTGCTACCCCCAAATCGCGCAGACGTTCCAACGCAGCCAAAGTGTCAGTTGCGTGCAATGTAGCCGTCACCAAGTGACCAGTTAACGCAGCCGTTATAGCCGCAGCGGCGGTTGACCCATCGCGAATTTCACTCACAGAAATCACGTCTGGATCCTCTCGTAATGCCGTCTTGATGGCTGTCTCAAAACCTTCCTGATGGCGCGTTGAGTCGATCCAACGTTGCTCAACATGAGGTTGTTTCAGTTCAACCGGATCTTCAAACGAAATTATTTTCGCCGACTCACTAAAACGTTGATGAATAGCCGCCAAGGTCGTCGTTTTACCATGCCCCGTTGGACCGACGACGAGCAGCAGGCCACTGCGTTGTGCCAACATACAGTCGACACCTTTGATGATATCAGGCTCAAACCCGAGAGACTCAAGCGTGAGACTGGGCGCCATTGTAGTTGCCAGTAATCGTAAGGTGACCGCAAAGCCATCGCTTAAAGGCGACTTTTGCAAACGTACTTTTATCTCAGATAGATGGTTGCCGTCTTGTCTGAGCGGCACTAACAGGCTCGCACTATCAGTGCTTTGTTCATTGAACACTTGATTGTAGTCATCACTACGCGTATTCAACGCCGCGGCAATGGCTTCGGTCATTGCCTCACGATTACGCTGATGATGGTCCACTAAAACTCCTTTGACTCGATAACAGGTTCGACAGAAGTGTTTACTGAATCGCAAGTGGATATCTGAAGCTCCTTTTGCCAACCCCTCGGCGACGAGGTCGGACAGCAGTTGCTGGGCATGTGTTTGGTCCGTTGTCTCTGTTGGTTGTTCTTGCGGCGGCCGCCCCGTGCGATAAGTCAGTAACGCTGCTCGTATCACGCGAGCATCGGCAAGGGCTAATTGCACCGGTTGCTGCGTGTAATCCCGTAATAGCTTTTCCAGATTCTCTCGTTCCAGTCTTGCTTCCTCAAACACTCGTGCCGAGCAGACTAACAACCCCGACTCTGTTGCTAGCATGGCTTTATCGTCGCAACCCTCGTCGTGCCACTGGTTTAAAAGCATTTCACAATATTGAAAGATAACAGGATGAATCGTACAGCCGTAAAGTGCCTTTGCATCTAAGTGCGGCATCGCATCTAACATTAAAAGCAACTCCCTTGTTTTGCCCAGAACCACTCACCATCGGCATCGCGCAAGCGCCACTCAGACTGAGCAATACGAATACAGTTTTTAGGCGGACGAGGCGCTGCAACAGAGGTCGGTCGTAGCAGTTTTTGCTGCTGCGCAATCTCGACTTGCTTCTTCAACCAGTTCAGTTGTAATTCAGCAAAGGCTAAGTCTCGCTTCTTCTGTTCCATCGCCACTTGCCATGCCTGGTAGGCTTTTAATTCGTTTTTTAATTGTTCGCTCAATGCCAAGGGATCGGTCGTTTGACTCACGACTTGCTGAGCAGTCAGCGGCATTGATAACGGTAGGCAAAAGCTAAATAAGCTCAGCCATTTGGGAGTCCAGCGTCCATTGCACAGACCAATAGCCATGTTGGTACCTCATTGATAATGAAGAAAGAACGAATTGCGGATGGCTGACAAGCCAATCGGCTAATCGTTGCAAGTGTCGATACGACATCATGGAATAGGCTAGGCGCCATTGTGTCGCACTCAACTGAGTCACTTGCGCATCATAAAAAGTAGTTTGATATGCCGCCCACAGTGCGTCAGCGGCGCCTCCAGTGGGAGCAGTTCCTTCACGCTTCTTGCTAGGGAGTATACGCGTTTCAACCTGTGTTTTACTTTGCTGAGAGCCGGTTAATTGGTCGGGTAATTGCCACAATAAACGCAGTGTAGTGCCACTCAAATCAATCTGAACCAAGTGCTGCTTTGCAGCAAAAGGATGACTCATGAGGGACGCTATTTCTGCGATCGCACTGACACTATCTAACTGAAAAAATGCCCTTTCTTCCGTCTCGATTGCCTCAGTGGTGGGGTGATTCAGCACGTAGTACATGCCACCAAGCAGGATGAGCAATAAGCCCAGACTTCCCACCCCTATCTTGATCGCAGTTTCTGAACGTCGTGTCAGTTGCTCGCCGGGGAGCAATTGTAAAAACGTATCCGACCGATACATATCACTACGCTTATCGCCGATCCAAGCCTCGGGCGCAGGCTGTTGAGAGTACCAGCACCAAACCGAGGGGGACGTTAAATCCTTGTGCTGTTCTCTCCATTCAACGACACGTCTCATCAAACCAGCGACGTCTCCTTGTTCAATCGCAACCAAGCGACCGCTTTGCCAAACAACCAGACGAGCAGGCTGAGTATCCGCAATAATCCATCCACAGGATGCGGTTTGTTGCCAGTCAGCACGAAGGCAGAATAAGGGATCGGCGCCCGGTTGTTGACTCATACTTAACCACCACTGCTGCATGAAAAATGCTATCCCGCAAAAGGGATAATTCCATTGCGCAATGATGCCGAGAAGCTGCTTCCTTGATGGCTTCTTGACACCCAGTCTTAATCGAAAGCTATGAGTAACCCACTCACTCATTGTTCACCCCGACAATTCGCGGCGTGATGAGTAAAAGCGTCTCGCTGTTTTCCCGCGATTTTTGCTGTCCGCCCCCCAGTAACCAACTGACCCCTGAACGCGTCCGTCCCGCTTGGACAGTTTGATTACGAAACCCAGTCAAAAGAAGTGTTTCTTCGTGACCCACAAGCGCCTTTAGAAAAAAGTGTTTGCGAGATGTGTGCGGTGTTTGAATCATATTATCGCCTGACTGAACGACGTTCATCCCCTGCAACGCGCTCATTTGCGAAGATAGATGCAAAAGTACATCGCGTTTTAAAATGTTGGGTAATACAAACATTCTAAAACCTGTTGTCAATTTGCCGGGCTTGAGGCGTTGTTGCTGTCCCACATAAGGTGTCGTGCTGACTTCTGATTCAGCCAAGTAAGCTTGCTCTTCCTCGACCAATAACTGCGCCACTTGATGATTTAATGTCAAAATACGCGGATGATGACTGACTTTGACCTGTCCTTGCTCTTGTAACGCTTGCACTAAAATGTCGATGGAATTTCGCGGTCCACTCAACGGGCTTAGAATAAAACGTCCTGCGGCTTGCTGTAACCAATTATCAGAACCACTTTGCGACGTTAACCAAGGCGTGCCTTGACTTGTACGTCGTACACTCGACCAATCCACGGTAAACTGCTCCGAGTCATCGAATCGAACCTCGATCACTTGTACATCGAGTGCTACCTGACGAGTCAGACTCTTGTTCAACTGGTTAATATAGCGATCGACCTGCTTAATCACGCTGGGCGTATCTTTCACAAGTAACGCGCTCGCATTGGCGTTAAGCGCCACATGTCCTTGGTCCGACAGCATGAGTGTTATCGCTTGCTCTAATTCCTTCCACGCCAATGACTGACTTGAGCTGAACCCCAATTGTCCAGCCTGATCGCCGTCTGCTTGTTGGGCGGCCTGTTCATTCAAGGAAAACTGGGTCGTGCCCGCAAGAAAAGCTAAGTCATAACGCTTCACTTGGTAACGTTTCAAATGAACCGCATAGGGCTCGTATTCAACAAATAATTGTTGCCCATTGCTAAGCCAAGCAAGCCACTCACCCACAGTGCCGGAAAATTCACTTGAAATAAGTCGTTGCGCATCGACCTCTGGGTCAACTAAAACAGTGACATTTAACGGCGTAAATACGGTCTGAAGCGCTTGCAGTAGCGGTACTTTTAATAGCTGTGTCTGCAAGGGTTGGCTATACCAAATAGGCTTATCAACCGTGCTTTTAGCAAGCTCTGGCACATAAAACTGCTCACTCTCGATCACCGTATGCGGAGTTTGAGGCGTGAGTTGGTAATCATATTGAGAGGCTAAGTGCTGATGCTGTTGCTCACTGAGTGCATCCGCCTTGGCGATAAGCGCAGCAGGGTCATAGCTACAGGCTACGCAGATCAAACAAACACCCCATGCCAATATCACTCGAGCACAAATCACAGTGGTGATTCCTGATAACGGACCACAGCGCCTTGATTAGCATACAAGACCAGTTGTAGACCAAAAGGCTTAAGTAAGCGGGTAAAAAAAGCCTGCCAAGAATCGGCTTCGAGCAAATAGTCTGTCGGCCATTGATGGTGATGGGACGCCTGCCAATCGACCACTTTAATCGCCAAGTGTTGTTTGAGTAAGCGAATGACTTGTGGTTCGAGTAATCCTGCGCGCACCATCGCTGAGACACCGCGGTTTTGCGATTGCCAATGTAAAGAGGGCTCTACTTGAGCCGGTCCTAGATCGAGTGATAAGCAATCTTGCGCCGAACTAAGGGGAATGATACCCACCGTTAACGTGACAACCAAGGCTTGATATAAACATAATTTTTGCAGGGTCATGACCTTTACTCAGCTAAGTTAAATCATTAACTCAAACTTTATAAAGCGCATAAAAAAGGGGCGATACACCATCGCCCCTTTATTGAGTAAGTCATGGATTATTTCTTATCAATAACCCATTTACCGCCCTTGTAATGAGCCTTCCAACCGGTCTGCTTTTTATTGACCTCGGTCACTACATATTGCTCTTTGTTTTTTCGCGAGAAGCGGACGATAGCCTCGTTACCCTCGTCATCTTCCTGTGGCGCTTCAGCAAGATACTTAAACTTGTCAGGCAAACGGTCTTTAAACCGCGCAAGCTCTTTTACCTTAACCGCTCGTGTCTCACGCGACTTAGGAAAGGTGTTCGCTGATAAGAAAATACCTGAAGCACCATCACGTAACACAAAGTACGCGTCCGAATCCTCACACGGAAGCTCCGGCAACGGTACAGGATCCTCTTTGGGTGGCGCGGGTTCTCCGTTGCGCAACAACTTACGCGTATTCTTGCACTCGTCATTTGTGCAATCAAAATACTTACCAAAACGCCCCGTCTTGAGCTGCATCTCCGAACCGCATTTATCACACTCAATGGTCGGTCCGTCATAACCTTTTATACGAAACTCACCCTTTTCAATGACATAACCGTCACAGGTCGGGTTATTACCGCACACATGGAGTTTACGCTTCTCATCAATGAGGTAGCTATCCATTGCGGTGCCGCATTTAGGACAACGTTTCTTAGCACGTAACGCCTCTGTCTCGCGTTCATCCTCATCGGTCACCTTAACCGCTTCTTCGCCTGGCGTTAAGTTAAGCGTTTGGGTACATCGCTCTTTAGGTGGCAAATTATAGCCTGAACAACCTAGGAATACGCCCGTTGATGCCGTACGAATACCCATCTCGCGTCCACACTTGGGACACTCAATGTCGGTCATAACCATTTGGTTGCCGCGCATTCCGCCTTCATTTGGGTCGCGCTCGGCTTGTTCTAGATTGGCTTTAAAGTCCTCGTAAAACTTATCGAGCGTTTCTTTCCAATTACGCTTGCCAGCGGCGATATCATCGAGCGCCTGCTCCATCTCCGCGGTAAAGTTATAATTCATTAACTCGGTAAAGTTCTCAATGAGTCGATCATTAACGATTTCACCCATTTTTTCGGCGAAAAAGCGGCGATTCTCCACTTTAACGTAGCCGCGATCCTGAATCGTTGAGATGATCGACGCGTATGTCGAAGGACGGCCGATACCGCGCTTTTCTAATTCTTTGACCAAGGACGCCTCGCTATATCGCGCCGGCGGCTTGGTGAAATGCTGTTGCGGCTCCAACTGTTGCAACGCTAATATTTCGCCCTTGCCAATATCAGGCAGACTCATGTCACCGTCTTTCTTCGACGATGACGGCGGCAGTACTTTGGTCCAACCCGCAAAACGCATCACGCGACCGCGCGCTTTGAGTTCGAAGTCTCCCGCCTGTGCAGTTAGCGTTGTGCTATCGTATTTTGCTGGCACCATTTGGCAAGCAACGAACTGACGCCAAATCAATTCATACAGCCGTTGCGCATCACGATCCATGCTGCCCAGTTTATCAGCCTTGACTTTCACGTCCGAAGGACGGATCGCTTCGTGGGCTTCTTGTGCGCCCTCTTTGGAGCCGTAACGATTCGGTTGTTTGGGCAGATAATTCGCTCCAAAGCTCTGCTCAATGTAATCACGACACGCGCTGACTGCATCAGCACTCAAATTGGTTGAGTCAGTACGCATGTAGGTAATGTGACCCGCTTCATACAAGCGCTGTGCTAGAGTCATGGTTTTCTTCACACCAAAACCTAAACGCGTACTGGCTGACTGCTGCAGCGTCGACGTGATAAACGGCGCCGATGGCTTGCTCGACGTTGGCTTGTCTTCACGAGAAATAATTTCATAGTCGGCATCTTTTAACTGTGCCAATGCCGCATCGGTCTGTTCTTTGTTCGCCGGCCTGAAGTTTTCACCGGCTTGCTTCACAACCTGCATACGCAAGTCATCTTTGGCTTGTGTCGCTAAATCAGCGTGTACGTCCCAATACTCTTCCGGAACAAACGCTTTAATCTCTCGTTCGCGTTCGACTACCAAGCGGACAGCGACCGACTGCACACGACCGGCGGATAGCCCGCGGGCAATTTTTTTCCATAACAGAGGCGATACCATGAAGCCCACAACACGGTCTAAGAATCGACGCGTTTGTTGTGCGTTAACGCGATCCAAATTGAGCTGGGCAGGATGCGAGAAAGCATCTTGGATCGCATTTTTGGTGATTTCGTTAAAGACCACCCGTTGATAACGGTCGTTGTCCCCCCCCATCAGTTCGCGTAAATGCCACGCGATAGCTTCCCCCTCGCGGTCCAAATCCGTCGCGAGAATAACTTTATCTGACTTTTTCGCCAGTTGGGTAAGTTCCTTGACTACTTTTTCCTTACCGGGTAATACCTCGTAGTGTGCATCCCAGTCATGCTCAGGGTCGATTCCCATCCGCGCTACCAAACGTTTAAAATCACGTTGCTGTTGGTAAGCCGCCTTATCCTCCGGCGACATTTTGCGGACTTCGGCCGCCGATTTACTGGGTACCTTCTCTACCGCCTTGGTAGGAAGGTCGCGCACGTGCCCTACACTGGACTTCACGATAAAATCGTTACCCAGGTATTTATTAATTGTTTTGGCTTTTGCCGGGGACTCGACAATAACGAGCGATTTCGCCATAGAGTTTAGCTTCTCTTTTCTTTAACTGTCAGACGATATAGGTTCATAACCACAAAAATACAAGTGGCAACCCGATGATTCTGCCTTTTTTAAGATATATCGGTTATTTTCTTAAGAAACAACCATAACCTGTGTATTTGATAAAAATTCGCACAATTTAGATAAACAGTCAGACTCGGCGAATTTTCGGTAAGCCCACGAAAATAAAGGCTTACAAGCCGTTATTAACAACGTATAATAATTCTAATTCGATCATATCAGGCTAAACAGTAGCCCCCCGAAAGGAGCGCGAATACGTGACTATGCAACACTTTGAAGTGAATTATGACGGCCTTGTCGGTCCGACTCACAATTACGCTGGTTTGTCATTCGGCAACGTTGCCTCGTTAGCCAACGCAAAGGCTACCTCTAGCCCTAAAAGCGCCGCCCTACAAGGGTTAATGAAGATGAAAGCGCTGCACGACATGGGCATGAAGCAAGGCGTTTTGGCGCCACAAGAACGTCCAGATATTTATGCGTTGCGACGCCTCGGCTTCACCGGCACCGATGGCGAAGTATTATATAAAGCGGCAACCGAAGCGCCAGCTATTTTCCAAGCCGTGTGCTCAGCATCAAGCATGTGGACCGCCAACGCGGCGACTGTATCACCCAGCGCCGATACGGCAAATGGCAAAGTGCATTTTACACCGGCTAACTTAACGAATAAGTTTCACCGCTCACTCGAGCCTGTGACCAGTGGCAATATTCTTAAAGCCATGTTTGCGCATGAACGTTATTTCGAGCACCACACTCACCTGCCTGATAACGAGCACTTTGGCGACGAAGGCGCAGCAAACCACACGCGTTTATGTGAACAATACGGTCATGCCGGTGTTGAGATCTTTACTTACGGCCGTTGTGCATTTGATAGTACACAACCTGCACCGCGGAAGTTCCCTGCACGACAAACTTTGGAAGCATCTCAAGCCATCGCTCGCTTGCATGGTCTTACTGACGATAACACCGTTTATCTGCAGCAAAACCCCGATGTTATCGACCAAGGCGTGTTTCATAACGACGTTATTGCAGTAGGTAATCAAAACGTATTGTTCTACCACGAACAGGCATTCCGTGATACCGAACAGAAATTCGCTGAAATTCAACAAAAGTTTGGTGATACCCCAGTGCACTTTATCGAAGTTAAAACCGATGAGGTGAGCGTACAGGACGCGGTATCAACCTATTTGTTTAATACCCAGCTAATTACTCCACCAGATGGCATCATGACTCTCATTGCACCGACTGAGTGTGAAGAGAACCCTCGTGTAAAAGCCTACCTTGAGTCATTGGTGCAGCGCGATAATCCTATCAAGCGCGTTGAGTTCTTTGACGTTAAACAAAGTATGCGAAATGGCGGCGGTCCCGCGTGTTTGCGTTTACGCGTAGCGCTTAACGACGAAGAGCTTAAAGCCGCTAACCCAAACTGTTTGATGAGCGATGACTTGTATCAACGCTTAACTCAGTGGGTCGATAAACACTATCGCGAAGAGCTTGCCGTTGACGACCTACGTGACCCTGCGCTACTCGAAGAATCACGTTCAGCGCTTGATGAATTAACGCAAATTTTGAAGCTCGGTTCAGTTTATCCTTTCCAGCAGGACTAAGTTCAAAATAGTATAAAAAAGGGGCGCTTTAAGCGCCCCTTGTCATTTGATAACGACATTAATCATTGTCGTTATGCAGTTCTAAATTAGCATCTTCGCCGCCATCGCGTTGCGCTTTTGCCATATCATTGCGCGCGGCATCAAGTTCGTCGAGATAATCCTGATTAATATCCCCAGTAATATACTCACCACTAAATACTGACGTTTCAAAGCGCTGAACATTCGGATTCTCTTCACCGACCGCGCCTACAAGATCGTCTAAATCTTGATAAATGAGTCCATCGGCGCCAATCATGTCGCATATTTCGCTACTTTCGCGACCATGACCAATGAGCTCGTTGGCACTTGGCATATCGATACCATAAACGTTAGGGAAACGAATTTCAGGTGCAGCCGAAGCAAAATAGACGCGCTTAGCCCCTGCTTCTCGTGCCATTTCAATAATCTGCTCAGAGGTCGTTCCGCGAACTATCGAGTCATCGACCAATAACACGTTCTTGCCTTTGAATTCCGCGCTAATGGCGTTCAACTTACGGCGCACTGACTTACGGCGCTGCGTTTGTCCCGGCATGATAAAGGTACGGCCAATATAGCGGTTTTTAACAAAGCCTTGGCGATACGGAAGATCCAGCACGCTCGCAATTTCAAGTGCGATATCACAACTCGTCTCGGGGATTGGAATGACCACATCGATATCCAAGTCGGCATAATCGCGTTTGAGCTTCTCACCCAACTTACGCCCCATGTTGACGCGTGATGCATACACGGAAATACCATCAATAAACGAGTCAGGCCGTGCAAAATAGACATACTCAAAAATACAAGGACAGTGCTTCGGCTTGTCTGCACATTGACGCGAAAACAGTTGCCCATCGTTGGTGATATAAATCGCCTCACCTGGCTCTACGTCGCGCACGTACTTAAAACCCGTACCATCGATCGCCACGCTTTCCGAAGCAACAATATATTCATCGCCTTCAGCCGTCTCACGCTTTCCGAGCGCAAGCGGACGGATGCCCCACGGGTCACGGAATGCAACCAAACCATGACCAAGAATCATTGACACCACAGCATAAGCACCGCGTACCTTACGATGCACCGCTGTGATGGTTCTAAACACATCATCAGCGTTAAGTTCTAAGCTGTCATTTTTGTCCAGTTCATTAGCGAAAACGTTCAGTAATATTTCCGAATCGGAGGTGGTATTAATATGACGACGCGCGGTTTTGAACAGGTGTGCATGAACATCGGCTGCGTTCGTTAGGTTCCCGTTGTGCGCCATCGCAATGCCAAACGGCGAATTGACATAAAATGGCTGAGCCTCAGCTGAACTTGAACTGCCCGCCGTAGGATAGCGTACGTGACCAATACCGATGTTTCCGGCAAGGCGATGCATATGACGCGTATGAAATACATCACGCACCAAGCCATTGGCTTTGCGTAAGCGCAACGTATTGTACTCATCCACCGTCATGATGCCGGCAGCATCCTGTCCACGATGTTGGAGCATGGTTAAGCCGTCATACAGCGCTTGATTAACCGGCTGTTTGCCGACGATACCAACAATACCACACATAACTTTACGACCCTCTTAAACTGATTGCGGGACTAAAAAACTTGAACTGCTTTCTAGATATTCAAAAAACCACTGAATAAATACACCGAAATGCGGTATCAATACTGACTCCCGCCACCACTCGCTGTTTGACAGGGTGGTAAACGAGTCCATAAAGAACAGCAAAGCGCTCACGATAAGCACACCACGCAGCGCACCAAACACTAATCCAAGTACACGGTCGGTCCCGGAAAGGCCCGTGTGCTGAACAAGTTTCGAGAGGATATAGTTAAGAATGGCGCCGATAATCAACGTGGCAACAAACAACGCAGCGATAGCAGCCGCATTTCGGACAAGCGGATCTTGGATTTCAGTAAAATATACGGCTAGATCTTTGTAGAACTGACTCGAGATAACAAAAGCGGCTACCCATATTACGAGTGAGACCGCTTCTTTGACGAAGCCTCGAATCAAACTCACCAAGGTAGAAATGGTGATGATGATAATGATTGCGTAATCTATCCAGAGCATAAGCACTCAGTCGCACTGAAAAAGTGAGCAGATTTTAACAGAATCCAATTAAAAATGCGGCTTTTTTTATTTCTTTACGGTTTATAGTTTAATACTTTGCCCTGCAGCCCCGTGAGCTCTTTGAGCGCCGCTAGCTGTTGTTCTAATGCGTGCTTTGAAGTATCCGGACCGACCATTAACTTAGTTAGCTGTCCTTGGCTTCCACCTGACTCAATAAATACCGCAAAACCCTTCTCTTGCAATTGCTTTTGCAAAGCCAACACACTGTCACGATTGCTAAAGGCACCCAATTGAATAACGAAAGCCTCGCCCGTCACGGTCACCGACTTCATTTCCCGCTTCGGTGCTTGCACTTGCTTTTGTGCATCCATCGTTGGTGCTTCATCGGCGGTGACCTCATCGCTTTGCTCGGCAGCGACTTCCACCGGGGCTGGCTCAAACTCGGTCGGTGCCTGCAGCGAAGCACTCTGTTCTGGTTTCAGGGGGATCGTTTCGAAATCTTCAACCGCTTCCGTTTTTTTACCATCCAGAACATCCGGTAAGATGATAACCGCGAGTGCAACCAGTATAAGGGAGCCAACAATTCTGTTTTGCAACCGACTTGCCACATTGAACTCCTATTCGTTACCCGAATTAATTTGTGCGTAAATGTGACCTACAGTGTAAAACGAGCCAAACGCGAACACCAGAGCGTTTTTTTGTTGTGCCCGCTCTACAGCAAAATCAAAAGCAGCTTCGACACTATCAAAACAACTGGCCTGTGCACTATTGAGCGCTTCACAAGCAGCCAGTTGTTCAGCTGTATTACCGCGCGGTTCATGTAAGGTGCCTAGCGCCCATTCAGTAATGTGGGGGCTTAATGCTTCAAACACGGCGTTGGCATCTTTATCTTTCAGCATACCCACTACCGCGATAATTTCTTGATGTGGCATGCGCTTTAGTTGCTGGGCAACATACTGTGCCGCATGACCGTTATGCGCGACATCTAGTAATACCTCCACCTGCTGGTGGTGCAGTCGCTGCATACGCCCCATCAATGATGCCTTTACCAATCCTGCCTTTATGGCATCTTCGCTGACCGCCAATGGGAGGCATTCAAGCGCCGCTAATGTGGTCACAGCATTCACTAATGGAAGCTGAGGCGACGGTAAATTAAACAAGTTAACGTTAAGCCCGTAATAATGCCAATAGTCGTCATACCGTTTACTTGAAAAATCACGTCCCACTTGTTTAAGATCGGCACCGATTGATGAAGCCTGGGCAGCAATACTCTTCGGTGGGTAGCTGTCGCCGCAGATGAGCGGACGGTTTCGACGCGCAATCCCAGCCTTTTCAAAGCCTATTTTTTCACGGTTATCACCAAGAAATTGAACATGATCAATACCAATACTGGTGACTATTGCGACATCAGGATCAACCACATTCACAGCATCCAACCGACCACCTAAACCGACCTCCAAAATAGCGACATCGAGTTCAGCGCGTTGCATTAACCACAATGCAGCGAGCGTTCCCATTTCAAAATAGGTTAATGAGGTGTCTTGACGGGCGTCGTTGATAGCTGCAAAGGCCGCAGAATGCTCGGCTTCAGATAACAGGGCACCGTTGATTTGTACGCGCTCTCGGTAATCCACTAAATGCGGTGATGTATACACACCGACTTTGTAGCCCGCTTGTTGAAGTATTGACGACAACATCGCCACGCTGCTGCCTTTGCCGTTAGTACCCGCGACAGTAATAGTGAAACGAGCGGGCTGAGTAATTGCAGCGCGCTCACGCACTTGATGCGAGCGTTCTAACCCAAGGTCAATTTCTGTAGGATGGATTCGTTCAAGGTAAGTCAGCCAATCCGACAGCGAGCTAGTCGCTGTCGGCGTCATTATTTGCTCGTTCATCACAAGTCAGCGGCTTCCATTTCACTTTGTGCCGGGCTTTCTAGATTTTGGAATTTAGCTAACAGACGTGCCACAGTTGAGCGCATCTCGCGACGATCAACAATCATATCGATCGCGCCATGTTCTAGTAGAAACTCAGCACGCTGAAAACCTTCCGGTAAGGTTTGGCGTACCGTCTGTTCGATAACACGAGGCCCTGCAAAGCCTATCAATGCCTTAGGTTCAGCAATGTGGATGTCACCCAACATCGCCAAACTCGCACTCACACCACCCATCGTCGGATCGGTTAAAATCGAGATATAGGGCAGACCCGCTTCGCTCATCTTAGCCAACGCGGCAGAGGTTTTCGCCATTTGCATCAACGACATCAAAGCCTCTTGCATACGCGCTCCGCCAGATGCTGAGAAGCACACCAGTGGTAGGTTATGTTCCAAACAAAGCTCAGCAGCTTGCACGAACTTAGCGCCGACTACGGATGCCATCGAGCCACCCATAAAGTTAAAATCAAAGGCTACAGCGACCACGGGAACGCCTAATACCGTTCCACGCTGTGCAATCAAGGCATCTTTTTCGCCACTGCTTTTTTGAGCTGCGGCAATTCTATCTTTGTACTTCTTCGAATCCTTAAACTTAAGGATATCTTTAGGTTCCAAATCCGCAGCAATTTCTGAGACGCCAGTCTCATCTAAAAAAATGCGTAATCGTTCGCGGCCTGTCAAACGCATGTGGTGCCCACATTTAGGACAAACATTTAAACTACGGTCTAAATCGTTACGATACAAAATGGCATCACACGCAGCACATTTGCTCCAAACGCCTTCTGGAACATTGCGACGTTTGTTGACTTTAGGTTTAGCAAGAATACGTTCAATCCAGCTCATAATGGTCCGCTTACTCAGCTTTAATAAAAAATTTTGATTAGATTACATGGTAGCACAAATGGGTCAAGCAAAGAGGTCGTAACAGTCGCGGTTTTTTATCACTCTGTAAACCAAAGCGGACCCGGTTCAGCTTTAGGTAGTTGCCAGTCTTTCGGGTAATCCACTTCGACTAAGTACAAACCGCCTGGCTTGGCGGTCGCCGCTGCTTTGGTGCGGTCTTTTCCTGCTAACAGCTCGCCGAGCCAACTGGGATCTTGCTGATGGCGACCGATAACAATGAGGCTACCAACAATATTACGCACCATATGATGCAAGAAAGCGTTGGCTTTGATATCGACAATAATAAAATCGCCACGGCGATGAACATTGAGGTGGGTTATCTCACGATGGGCAGAGTGCGATTGGCATTGCGCCGCGCGAAAAGCACTAAAATCATGTTCCCCTAATAAAGCCGGAGTCGCCGCCTGCATCGCATCAACATCGAGTGGGTGATGATAGTGACTGACGCCGTGACTATGAATACCCGGTCTTAGAGCGTGGTTAGCAATGATGTAACGATAGCGACGCGCAGTCGCACTAAACCGTGCGCTAAAACTATCATCAACCGGTTGTGCCCAGCGCACTGCGATATCAGGTGGTAGATGGCTATTAACCCCTAAGGTCCAGGCGGCTGCGCGTCGTGGCGTAGAGACATCAAAATGCACGACCTGGTTGGTTGCATGAACGCCCGCATCGGTTCTGCCGGCACACACGGTTTCTACCGCCTGATCGGCGACCTTACTTAAGGCGTTTTCCAGCCTTTGTTGAACTGAGTCCACTTCACGCTGGCGTTGCCAACCATAGTAAGCTCGACCATCATACTCAAGCCCTAACGCAATTCGCATACAACTCCCTTACGAATTCAATTATTCCGACTGCAAACGTTGCAATAAGACGCGTGCTTCTTCGGCAACCTCATCCTCGCCTTCAGATAAAGTGACCAAAATGTCCTCGGCATCTTCCTTCTCATCCATATCGAGGTACGCACGAGCAAGATCAAGCTGACCGAGTCGCTCCTCATCCGCAGTATCCAACTCATCCTGCGGCGAACTCTCGCTTTCTTCGTCACCCAGCACACGACCGACGTTATCCGACGTATAGTTGTCGGTCTCCTCTTCGCTATCGGCCTGTTCCATCAACTCGTCTATATCCACGTACTCATCTACCGAGGACGACGTGTCAGCGTTCCCCGCTTGGTCCGTTGATACGTGCTCTGTTTCCTTATCGGCCTCAGCATCACTGTCTTCTGTCAGCTCGGTCAGCGAACTTTCCACTTCAGCAGCTTCATTTAACAGGTCGTCCAACTGTTCATCAGACACTTCATCGGACGGCTCTTCTTCGTCGACTTCGTCAGCCTCTATTCCCAGTTGTGCCAGCGCATCATCCAACGGGTTATCATGCTCCCCATCATCAAACTCGGTATCTTCGGCGGAATCATCTGATGAAGGTGTCTGTTGCACGTCCGCTTCTGAATCTTGATCCAGCGTTTCTTCTGCTTCTGGCTCTGGCTCTTGTTCCGGTTCATCTTTCGATGCTTCAGCGGCCGCTTCTTCATCAAAAATATCATCACTGACTAATTCGTCATTGGAGTCTTCACTCTCCGCACTTGGTTGTTCATCCGATTCGTTACTTTCCAGGTCTTCACCTGTAACGTCTGCATCCTCGCCTTGTGATTCATCTGTTTCGTCGCTCTCGTTTGCATCCTCATTTGCTTGCTCATCCAGATCGAGATCCAGTGCTGGCACTTCGTCATCTTCGGCTTCGCCAAATAGCTTGTCCAGTTCATCTTGAGACAATTCAGAGGATTCATCGCTGTCTTCAGGCTCAGTCTTGTCAGTATCCGGTTCCGCCACCAACGACTCATCATCTTCTTCGGGAAGTACATGTTGATCGATATCATCAACATCACTACCTTCGCTATCACCGTTATTGTTAGGGAACAACGGGTCTTCTTCATCATCATCACCATCAAGCTGAATACTAAAATCATCGTCTTGATCAACAGGCGAGTTTTCTAATTCGGCTTCTAGGTCACTTAAATCGTTACCCTCTTCTTCTTCATCATCAAGTGCCGTATTACCATCAAAATCGAATAGACCATCATCAGCGTGAGTTGAGGCGCCACCCATTAACTCACGGTCAAGTTGCTCAGCCGCTTGCTCTTCAGTAAGCTCTTGCTCTGACGCACCAGTCTGGCTCGACTCAGCGACCGTCTTATTGCGACGGAAGAAAAACCAATAAATTAATCCTAAAATGAGCAGTGCAGGTAAAATCGATAACAAAGCGATATTAAGCGGACTTTGCAACCACGACAGTCCATCCGCACTTTGTTGTTGCTGCTGTTGATTAATGAGGGCTCTTTGTTGCTCTAATAGCTGATTGAACTGGCCCTCTAGATCATCAGACTCTTTTAGCTGCTCGGAGATAGTGGCGATTCGGTCGGCTAAATCATCGAGCCGCTTCTGAATTGACTCATTTTCCGCATAGACCTTTTTAACCGCGTTCATTGAATCATTGACTTGCGACTGTAACTCAGCAAAGTTGGACTGCTGACGTGATTCCACTTGTTGAATGGCTTCTTCGGCGCGCGCTTTGGCTTGCTCTAATAACTGCTGCTGCTCAGTTCGTGTTTGCTTTGCCTGCTGCTCAATTGCAGCGAGTTGCTGCTGTTTATCCTGTAAAGACTCATCGGCCAAGACCTGTCGCCGTGCAGCCTCTGGGTTAATCATCTTAATTTCTTGCAAGCTGGGTATACGCAAGTAAAAACCATCAAGCATTCGATTCATGTTGCCATCCACGAACGCGCGTGGATTTGCTTGAACAATAGCCGCCATCGTTTGGTAGACCGTCACACTCGAGTGCGGCCGATAGCGTGATGCGATAGACCACAGCGTATCAGACGACTTAATCGGGCCATAACGCTCTTCGCCAGAACGCACATCGGATGCCTCGGCACCTTTCGGCCCCTTGATAATCGTTCCGTCCTGGTAAAACGCGTGGGCAGAAAGTGGAATGCATAAGAATACAGCCATCGCTACTGATGTAACGACACTCATTGTTAAGTGTTTTATCAACTGCTTAATCCCTTTATTGTGATTTGATTGGGAATCACTCATGTTCGTTCTCTTGCCCACGATTTCCTATAATATTTAACGGCTATAAACATAAAAACTTTATTTTAAGCCACTTCGTTATTACCAGTATTCTTTAATCAACAACTCCGCGATTTGGATCGAGTTAGTTGCAGCGCCCTTACGGATATTATCTGAAACAACCCACAAATTTAGACCTTGCGGATGACTAATATCTTCTCGAATACGCCCTACAAAAACATCATCCTTACCCGCGGCATCGCCAACCTGAGTCGGAAAATCTTGGCGGTCTTCGCACAACGTGACACCCGGCGCTTCACGTAACAAGTCTTTAGCGTACTCAGCGGTTATCGGTTGTCGTGTCTCGATATGGATGGCTTCAGCATGCCCAAAGAAAACAGGTACGCGAACCGCCGTTGGGTTCACTCGAATGCTCTGGTCGTTAAGTATTTTTTGTGTTTCCCACACCATTTTCATTTCTTCTTTGGTGTAGTCATTATCCTGAAAAACATCAATTTGCGGAATGCAGTTAAAGGCGATCTGACGGCTAAACTGGCTAACGGTTGGCTCCTTGGCGTTCAATAGCTCGGCCGTCTGCTTAGCCAACTCTTCCATCGCCTCTTTTCCCGCGCCTGAAACAGACTGATACGTAGCGACATTAATCCGTTCTATACCGACCGCATCATGCAATGGCTTTAACGCAACCATCATTTGAATGGTTGAGCAATTAGGGTTGGCAATAATGTTACGGTTTCTAAAGTCTGCTAGCGCCCAACCATTAACCTCAGGCACAACCAGAGGAATATCCGGTTGATAACGAAACTCGGAGGTATTATCAATAACCACACAACCGGCCTCAGCAGCCTTTGGAGCAAATACTTTTGAAATCTCACCACCGGCAGAGAAAAAGCCGATATCAGCTTCGCTCCAGTCGAAAGTCTCCGCATCAATGACTTCGACATCTTCCCCTTTAAAGCTTACCGTCGCACCTACCGAACGCGCGCTGGCTAACGGATACAATTGCGCAACGGGAAAGTCACGTTGCTGTAAAATCTCGATCATTTGCTGACCAACAAGCCCTGTCGCACCCAATACCGCGACACGAAAACCTTCTGCCATAATCACTCCTAAAGCCTAACAAACTTGGTATGCATTAAAACCAAGCTGCTTGAATCGAATAACCTGTGCTGCATTATGACATGCAATACTTTGATTGTTGAGTTGTCGACGAGGATTATCTTTACGATAATTCTTGCGTAGTTGATCAAAACCCGATGCTGTCAGCCCGTGGCTACGCATCATGCGATCATCTTCATCGATAGGGTACAGTGCCAAAACGAGTTTGGCTAAGTCAGGGAGTCGTTGAATACTGACGGCACCTAAAGTCCGCCAATTAACCTCGGGTAGAACATCGGCTAATTTGACCGGCAAGGGAATATCAAAGTGTTTGCATAAGGCAGTAGCGACTTGATATGCGCCACCGACTTTGCCTTCTATGCTATGCCCAGCAATATGCGGCGTCGCAATGGCAAGATAAGGTAAAATAGCCTTGTTAACCTCAGGCTCACCCTCAAATACATCAAACACCAATGTCGGGCATTCGCCTTGCTCGCACCGCGCAATGACCGCATGGTTATCGATCACGGCACCTCGACACGCATTAATGAGTAGTTGACCAGAGTGCAATGACTGGAGCGCTTCAATATCAATGAGATGATGCGTTGGGTACAAGCCCTTACGCGTTAACGGCACGTGTAAACTAATAATGTCCGAAGTTAGCACCCGCTGCCAATGTGAATGAGCTCGACTATCACCTTGTTCTGCGAGCGGCGGATCATAGTAATGCACGTTCATGCCCAACGCCGCTAAGCGTTGACCGGCAGCCGTGCCGGTATGGCCCGCTCCGACAATAGCGACGTCTAAATCGAATACCTCGTCGAGCCGGTGTTGCTGTTGCAGTACCTTAAGCACAGCCGTAAGCACATACTCACCGACTGAGTCTGCATTGCAACCCGGTGCATTGGCCCACTGAATCGCACGCGCATCAAGCGCATCAATAGCTAAATGTTCTTTACCGATGGTTGCCGTCGCAACAAATTTTAGTTGTGGCGCTTGCTTTAATAACGCCGCGTCGACTTGCGTAATTGACCGAACTAACAACGCGTCGGCCGTTTCGAGTAGCTCGGGAGGGGGCGTTCGGCCAACATAAGATGAGAGGTGACCTACGTTGCCTAATAACTCAGGCAACGCAGGAATATTCTGGTCGGCAACGATGTGAATACGTTTAGACCGATTCAAAATAACTTAGTCTTGATATTCGCGCAGTACCAATGATGCATTGGTGCCACCAAAACCAAAGCTGTTAGACATCACAGTGCGTAACTTAGCTTCCGTAGGTTCGCGCACGATGTTCATACCCTCAGCAGCCTCATCTAAGTTATCAATATTGATGCTCGGCGTCACAAAGCCATTTTTCATCATCAATAACGAGTAGATTGCCTCGTGTACACCTGCGGCCCCTAACGCGTGACCTGTCATTGCTTTAGTTGCGCTAATAAATGGCGTCTTCTCCGGGAACACCTCACGAATCGCCTCTAATTCCTTAACATCACCCACAGGCGTACTGGTACCGTGCGTGTTTAAGTAGTCGATTGGCGTGTCAACGGTTTCCATCGCCATCTTCATGCAGCGAATTGCGCCTTCACCCGACGGCGCTACCATATCGTAGCCATCAGATGTCGCACCATAGCCAACGATCTCGGCATAGATTGTTGCACCGCGAGCCTTCGCAGCCTCAAGTTCTTCAATGACCAAAATGCCGCCGCCACCTGCAGGGACAAAGCCATCACGATCGCGGTCATAGGTACGCGATGCTTTTTCTGGCGTATCATTGTATTTGGTGCTTAGAGCGCCCATCGCGTCAAATTCCATACCGAGCGTCCAGTGCAACTCTTCACCACCGCCCGCAAATACGCGATCTTGCTTGCCAAATTGAATTAGTTCCAACGCATGACCAATGCAGTGTGCCGATGTTGCACACGCAGAACTAATTGAGTAATTAATGCCTTTAATCTTAAATGGCGTTGCCAAACAAGCGGATGTGGTTGATGCCATGCATCGCGGAACCATGTAGGGCCCTACACGCTTAACACCACGCTCGCGAAGAATATCAGCAGCCGCCACTTGATGTTCACCTGACGCTCCGCCTGAACCCACTACAAGACCAGTACGCGGATTAGATACTTCCTCTTCGCTTAAGCCAGCGTCTTCAATCGCTTGTTGCATCGCAATATACGCATAGGCTGCTGAGTCACCCATGAAGCGTAAGGCTTTACGATCAATATGGTCTTTGACGTCTAACCGAACTGGGCCCCAAACTTGGCAACGCAACCCCATTTCGGCAAAGGATTCAGAACGCTCTATGCCCGACTTACCGGTACGTAGCGATTCAAGGACTTCTTTTTGATTGGTTCCGATACTCGATACAATACCGAGTCCGGTAATCACAGCTCTTCTCATTACTTATTCCTGTATTGGCGATGGGCCGATAAATTAAAAATTTTCTTATGTTGTATGGTAACGAACAACGGGTCAACAGGTGGTCTGCTTTGTATAAAATTTTTTCTCTTTACCCTGCCTGTTGTCTTACCATCAAGTACAAAGTCATCAACTATTGTTTGCAAAGTTGTTATTATAGCGAGCATTGCGCAAGAATTCATGGTGTTCAGCATGTCAAATCATGCAAAAATCGATTTTAACGAGTCGGGCGTGCCCATCTCACAAACATTTGATGATATCTATTTCTCTATAGACAGCGGTATTGACGAAAGCCAATACGTTTTTCTTAAGCACAATGGTTTACCCGAACGTTGGGTCAGCTTGCCAGCTCAGTATGACTTTGTTGTGACAGAAACGGGCTTTGGGACAGGGCTAAACTTTTTGCTCACATGGCTCGACTATCGTCAACATGCTCGGTCCTGTACACGGTTACACTTTATCAGCGTTGAAAAGTACCCTCTTTCCAAGTCTCAGCTAGCACAGGCATTAGCCACACTACCCGCGGTCGCTGCTGTGGCGGAACCATTACTCGAACAATATCCCGCAACAGAACCGGGTTGTCACCGTTTAGTTTTTGACCAAGGGCGGGTTGTGCTGGATTTGTGGATTGGCGATATTATCGAAACCCTAGCCGAGTGGCAGACAAGTCTGGCTCATCAAGTTGATGCTTGGTTTCTCGACGGCTTTGCGCCGGCAAAAAATCCAGCGATGTGGCAGTCGGCGCTATTCAACACCATGGCAAATTCGGCGCATCGAGACACCACTTTTGCCACATTTACCGCAGCGGGCATGGTCAAGCGCGGACTTAATGAAGCCGGTTTCCAGGTCAATAAAGTCAAAGGCTTTGGTCGTAAACGCGAAATGTTATGCGGTCACTTCCCGGGTCAGATAGTAAAAAGTAGCCGCTGTCGTGCACCCGTTACCTTGGTCGGTGGGGGCATTGCCAGCGCTTGCTTAGCGCGCGCTTTACAGCAACGGCAAATCCCCTGTCGTGTCATAAGTCAGGGCTTAGCCGACGGCGCATCGGGTAACCCGCAAGGCGCAGTTTATCCGCTGTTGCACGCTGAACTCACACCGTTAACTCGGTTCTATTTGCAAGCCAGCTCGACCGCAATCAGTTATTACACCCCTTGGCGTGATCGCTATTGGTTCGTTTCTGGTGTGATTCAACCGGCATTTAATGCCAGCCGCATCGATAGGATAGAGAAGATTACCGCGTGCGATTACTCATCCGCGACGGTCACGGCGCTCGCCAGCGAGCAGAGTTCGACGCTTGCTCGACTCCCCATCGAGCAACCGAGTTTATATTATCCTAATGCAGGCTGGTTAAATCCATCAAAACTGGTTCGGGCCATGTTCAACGAGTCGGATTCCGACTGGATGACCGACACCGTTGAACGCATTTTTCCAAGTAACTTAGACAGCCCCACACTAGCCTGGACACTGGTCGGTACTCGCGCCCGTTACTCGGCAGCACGCGTCGTGATCGCATGCGGCCACGCCTCAGCGACACTCTTTGACTCCAATCTGAAGATGATACCCGTAAAAGGTCAGATCTCGACTATTCGGGCGACCGCGGAAACAGAAGCATTGAACAAGGTGCTTTGCTACAAGGGTTACATGGTACCGGCACAAAATGGCGAGCATTGTATCGGTGCGACCTTTGAACGTGGCCAATCCGACCTGAATGCTTCCGTCGAGGCCGATACAGCGAACTGCGATTCGCTTGCGCGTTGCGCTCAGCAAACTTGGAGCCAACACCTTGAGGTCACAGGGCATCGTGTCAGTATAAGAGCCACGACACCCGATCACATGCCCGCAGCCGGTGCCCTAGACACGGGTCTTATGCTGTTGAGCGGACTTGGCTCACGCGGTTTAACCGCAGCACCCATCTTAGCAGAGTTGTTAGCCGAGCAACTCAGTGGCGGTGTGGTTCCGTTAACCAAAGACGCGCGATCGCGCTTGCAACCACAACGTCTGATTAAGTGAGTTAAACGCTACGAACCACGATGTCGAGCTGTTCAACTAAGTTATTCACATGCGTTTGGTCGGCCGGTGCAAGTTCATGCTTTGCCTGCTCGACCGCCGCTTTAAGGTTGGGAATGATCGCTTGGGCATCCGTTTCGTCGTTCATTTCCATGCGGGCAACGACTAGGTCAAAATGGCCACGGAGATAACCGCTCGCAAACAACTCATCATCGGAACCATCAACGTAAACCTGATCGAAGACACTTTCTAACTGCTCAATAACCGCATTAAACGACATCTAATCACCTTTTTTCATATTACTGAGACGTTATTTTAACGAGGTTTTTGCTACAATGCACCCATCGAAACTATCCAACGAGGTTGTTATGTCGTTGCAAATCGGCCTGTTTTATGGCTCAACTACCTGCTATACCGAAATTGCCGCTGAAAAAATTCAGCAAGCCATTGGCGAAGACATTGTCTCGATATTTGATATTAAAGACACGCCGCTAAAAGAAGCTGAACAGTTTGATATCCTCATTTTGGGTATATCGACATGGGACTTTGGCGAGCTTCAAGAAGACTGGGAAAGTCATTGGGACGATATTACGCCGCTCAACTTACAAGGCAAAATCGTTGCTCTTTATGGCATGGGCGACCAGCAAGGCTATACTGATTGGTTTCAGGATGCGCTCGGCATGTTGCACGACGCCATTGCCGATAAAGACTGTAAGCGCATCGGCTTTTGGCCGAACCAAGGTTATGAATTTGCTGCGTCTAAGGCGCTCACCGAGGATCAGCAGTACTTCGTCGGATTATCACTTGACGAGGACACTCAGTACGACTTATCTGAAGAGCGCATCGAGCAATGGACAACACAAATTCTCGAAGAAATAGCTGAACAATTATAACAACAAGAAGGAAGCCAACATGCGAAACTTAATTCGCGTTGTATGGATTAGTATTGCGCTGCTGCAAACCAGCCTTGTAATCGCAGCGCCTGAACCGATGCCCCGTGTTGCTGAGTTCACACAATCAATGCAAAAAGCCGAGGGCTTTTTTGATTTCTATCATGATACCAATCGCGGTAAATACTATTTGTATGTGCCCAGCAACCAAGGTTCATTTATCTTCCAGACCAGTTTACCTTGGGGGCTCGGTTCAAATGATGTCGGCCTAGATCGAGGGCAGCTAGGACAAACACAACTTGCCCATTTTACCGTGCAAGGTCAACGGGTTTTGCTGGTTGCCGAAAATACGCAATATCGTGCCGACGATAAAAATCCAGCCGAACACGCCAGTGTCCAACAGGCATTCGCCGATAGCACACTGTTTGGCTTTAACGTGGTTGCCGCAAACGAGAGCGGTGTGCTCGTTGATTACACACCCTTTTTAATGACCGATGTTCATGGTGTGAGTGAGCGTTTGCAACAGACGGGGCAAGGCCAGTACAGCATCGATAATGACCGCTCAGTTGTTTATCCCGCTCGGACTAAAAGCTTCCCGGACAATACCGAGTTCGAGGCAACGGTGACATTCGTCGGCAAGGGCAAGGGACGCTACGTTAATGCCATTTTACCCAATGCTGATGCGCTCACTTTACATTTGCACCACTCATTTATTCGTTTACCGGATGATAACTATCGTCCTCGTCAATTTTCGCCCAACAGTGGCTTTTGGGCGCAAACCTATTACGACTATTCAGCGCCCCTAGGTGAGCCCATTGTTCAGCGCGTTATCCCACGCCACCGTCTAGCAAAAAAAGATCCCATTGCTTCGAGCAGTGAGGCACAACAGCCCATCACATACTACCTTGACCCCGGGGCGCCAGAACCCGTTAAGTCTGCCTTACTTGAGGGCGCGTCATGGTGGGCGCAAGCATTTGCCGCGGCCGGCTATGAAAATGCGTTTCAAGTGAAAATGTTACCGGCCGACGCAGATCCTATGGATGTCCGTTATAATGTGATTCAGTGGGTCCACCGTGCGACCCGCGGTTGGTCTTATGGTTCATCGGTTATCGATCCGCGCACAGGCGAAATTATCAAAGGCCATGTAACGCTCGGTTCGTTACGTGTGCGTCAAGATATGAAAATCGCTGAAGGGCTAATAGGTCCTTTCAATAAAGAAAATAGCGAACAACTAAAAGAAAAAATCGAGCAAATGGCACTGGCACGTATTCGCCAATTAAGCGCCCACGAAGTCGGACACACACTCGGCATTGCCCATAATTTTGCCGCGAGCACTGAAAATCGCGCGTCTGTAATGGACTACCCTCACCCGCTTGTTACGCTGACAACCGAGGGCGTAATCAGTCTCAATGATGCTTATGATACAGGTATTGGCGAGTGGGATAAGCAAGTCATCGCCTATGGTTACAGCGATTTTGGTGGCATGCCCAGTGAGCGCGAGCAACTCGACCGAATTCTCAAAGAGAATCAATCCTTGGGCTTAACGTTTATCTCTGACCGCGACGCTCGCCCTACTGGCGGCGCACATCCTACCGCTCATTTATGGGATAATGGCAGTGATACAGTCACTGAACTCGAGCGGCTCCTCAATGTACGCAAGCAAGTACTTGCTCAGTTTGGTCAACACCAACTCCCCGCGACTGCGGCGCTCAGCGACTTGCAAGAAGTATTTGTTCCTATTTACTTACTCCATCGCTACCAAACTGAAGCTGCGGCTAAATGGTTAGGGGGAGTCAATTATCGATACTATATCAATGACCATTCGCCTAACGATTTTACCGCGGTGAGTCCTGCATCACAGAAACGTGCTCTGAATCTGCTTATCGAGACGACACGTGCTGGCACAGTTCGCGTTCCGAAGCACATTCAGCAATTACTCGTTCCGCTCGCTTATGGTCACCAGGACAACCGTGAGCGCTTTGAGGGGCGCACAGGACTCATTCCAGATCCGGTAAGCATGGCTGCAAGTGCCTCTGGTTTTAGCTTGTCACTGATTTTAAATCCAGAACGACTTAACCGTCTGAGTCAACAACATGCTTTGAACTCTGACGTCCCATCACCTGTTGCGGTGGTCAATCAACTGTTCAGCACATTGATTAACGATTGGCAGTCACAACCCGAGGATCCTGTTAATCAACGTGTCTTAGTTACCGCAGCGAATGCGCTCGTGAACACCATGCAGGATGAAGTTGTCGCCCCTGAAGTTCGCCTTGCGTTACGCAAAGCGACCGTAAGGCTCACCAATAAGCTTAAAGGTCACAGTGTTGTTGAAGCGCTTGCTGAACAGCTCAACAATTACCTCGCCGACGGAGAGTGGCCTACAGGTTATGCGCCCGCGGCACTGCCTCCTGGTTCGCCAATTTAATCACTAAACGGATGAACATAAAAAAACGGCGCATGAAAATGCGCCGTTTTTTTAACTCAGTCATTATTAACTATCGAAGTTAAATTCATCCAGCTCTTCTTTTGTTTTGCCGTGAGGCGTCGGTTGACGGGTCTCTGGATCGATGTGTACAAAGACAATATCATCAGCCGTACAAATATTTTGCTTAGTATGCTTATTACGAACCACACAAGTAATATTCAATGAAGTACGACCGGCTGACTTAACCTGTAAACCAAACTCAACCACATCGCCTTGAAACGCTGAGGTTTCGAAGGTAATAGCGCCAATGTGCTTGGTCACCAAACTCTTAGCACCAAGCTGGCAACTCGCAAAAATATAGGCTTCTTCATCAATCCACTCGAGGATACGACCACCGAATAGAGAACCTGCAAAATTGAGGTCATTGGGCATGACCAAACGGCGAGATAAAAAGCGCATAGCGACTCCTCAACAGTTTAAATTCGTTTCAGAGTCGCTAGTATAACCTATTATTGCTTCAACGTTTGTTGAAAAAAGTTGGCAATTAATTGGTAACGATGAATACGCGTATTCTTACCATTGAGCGAGTGCTTCTTACCCGGGTAATTCATCATTTGGAATGGCTGTGCATTATCCTGCAACTGCTTATAGAGCTTCGTACTGTGCGTAAATAACACGTTGTCATCGGCCATACCGTGATAAATCATCAAGTCACCGCTTAACCCGTCCGTATAAGGAAATACCGACGCTTTCTCATACGCATCACCCTGCTGTGGCATCCCCATATAACGCTCAGTATAATGCGTATCATACAAGCGCCAATCGGTTACCGGTGCACCAGAAACGCCGGCGGCAAAGTAGTCTGACGCCTTAAACATCGCCATTAACGTCATATAGCCACCATAGCTGTGACCGTGAATCCCGATACGTTCAGGATCGACATAATCGAGCGTGCGTAAGAACTCAACACCACGAATTTGATCAGCGATTTCAGGCGTCCCCATATTCTTATAGATCGGTGCCTCAAATGCCTTACCGCGATTGAACGAACCTCGGTTATCGACACTAAATACAACATAGCCTTGCTGAGCCATGTATTGAACTAAGTAATTACCCCAGCCTTTAGTGACGACTTGAGCGCCCGGCCCACCGTAAACATAGACCATGACAGGGTATTGCTTGCTAGAATCAAAATTAGCAGGCTTGGTCAGCTGGTAATAGAGTGTTTGCCCATCTTCAGCTTCCAACGTCCCAAACTCGGGATACAACCAATCACGCCAATACGGCTTTAACGGATGTTGGTCGTCGATTTTGTTTTCTTTTAGCCAAGTCAGACGCTTACCGGTCGGACCATTTAAACTGATCTGCGGCGGCTGTTTATAAGACTCAAAGGTATCCACATACGAGCTTCCGTCGGCCGCAAACTGTATATGGTGCATCCCCTCTTGCTCGGTAATGCGACTCGGTGTCGCAGGTGATGTGGTATTTAGCTGATTGCGATACAAGTGCAGCTCAAGCGGTGACTTCTCGCGTCCAGTAAAATAAAACACCCCGGTTTTTTCATCAATGGCTGCAAGTTCATCGACCTGCCAGTCCCCCGAGGTTAATTGACGAATCAACCCACCATCAACACGATACAGGTAAAGGTGCTTGTAACCGCTGCGCTCTGATGCCCAAATAAAATGCTTGTTGTCATCAAGAAAATAGAGATCGTCGTTTAGATTAACCCAGCTATCGCTCGTTTCAGTTAAAATCACATTGTCGGCCGTATCATTCACATCAACCATATGCAGGTCGAGTCGTTGCTGGTCGCGACTTTGCCACTGATAACTGAAACGTTGACTGTCTTTGAGCCATTTAACACGTGCTAAGTAGCCGTCACCTAATTCGTCGAGTCCAAGCCATTTGATTCCAGATTCAAGATTATCCGCACCACTGAAATCAACATCCACCACACCTAAGTCAATATCAACATTCGGTGTACCAGCAAACGGGTAGCGCTGCTCGATCATATCAATGTGATCAGCATAAATCTCACTCCGTACCGCGATATCAACGGGAGACTCGTCGACCCGTGTTAAGGCAATTTTACGTTCGTTCGGTGACCACCAATATCCGGTCATACGATCGATTTCTTCTTGCGCGACAAACTCTGCCATACCATATTTAATGGTGTCTTTGCCCGAGCGCGTGATTGCCTGTTCGGTACCCGTTTCCAAAGAGTAAACATACAGGTTTTGCTCACGGATATAAGAAACATAATGTCCTTGAGGCGACAACTTTGCGTCGGTTTCAAACGCTTCGGTATGGGTAATTTGGCGTGCCTTGCCAGTTTCAAGTGAATAGTAATAAACATCACCGGCTAACGGAAATAGCAGCGCATCGGACTGTGCTGACCACTGATAACTCACAATGCCGGAGCCACTCAACCTTAAGCGTTCACGACGCGCCTTTTCCTCATCGGATAAGACTTCCTCACCGGCAAACACGTCATCCGCATTCACTAAACGCTGATGCTTTTCGGTGGCTAAATTGTAAGACCAAAGGTCATAATGACTGGCATCATCAGCGCGACCTTTTAAGTAGGTCAAACGTTGACCGTCGGGTGAGAAACGCAGCGCTCGCATCGAGTCGCCGGAAAGTGATGGGGAGCTAAAAATTCGCTCAATAGATAGTTCTTTGCTTTCAACTTGTGGTTGCATCACCACTGAGGCCAGAATCACACTGGCTGATAATAATGAAAAACGCAGCATCATGGGTTCCCTGTTTTTTTTAACAGCGAGAGAATACCAAAGATGCTGCGTAATGTTCAGTCGATGCGTTCAATAAACAATGTTAAAAGGTCACTGACACACCAATTTTAAAGTTACGCCCTGCCATCGGTGCATCATCTTTTAAGAACGAACTATGCACACGACCCAATTGGTTGGTCAGATTCTCGCCCTTCAAATAAACCGTCGCACCATATTGTGCTAGCCAGTTCGGATAAAAGCTCGCGTGTGCATTGAGTAGACCAAAACCATCCGTCTCTGTCTCATTAGCGGCAATTTTATCCTGCGTTAAATAACGCGTATAACCAATCGCGCCGTCCCAATGAGTCGCTTGATAACGCACTTCAGTACCCACACGTTGCGCGGGGATGCGTGGCAAATCGCCACCATCGCGCAATTCCGCACGCGTATAGTCACTGAAACCATGGACCGACCACGCATCCGTTAATCGATAATCGGCCTCTAACTCGTAGCCGTAGAGGTTGACATCGGCTTGAGAAAATTGCACCACCATCAAGCCATCGCCATCATGCGCATGATCATGGGCGGCTTCGCCCGCATGCTCATCATGGTGCTCATCGGTGTGAATCGCGGTGGAGTTAATGCCGGTAAAACGCTCGTAAATAAAGTCATCGACGCGATTGTAGAAAACGTTCGCTTGCACGTGAACGCGGTCGGTTTCAAAGTGATAACCTACATCAATATTGTTGGACGTCTCGAGTTTGATGTCCGTGTTTTCTTGATGCAAATGGTATTCACCATTGCCTTCATCATGCAATTCGTAAAGCGTACCCAGTTCGTAGGTGCGTGTAGCGAAATGTTCACCGTTGGAGAATACCTCAGTCGCGCTAGGCGCACGCTCTGAATGAGAGAGATTCACTGAAAATGAGCTTGCATCATCAATATGATACATGTAGCCCGCCGATAATGAGGTGGCATTAAACGTATTAAGCGCCAGCTCGGTGCTACTAAGATCGGTCCGCTCTTGGCGAATGCCCAAGTCGACATGATGATTGTCTATTTCACGCTCAACCACCCAGAAAACACCTTGGCTCCGACGCTTGGCATCTGGCGTAAAGGCTTCTTCACCACGCGCTGTTTTATCGGCCGAGTCCCACTGAAAACCAATAGCGCCACTCCAGCCTGCAATAGGCGCATGACGCGCGGTCAGTCGAACTTCTTTTTGTTGGTTTTTAAATTGGGTGCCTACGGTGTCGCCCTCAATTTCGCTATGTTGGTAATCAGTCAGCGCAGCGCGCATTTCAATCACCTCGAAACCGCTAAAGGGGTCACGGAGCTCACCGGCAATTTGCCAACGTTTCTGTTCTAAGTCGGCAAAAGGTCCTGCCGCCTCAGCGTGCGCCGGCTCTTCTTCATGCCCAGCTTCGTCATGATGATGATGCTCATGGCCCGGAATTCCATATTCTTGATAAAGACCTTGATAAGAGATACCAAAATAACCGTTATCGAACTGATAAGAAGCACCTACAGTACCGCCTTTCGAATCAACAAAGCTATTTTCGACGTGGTCTAATACTTCGCCTTCATCATTGATAAAGTCAGGTGTATCGTAGTTATCAGACAAACGGCGATGAGCATCGACATAAAGCGCCCAGTCGCCATTACCCACCGTCATATCATATGAACCGCCACGGCCGTTGTTTACACTGTCGTAGTTCACATTAACACTGCCCTCAAGGCCATAGACGGGTGCCGAGGGGATACGTTCGTCGACTACATTCACCACGCCACCAATAGCACCACTACCGTAGAGTAAAGTCGCAGGCCCCCGTAAGACCTCAATTTGTTCCGCGGTGCTGGTTTCGGTCGTTACTGCATGATCGGGGCTACCTCGAGATACATCCCCGGTATCCAAACCATTCTGTGTCACTTTCACTCGCGGTCCACCGAGACCCCGAATAATTGGACTACCAGCGACGGTGGCAAAATGCGTGTTATTAATACCAGGCTCTAGTGCGAGCGTTTCACCCAGACTATGTGCTTGTTTAAGTTTTAATTCGTCACCAGAAATAATATTCACAGGTTGAGCGCTTTCAAGCGGTGTCTTATTCAACGGACTCGCTTGGATCACGATAGTTTCGTCCACCTTATTTGAGCGACTATCTTCTTTCGATTGCTGTTGTGCTTGAGCGAGGGCACTGGCTGGCAAAGCAGCTAACACAGCAAGGGTGATTGCATTTAACGACTTCATAAATATACCTACTCTTATTGTTACTCAGGGAGAGCTCTAACCGGTTAATGTGATAATATAACATTACATGTCTGGTTTACGTTTTGCAACACTCTTGTTTGTTGACGTGGTAGTGATTCTGTATAACGTGGGGTACACTGTGGCTGATGTAACAACGAAGACAACTATGGGAACCTAACTGATGAAAGTAACACGCTTGCTCATCCCCACGCTGTTAGCTGCGTCGCTAGCGGCATGTGGTGGTCAGGATACAACCACTTCTCAAGCACCTGAAGTCAGTGCGCAAAAACAAAACATCAAAGCGCACCTTGAGTTCTTGGCAAGTGACGACCTACGCGGTCGCGAAACAGGAAGTCGTGGTCATGAAATCGCGGCAAAATACATCGCTTCTGAGTTTAAGCAAATGGGCTTACAACCAGCCGGTGACGACGGAACCTATTTCCAACGTATTCCGTTTAGAATTAGTACCTTGGTACCTAACAGTGCGAAAATGTCATACTCAGTTGATGGCGAAACCACTGAGTTCACTTTTGGTAAACAATTTATCACAGGTCCAAGTCACTATAGTCAACGTAGCGAAGTCACTGCACCCTTGGTCTTCGTTGGCTATGGCATGGAAGCGCCTGAATTTGGCTTAGACGATTATGCGGGCCTTGATGTTGAAGGCAAAATCGTGGTTATGCTAACAGGTCGTCCAGCTGATCTACCAAGTGAAGAAGGCGCTCACTTAGCTAACATTAAAGGCGATATCGCGCGTGAAAAAGGGGCTGTCGGTATTATTACCTTGCACACGCCAGAGCGCGAAAAAGTACGCAAGTTTGAAACCAGTGTCTACTACACTAAAACGCCTCGTATGACGTGGATTGGTCCAAACGGTCTGCCACAAGGTGAAGAACAGCAATTAATGGGTTCTGCCTACGTCAATATCGATGCCGCGAAAGCGATGTTTGAAGGTGCTGAGAAACCGCTGGAAGATATCTTTAAGCAGATCGAAGAAGATCCAAACGCTTCACCAAAAGGTTTTGCGCTTAACGGCTCAGTTTCTTTGGCGAAAGAATCTAACCACGAAGAAACCACCAGCCCTAACGTGGCAGCTGTCTTACCGGGGACCGATCCGAAGCTGAAAGACGAGTATGTGGTATACACCGCACACGCAGACCATATCGGCGTTGTTAAAGACTTGAGTAGCGATGACACCATCAATAACGGTTTGATGGATAACGCATCGGGTGTGTCCGTCATGCTAGAAACAGCACGTATGTTTGTCGACTCAGGTCTAGACAACAAACGTTCTATCATGTTCTTGGCAGTAACGGCAGAAGAAAAAGGCCTACTGGGTGCTGATTACTTCGCTAACAACCCAACAGTTCCTCTTAATAGCATCGTCGCTAACGTGAACCTCGATATGCCGGTACTGCTGTATGATTTTGCAGACGTCATTGCGTTTGGTGCATCACACTCAACACTGGGTGATACTGTTTCGAAAGCAGCCGCTAAGTTCAATATTGAGCAAAGCCCTGATCCAATGCCAGAGCAGGCGATCTTTACTCGTTCAGATCACTACACGCTGGTTAAGAAAGGTATCCCTGCGGTATTCTTAATGACCGGATTTACGTCACGCACCGAAGGTGAAGATGGTGGCGAAGTGTGGGGTAAATTCTTCGCTGAAAACTATCACCGTCCAAGTGATGACCTTCACAACTTAGAAGTGAACTACGAATCAGCAACGCGCTTTACTGATATTAACTACGAAATCGGTAAAGAAATCGCTAACGATCCGCAGCGTCCACATTGGTTAAAAGACTCTTACTTCGGTAAGCAGTTTAAAGACTAAAATAGTCGCCTAAATGAAAAGGCCTCGCTAATGCGAGGCCTTTTTTGTGTCTAATAATCGACGAGTTATGCACCCACGCCCAAATAGCGTTTACGTTTGCGCGCTTTTAAACGGTGGATGTCCACTAACACCAAACCGTCGATCGAATCGCTAAAGTCGGGATCCACACCAAACTCTAAGAACTGCACACCCCCAGGCTCGCATAAGTCAGAATACTGCTTATAGAGCGTCGGCACACTCGCCCCCAAGCTACCCAAATACGACTTTAACGCTTTAAAGTCATCATCATAATGATCACCTTTGAGCTCAAAGCCCGGATGTTCGGTCACCCGAAACGCATGATTTGCAATGGCCAAGCGCTGCTGAGCCGGGAAATAATGACGGTAAAACGCCACCAATGCCTGCTTAGCGGGCTCGGGCAAGGTATTGCTAATACTGACCGAACCAAATAGATAACGGTACTCCGGGTGCTGGTTCAGTAGTGCTCCGATCCCCATCCAAAGATACTCCAGGCTCCGTTTCCCCCAATAGCGCGGCTGCACAAACGAACGGCCCAACTCTAATCCCTCAGCAAAAATATCATCCATGCCCCGTTCAAATTGGTAAAAATGACGGCTATAAAGTCCCTTGGGACCCACTTTCTGAATGATTTTTGCACACTCACCGAGTCTATAAGCACCAGCAATTTCCAGGTCTTCTGGATCCCAAACAATAAGGTGCATATAGTATAAGTCATGGTCATCCAAATCGCGGCGTTGCCATGTACCCTCTCCTACCGCACGAAACGCCACTTCTCGCAAACGCCCAATTTCGCGCAGCAATGGTGAACTGCCATCAAAGCGGTAGCAATAAATCGCTTTACCACAAGGCGTGTTACCTAAATGTTCACACGCCTCTATCGCTTGCTTGAGCGCTTGTCTAGGCTCAGGCCGCGCAATCGGTGTCAAGGTCGGCAAGATAGTCGGTTTAGCCGTACCCACACGATACAAGTGCTTCTTAAACAACTTCACTTGCTGTTTCATGGCAAGGTGTTGATGTTGCGTAATGGTCTTATGAGGAATCAACTGACCAATACGACAACTGACCTGTTTGGTTTGCTGGCGAAACATCTCCTTCACCAACAATAGCGTCGCTAACGGCTTGTACACCATTGATGCTGTATAAAATAGTGCCGAGTTGTGTGCTTCTAGGCGGATCGGCAAAATGTCAGATTGAGTCGCCTTAGCTAACTTTAAAAACCCCGCTTGCCACTGTGTATCGCGCACGCCTTGAGGGCGCAATCGAGACACCTCACCCGAAGGAAAAACAATCACCACACCCTCGTCATGTAAGTGCTGATGAATGGCTTTAACATCGTCACGGCTCGTACGCCCGTTAAAAACCCGCACCGGCAACAACATACTCTGCAGTGGCGGCAGTTTCATCAGCAAGTCATTGGCAACGATTTTCACGTCACTACGCACTTCACTGACCATTTTTAATAAGGCGAGACCATCGAGCGAGCCAATCGGGTGGTTGGCAATGATCACCACCCGTCCCGTGGTCGGAATATTATCGAGCTCTGCACTACGGTAAGAGTAAGTAAAGTTGAAGTAGTCGAGAACTTGCTCAACAAAATCAATGCCTTGTAGGTTGGGATAACGCTGACTGAAATCTTTGATATCGCTTTCGTGGAGTAAATTTTTAAGTAGCCAGGTGGTCGGCTTGTAGAGCCAAGGTTTGTTTTCTAGCTTGGGAAGTCGTTCTTTAACAACTTGTTCAACGTTTAACATTACAGGTGCCTCCATGTGCAACATGGTTAGAGGCTAACGTTGAATTGTGACGAATTGATGAACTAATGGACACAAAAAAGGTGGGCTGTAGCCCACCCTCAAACTAACGCGTTAGCGCTTCACACTTAACGTTTCAAGTAATGCGCAGATAAGCAGGTCACAGGCGCAGCGGTGGGCTTACCATGCTGCCAATCGCCTCCCTCAACACCGCTACCAGCGATATCAACATGCACATAGCTGAGCGGTTTATCGCTATCGACACCGTGTGCATCCAATCCCGACACACCGACTAAGAACGCCATTGGGAACTGGTGTCCGCGTGCAGTGGTCGCCGAAGGCCCATTGTTAGAAGATAAAAGGTCATCGCACAGGGTGTGTCCCTTCACAAAATCAAAGTCTTCACGACGTGACCATGAAATCTCTGCTGGATCGCCGTAGACTTCGCCCACATCAAACAGTTGCTGCGCAAGTTGACCACGGCGCGCAGGACCATTCGGTACTAACGCTGTGTATGGCCCTTTTGCTAACGCAGCGTGGCCCGTTAACGTCGCTACAGTGTATAGCTCACTGGGTAAATCACTTGCCGCCGCTTCCTCACGCAAGTGCGAGAGTAAATCGGCCATCACTAGGCGCCCTTCGGCATCGGTGTTACCAATACGTACTCGCTTGCCGCTATGCCCAGTAATGATTTCGTCGGCAACAAAAGCATCTGAGCCGATGCTGTTACGGACCGCCCCAATTTCAGCGATCACATGTAAGTTAGCCGGTTCAAGTTCAGCGACGGTTTTCACAAACCCAGCGACTGCAGCCGCACCACCTTTATCACGACTCATGCCCGCCATGTGTCCACCGACTTTAAGGTCGGCGCCACCGGTATCGTAAACAATCCCTTTACCCGCGAACATCACTTGACGCTCTGGCTGGCTGCCTTTGTATTCTAACCGGATAACACACGGACGATGACGCTCAACACTCACCGATGCACGCCCTACAGCGGCTGCAAGCGGATACTCGTGTTCGAGTTGCTGAAAATCATCGATCACAGTCACTTTAACCGCCGTGTGCGCAAAAGCATTGCGGCAGTACTCGGCAAAACGCGGTGGCGCCATGCGCTCGGGTTCAGTACCAGCTAAGTCGCGTGCCACACGCTTGCCCGCTTCAATCGCCATTGCCCACTCAGCATCTAATGCGCCCACTAAAGTCACATCACGAGTTGGCTCGATTTCATCCTCGCCATGATACTCACGCGCTTCGAGCGGTTGATAAAGCGCTTGGCAGAAGCCTAAATAAGCGGCGAGAAAAGCCTGTTGATAACGTTCGTCTTCAACGTTAACGCCGTTGAGCAAAATGACCGGATGACGTGCGCCTGCATCTTGCGCGATTTTTGCAGCTTTATGCGCTGCATCAAAGACTTGACGAACATCGTCATAGTCACGGTTTAAAGGTCCTGTTGGTGCAACTACCATGCGGTTGCCAGGCACATCATTTGCACTGATAAGCAGTGCCTCTTTACCCACGCGTTGGTCTGTGCCCTGAGCAGCACGAATCGTTTCGCTCAACTGCGTGTTTTCAATATGTGCAAAATGACCGATAACAATCAGTGCATCGGTCTGTTCGTTATCAATGGCTTGCTGAAGTTCATCAACACAATGCAAGGTTGCAAATGCCATAATTTCCTCTCTTTTTTATGAACGTCGCCACTGCGTGCCGTTTGCACCATCTTCAAGCACAATCCCCATCTCAGTAAGACGGTCACGGGCTTCATCGGCAGCGGCCCAATCTTTCTCGGCTCTTGCTTTATTACGCTGGGCAATCAATGCCTCGATCAACGCAACTTCATCATCAGCGCCACCTTGCAGGAAACTCTCCGGTGACTGCTGTAAAAGTCCCAATACATCAGCAAGCTCAACCAGTACATGAGCAAGCTGTGCAGCACGCACAACATCATTATCACGCGCCTTGTTAATTTCACGCACCAATTCAAATAGCACACTCATGGCTTCGGGCGCGTTGAAATCATCATTCATCGCATCGGTAAACTGATTCCAGTAAGGTAAACGCAGATTCTCGTCGGGCTGCTCTGGTGTAAGCCCGCGCAACGCAGTGTAGAGTCGTTCAAGTGCCGCATGCGCCTGCTCTAGGTTATCTTGCGTGTAGTTCAGTTGCGAGCGATAGTGGCTTGATAGCAAGAAGTAGCGCACAGTTTCAGCATCGTACGCGTTTAATACGTCACGTATGGTAAAGAAGTTGCCCAATGACTTCGACATCTTCACGTCATCCACCTTCACCATACCACTATGCATCCAATAATTTACATAGTTGGTTTGATTCGCACAGCAGCTTTGTGCAATTTCATTTTCATGGTGTGGAAACGTTAAATCCGACCCACCACCGTGAATATCAAAGGTTTCACCTAAGTGTGCCTTATTCATCGCTGAGCATTCAATGTGCCAACCTGGACGTCCCTCACCCCAAGGTGAATCCCAGCTCGGCTCGCCCGCCTTCGCCTTTTTCCATAACACAAAGTCCAGCGGGTCCAGTTTGCTGGCTTCCACGTCAACACGCGCGCCTGCCTGCAACTGTTCCAAGTTTTGGCGGCTTAAACGACCGTAATCGTCAAAGGTTGATACATCAAACAACACATCGCCATTGTCTGCTTGATAAGCGTAGCCTTGTGTTATCAACGATTCAATCATACGAATAATGTCATCCATATGTTGTGTAACGCGCGGCTCAACATCGGGTTCCAGCAAATTTAAGGCGGCAAAGTCACGATGCATCTCATCAATATAACGTTGGGTCAATGCATCAAAAGGCTCACCGTTTTCAGCTGCTCGCTTAATAATTTTGTCATCCAAATCGGTAATATTGCGAACATAAGTCACGTCGTAACCAATTTTTCTTAAATAACGGACCACCACGTCAAATGCTACATAGGTGCGTGCATGACCAATATGACACAAATCGTATGTGGTCACGCCACACACGTACATACCCACACGGCCTGCTTCTCTTGGTGTAAAGGTTTCTTTCTCGCGGGTCAGGGTATTAAACAGTGTCAGTGCCATAGTATCTCCGTAATTTGGCTTTAGTCGACAAAACGAACAAACCGATTCAGTTTTTATGATTCAACCACTAATGATACCACTGAACGGTCGGCTCTGGTACACTAGCGACCGATTAGTCGTAGTATTAAGGAACCCAAAATGCAGGTTGTTTTACATACCAATTATGGTGACATCACCTTAGCCATGCACACTGAGACCGCACCTAAAACGGTCGAAAATTTTCTTCAGTATGCACGCGACGGTTTTTATGAAAACACGCTATTTCATCGTGTTATCGATAACTTCATGGTGCAAGGTGGCGGTTTTGAGCCCGGCATGTCGCAAAAAGACACCCGTGGCACCATCGAAAACGAAGCCAAAACAGCAAAGCCGAACCTGACTGGTACGGTCGCAATGGCACGCACCCCGGATCCACATTCAGCCTCGTCACAGTTCTTTATCAATGTGAACGACAACCACTTCCTTAATTTCCAAAACGAAACACCTAACGGCTTTGGTTATTGTGTATTTGCTGAAGTGGTTGAAGGCATGGACGTAGTTAACAATATCAAAGGTGTCAAAACTTCAACGGCTGGCTTCCACGCCGACGTTCCAGTTGAAGACGTCGTTATTACAAGCGTTACCGTCCAAGAGGACGCATGACCACAGCGTTTATTGCTGACCTTCATTTGAGCCCTGAACGCCCGGATATCACCGCGGCGTTCGAGGCTTTTTGTGAGCGCAATGCCTGTCTAGATAAACTCTATATCCTCGGTGATCTGTTTGAGGCTTGGTTAGGTGACGACGACCCCAGTGAGTTTGCTGTGCACATTAAGTCGTTGCTCAAACAACTGGTAGACCACGGTGTGCAAGTGTATTTTATGCCAGGCAACCGCGACTTTATGCTGGGTAAAAAATTCGCACGGGAAGTGGGACTGACGCTGCTCAAAGATGAAACGGTTATCGAGCTCAATGGTGTACGCACGTTGTTGATGCACGGTGACACGCTCTGTACGGCGGATCAAAGTTACTTACGCTACCGCGCCGTCATTCAACACCCTATCACGCGATTTTTACTGGCACGTTTACCGCTTAAAACGCGCATGAGCATTGCCAAGAAACTGCGCGCCAATTCGGGGACTCAACGAGCGCTGTCCCATCAACGTTTGCAGCAGATGGATGCTCAGCACGCTGCTGTCGTTAAAGCGATGAATAATCACCAAGTTCAACAGCTTATTCATGGTCATACACACCGCGCGGCAATACACTGTTTTGAACTCGCACCCGAACGTCCTGCCAAACGTATTGTGCTGGGCGACTGGTACGACGCACAAAAAATTCAGCAACAAAACACGTACGTCGGTATTTATATGGCATAAAAAAAGAGCCCGCAGGCTCTTTTTTTATGATTCAACGCTTCCGTCGCATCGCCATCAAGACATAAAGCGAGGACCAAAGCCATTAGTCCAAAGAATCGCCGTTGCAACCATCAAAATGACCATTAAGATAAGACCGGCGGTTACAACCGAACTTGCGTATAGAAAGCCGCGTTCTTCAGGAATATGCATGAGAACGGGAATGCCCGCATACAAAAGATATACCGAATAGCCCACGCCCGCTAAAAAGACCAACGAAACGAACCATAGCTCTGGATAAAGCGCGGCAACACCGGACATAATGACGGGTGTCGCCGTATACGCGGCGAGCTCAAGCGACTGCGTAAAGCTCGGATCCGCACCAAAGGTTTTTGCCATCCAAAAGACTAAATAAGCTAATGCAAACGCTGCTGCGAGAATGCCAACATACATCGCGACAGCAAGCATCACACCGCTGCTTTGCGTCAGTGATATCGACTCGCGTGCACCGATGCTCCATCCCACGTGGACTGAGGAATAATAAGCTGCTAAGCACGGCAGTAGTGCAACAAACAATAAGTGTGTGAATGAGTGACTCAAGCTCTCATGACGTGCATCGATTGTTTTCCACTCTTCCATTGGGTGAGCATACAAGCCCCAAATATGATTAAGTAACATAATCGCTTCCCCTTGTGTTAAGGCGTTGGCCTCGAAAACGCACCATACCTTGTTGTTATTGTCGGCTAACTTTTCATTGTTAAGGCCACTTATAAGACCGTCTGATATGGCTAAAAATTCAACGCTTTACACTAATATCAAGAACATTTCTCATACTGTCAAGAGTACACCCGCATTTTTTAATACGTTTTCTTAACAAAAACCGATTTAACGCATGTTGTGGTTTTCGTTTTTCATCTAAGCACGTAAAATAACACCTTTATTCAGAAGCGAAGTATAGCCTTTAACATGTCTCACATGAGTCCCGATATCGCCCAGTTACTCGAACCGATTCACGCTTTCCTGCCTTGCGCCACACCGCAAGCATGGATAGAAAAAGCAAAGGCGCCTGAACAACTCCCTGTGCTACTGCGTGATCACATGGTGTGCGAGTTGAAAGCCGCCCAAAGCGCTATGCTATTAATCCGCCGCTACGCGGTTGATGAAGCCAGTGGTCAAGCGCTATTGGCATGGCTTAAACCTTATGAAGACTACACCTATCGTCTTGTAGGTGACTGGCGAGCACTGGCTGACCATAACAAACTCAATAAGCGTATGGTGCCAAAATCAGACCGTCCATACAGTCAGGAGTTGATCGACAAAATGGTCATGTTGATCAAGGAGGAGTTGCATCATTTTTACCAAGTATTGGAGATAGCACAGGAACTGGGCATCGAATACGACAAGCTTACTTCGAGTCGTTATGCGCGTGGCCTGCTGACACACGTACGGACATACGAACCTGCCGCACTGATCGATAAGTTAATTTGTGGTGCCTACATCGAAGCGCGTTCCTGCGAGCGCTTTGCCGCCATCGCACCCCACGTAGACGAGCGCTTAGGGCAGTTCTATATTTCACTGTTGCGTTCTGAAGCACGTCATTATCAAGACTATCTAACCTTGGCACAGCAAATTGCCGGTGAGGATATCAGTGAGCGAATTGCTTTCTTCGCAAATATTGAGGCGGAATTAATAAAGTCGCCGGATGGCGACTTTAAGTTTCATAGTGGTATGCCCGTTTAATCGATTCAAATGAACCGGATTGTCGCGCCTAAGGCGCGACCTACAGTTCTTCCAATTTTTTGCCAGCTTCTTTGTCGTAGAAGACTTCTTCGTCGAAGTCGCCTTCCGACTTAGCAACCACACAACTGACCATGGCATCGCCGGTCACATTGACTGCGGTACGAGTCATATCCAATAAGCGGTCGACACCGATGATTAAGCCGATCCCCTCGACGGGCAGACCCACCTGCTGTAAAACCATCGCGAGCATGATTAAGCCGACCCCAGGCACCCCCGCCGTACCCACTGATGCGAGTGTTGCGGTGAGAATCACCATGAGATAGTCAGCGACTGACAGATCCAGTCCATACACTTGGGCGATGAATACCGTCGCCACGCCCTGCATGATGGCAGTGCCATCCATATTAATGGTTGCTCCAAGCGGCACGGTAAACGAACCGACAGAGTTACTCACGCCTAAACGCTTAGTCACGGTTTCAAGCGTAATCGGCATGGTCGCGTTACTACTGGCAGTGCTAAAACCAAAGAGTTGTGCATCACGCATTTTCCGAATAAAGATGCCCGGTTTAACACGCGCCAGCACGCCTAATAAGAATGGATGAATAATAAACCCATGAATCAGTAACACGATGAGCACTAAGAAGAAGTACTTCGCCAGACTGGATATCATGCCCAGTCCGGTTTCGGTGAAGAGCTTAGCCATCAAAGCGAAAACACCATAAGGCGCAATGCTCATCAAAATCACCACTAGCTTCATGATGACTTCATTAAAGTCCTCAAACAGGCCCTTGATGCGCTCCCCAGGCTTCCCTACCAATGCCATCGCGATACCCAGTAATAAGGCAAACACGATAATCTGCAGCATATTGCCTTCTGCCATCGCAGTAATTGGGTTATCCGGGAATAGATCAATAATCACTTGCGACAACGAAGGCGCCTCAGAGGGCTCAAAGGTCGCGTCACTTGCACGTTCGACACCACTACCGGGTTGAATCAAAATCGCCGAGAAAATAGCAATCGAAATCGCAATAGCGGTGGTTATTAAATACATACCGACCGCTTTACCGCCTAAACGTCCCAATTTGCTTGGATCACTTAACGAGCACGTGCCCACTACCAAGGACACCAACACAAGTGGTACCACTAGCATCTTCAATGATGTGATAAATATTTGACCAATGACATTAAACAAACCATTGGTCAAATAACTATCGACCCATGCCGAATCACCTGCAAAATAGCGTAGCGCCATACCCAGCACGATACCTGCCACCATACCGATGACAATGCGGGTCGTCAGACTTAATTTTTTATTATCGCTCATAAGCGTCCTTGTTGTTATCTATCGGACTAAAAAAACCGCCATAGCCTAGCAGAAAAGCAAATCAAGGGGTAGTTACCATGCGTTAAACGCACAGCAACTGCCGAGTGGTTACACGTCGCTGCGTGTAAACGAAGATTTCAGCGTATTGACCAACGTCGCGGCGCCTTTTGCAAAACGTTCGCTGAGCGGTTTCTTAATACTGTATTCCACTTTAAGAATACGGTGTGTGTCCAATTGCTTCAACATCCACGCATCGCTGGTAATCACCTCATCAACCAGACCCAATTCAAGCGCTTCAGTACCTGTCCAAACTTCTCCCGTGGCCACTTTTTCTATATCTAATTCAGGACGGTGACGCTGGACATGCTCTTTGAACTGGTGATGGATCGACTCTAAGTCTTGCTTGAATTTACGACGTCCTTCTTCGGTGTTCTCACCCAGTACCGTTAATGTTCGCTTATATTCACCAGCCGTGATCTGCTCAATGTCGATATCATGATTTTTAAGCCACTTGTTGACATTCGGTAGTTGCGCAACCACACCAATCGAACCGATGAACGCAAACGGCGCCGATAGAATGTTATTGCCCACACAGGCCATCATATAACCACCGCTAGCAGCGACTTTATCAACCGCGATAGTCACCTTTAAACCATGGTCAATCAGTCGTTGTAGCTGTGCAGCCCCCAAACCGTAGCCGTGGACAACACCACCACCGCTCTCTAAGCGAACAAGCACTTCATCCTGATCAGTCGCGATACTAACGATCGCATTTACTTCACGCTTGAGGCTATCAACTTCTTTGGCATCAACCGAGCCTTTAAAGTCAATAACAAACAGTTTTGACTGCGGACTGTGCTCGCCTTTACGGGCCTTCTTCAGCGCTTTTTGTGCTTTTTTCTGCGCCTTACCGTCAAGAAGCTCAATACGCAAGCTATCTCGCATTTCATTAAGTTCTTTCGACACGTCAGTGACATCAAGCTCACCCTTACCGCGCTTTTGCTTTTGTGCAGTCTGTGCCACAACACCTAAAATAATTACAAGTGCGACAACGATGACACCTGCTTTTATAATAAAGCCACCAATATCGGCGAGAAACTCCATAACTTCTCCTATTTCCAAAACAAAAGGCCAGCAAAGTTGCTGGCCTTTATTATACGCAAATGTCTGCGTTCAGTTTAGTCGACTCATTACCAGTCGCTTACTGTACCACTTCTTCGTTGGTTACAGGAAGTTGTAACATTCCCGAACCAAACCAGCTGAAGATCTGCGTTTGCATTTCTTGCGTTGAAGCAGGTGAAGCAGATGGGTCAACAATTGAACCATGAGTCGCCTCTGGGAAACGAACCGCGCCGGATACAGGCGTTCCATCGCTTGAAGTCACTGTCGCTGATACACTCGGCAAGCCCATCAAACGAATCAGTGGCTCAGTACCTGCTAACGGCTTACCAGCTACATTATTCGGAATTACGCTATCACCGACCGCCTCAATCAGGTGAACAGGTGAGTCATTCGCGACAACCGCTGCTGAGTAGTTGATCGGATCCGCAGAATCCAATACCGACTGCGCTGCAAAAGCAAACTGTTCAAAGGTTGAGTTAATCTGCGCCAATTGAGCTTCAGAGGCTTGCGCAATAAAGCCATCATAAACTTGCGCTAATAATGCGTCGAAGCCTTCGCCGCCAGGAATAATACCCGCCTGCTCTGCTTGAGCGTTTACCGCAGCGGCAAACTCTTCGCTACCTGAGTAAAGCAACTGGCTCTTAATTGTTTTCTCAAACGCCGGAGATGCAAGCAAGAAGTTAGCAACACTGCCACCTGGCATAGCCAGTGAGGTGGCTTGTACAGCAAATTGACCATTCAGTGCGCTGAGAGGCGACTGTTCAGGGAACGGTGTATTAGTGATACCCGTAAAGCCAACACCAGCGATAGCACCTAGCGAGTGACCAACGAAGAACACTTTTTGACCGTTTATCTGCGCGCCATCGCTTGCTTGGAAATAATTCAAGCTGACACGAAGACCCATCAAATCAGCAATCGACTGACGAACGTTGTCACGAGCCGCTAATAAGTTAGACAGATTCATGTACGCAGTCACGTTGTCCGATGCATTGATTTCATCGGTACCATCATTGTTCAAATCAAAGCCACGGTCACCATGTAACGGATGATCAATCGCTACCGTCGCGAAACCGGCAGCAGCTAGCGAACCGGCGATACCCGCTGCGTTCGACTTATTACCTGTAATACCGTGTTGGAAGATGACCACAGGCCAACCGCCCGCTGGCACCCCATCAAGCGTTGGCATACCGCGTGCCTGACGAATTTGATTAACAACGGCGAGGTCTGGAATAGTCACAAATGCCGGTACATCAACATCATCTTGCTTTTCTGGTACGGGGTTAAACTTAGTTAAGTGGCGCTCTTCATCAACCCCAGGGAAATCAAAGCAAGCGTTGGGTGGCAACAACAAACTGGGATCTTCAATAGCGCCGGCTGGAATGCCCGCACCAGCGGGGTCAATCACACCCTGTTGAATCGCACCTAAAATTGAAGCGGGGCTATCGCACTGCGCGCGCCAGCGTCCATTAACGGGTGCCTGAGGATTCGATTGAGAAGGCAGTGGCGAGTAGTAAGGTAATGTAACCTGACCACCGTAAACGCGCGCAGCTGCAGCAATTTGTAGGGTTTGCGGATCAGTCACACCGTTCCCTTGCAATACCTGAGCAAGCGAAACGCTCTGATTTTGCGCAACCAACGCAGGTGGATTCTGTGCTGCGATTTGTTGTGCAAGCAACTGTTTAGTGACGTTTAGCACGTCCCCAACGGATTGAGTGGTGAAGTTCGACGTATAAATAACGCCGTCGGTATCGACACCATATTGACCAAGCGCGCCTTCGTAGCTATTGATCAGACGTTGCAGTGACACTGCCGACGCATCACCAGACACCGGGTTCTCGTCAGCATTACGCTTCATCAGCGTATAGGTCTGTGAGGCTTTTACATCACGACCTAAAGAATCTTGGATATTATTTGTTAACGCGACAATGTAACCGGTTTTAGGCTTCAGTGGACGCAATGGAACAATAGCCACGGTATTGCTATCAACGGCTTTTACGGTAAAGTCGGTGCCGTGTTCAAGCTCCCCAACAACGGCACATGCCGCCGCAGGGCTTGCCGCCGCACAAGCTTCTGATACTGCGCTTCCACCCTGCACCGTTTCAAAAATACGAATGGAACCCTGCGCTTCCAAACTAGCAGGCGTCACAGTGACAGAATCGCCGTTTTCGTCAACCGGCAAAGAAAAATCAAACGTGAGTGTTGAGTGAGTGCCCCAACCATCGAGACCATTTAAAGCAACTTGCGGATTACTGATGTCGGATGGATCGGCAACTGGAATGTTCAAGGTGCCGTCAACTGTACCACTCAATAGGATATTTGTTGGTACAGGGATAACACTGTTAGACGGATCAAAAGCGACACGCGTCGCTGCGACACTGACTTCTTGTTCAGAAACCGGTGCACTGTCACCGCTACCACAGCCGACAAGTGCTAAGGCACTGCCTATCGCCAATGGGAGTAATAATTTTTTCATGTGGATTCCCCAGTCCTTTTTTGCATTATTGTTATTCGCTTTCAGCTTAACGATTTTTATACACCTGTATGAATCAATATGAAAGGTTTTTTCCAGAAATTCTATTCGTTTGCTGAGAAGTTACTCGAATATACGTACAATAGCTTAACGATCTACAAACAGTCCAATGGAATCAAGTAAATATGCAAATCAAAACGGTACACGACTATCAGGCGCCGGCTGATCTACTGGCGAACAAAACGATATTGGTCACAGGTGCAGGTGAAGGTATTGGTCGCCAGGCCGCATTAAGTTTTGCCCAACATGGGGCGACTGTCATTCTACTAGGCCGCACCACCGCCAAGCTTGAAGCTGTCTACGACGAAATTGAAGCCGCCGGTTATGCGCAGGCCGCGATTGTGCCGCTCGATTTGAAAGGAGCTACCGCACAACACTATAAAGACATGGCGTCTACCATCGAACAGCAGTTTGGCCATCTCGACGGCGTGTTGCACAACGCAGGTATTCTTTCGATTCTGTCACCCTTTACTCATATTGACGAAAACGATTGGAATGACGCGCTGCAAATCAATGTCACCGGCCCAATGCTAATGACTCAGGCGTTAATGCCGGTATTAGAAAAAGCACCATTTGCGTCAGTGGTATTTACGTCATCGGGTGTAGGTCGTAAAGGTCGCGCTTATTGGGGCAGCTATGCGGTATCAAAGTTTGCGACTGAAGGCTTAGCACAGGTGATAGCGGATGAATATGAAACCACATCGGTACGCACCAACGTCATAAATCCCGGAGCGACCCGTACAAAGATGCGCTCTAAAGCGTATCCGGCTGAAGATCCAAAAACGTTAAAGACAGCGTTAGATATTATGCCAACTTATTTGTATCTCATGGGCGATGATAGTAAAAATGAGAATAATCTGTGCTTTGACGCACAGTAATGCAACCTGAGGTTAGTATGATTGCTTCGATAGCCAAGAAATCAATGTTGCCCTTCGCCTTTGTTACTACGACCGTTTTCGCGCAGTCTAATGCGCCGGAGCCGCCCAAAGTTGAAGTCGTCACATCGATTAAATCGCAACAATGGATAGGCATCAGCCCGATAAGTCGCAACACGATTTGGGTATCCGGAGTCGATGGCCGTGTCGCCCGTTCAACTGATGCGGGCTTCAGTTGGGACTACTCACAACCGGGCCCCGGCGATTTGCAGTTTCGTGATATTGAAGCCATCGACGACCGACGTGCTTACGCGCTCAGCATCGGTGACAATGGTCAGTCGCGTATCTACTTCACGGAAAATGGTGGTGCCGATTGGCGCCTACGTTATGGTGCCGCTAACGATACATTTTTAAACTGCATGGCTATTTCACCGCAGGGCGAAGCTTGGGTTACCGGGGACAGCGTAGGAGATGAATGGCGGATGGTACGCAGTCCAAGTGGCCGCAACTGGATCAAAACCAACAGCGCAGTGAGCGCAAAACCGCAAAGTAACGAGGGTGGCTTTGCCTCAAGCGGCAGTTGTGTGCGTTATCACAACGATACTTGGATGATCGGGACGGGCAATGCCGATGTGGCAAGAGTGCTCATTAAAGCCCGTTTTGGTATTCGTTTTGATGTTATCGAGACGCCGATGCAATCAGGACCTGGCGCTGGCATTTTTGCAGTATATCCCGAAAGTAAAGATAACTTTTATATCGCTGGTGGGCATCTGCAAGCAGAGCAAAATGACCAGCCTCGCTTGTGGCATTATCAGTCAGGAAAGTTTACTGCTTTACCAGAGCCGCCGTTAGACGGGACGTTATACAGCCTTGATAAGGTCGACCATAACGGAGAGTGGTTACTCACATCAAACCCCTCGGGCGCTGCCGCATTTCATCTACAAAGTAAAACATGGCATAAACTCAGCGATGCCAACATTTGGAACATCCAGTGTCACGGTGATGCCGCATGTTGGCTCGCGGGTAAAGAAGGCTACATTGCTAAACTGGTGTGGAAGCCAGCGCAAGCCCCCCAGACAAATGTTGTACCTTAGTAAAACCTAATCGCGTAAGCGCATCGGCCATCACGCCGCTGCGCTGACCTGAGCGGCAAACACATACTAAAGGCGACGATTTTAGCTGCGGATGCTCATGAATAAACTGAATCGCTTCGGTGAGTGGAACATTAACGACGCTCGCGTGCGCCGGTAAGTCATCGACAACGTGCTCTTGCCGTTCACGTACATCAATAATCGTGATGTCATCTCGTTCCCATAACGCTTGGGTATCCTCAACTATACTCGCCGCACCGCTTTGCATTGACTTTGCTAACACCAATTGATGCTCGCCATCTTTGCGCGGACACACCAAAGTCGTATCGCTAATACAATGCTGAATATCACGGATAGCTTGATGTGCACCTAAGAACGCAAAATCAACACGCAAACTCTCAGCGGCTTTGACGGGCTCACTCAGTAAAAATGTCGGCAATTCATCACCGAGTTTAAATAAACGTCGTTGACCGACCGACAAGCAACCCTGAACACCGCAGTCACACTCCGCCGGCACCGCGTCGCATCCTGCAATGGCATGTTCAGGCCAACCCCACATATCGGTGTTCGGCTCAGCACCGATCAACATCGCCCGGAGCATCGATGCTGCTTGTTGAACATCGCTATCATCAGAGCTAACCAATACACCTTGTACATCATAGTTCTGACACCGTACAAGATTTTCTAACCGGCCCGCTAAGGCGGGATGCGGATCAATAATAGCCACTTCTCGGGCTTCTCGATCAATCAATACATAACAACAATGATCGTCATACTTCAATTGAACCACACCGTCCAATTGCGCATCGTGATCATTATTGGTATCTGCCACGATCAAACAGGACTGTTGAAGCGCTTGAGCAACCAATTGAATACGCTCACACGCCTTATCAACGGTTGCTTGAGTTGTCGCTGGGCCAAATGACATGCGAATCGCAGATTCACTCTGCCAATCACTTAACCCCATCGCATCTAACACAAAACTGCGCGTCACTTTCGAGCTACACGCGGAGCCAGAGCTCACTCGGATATGACTGGCATCCAAGACATCCATAATATCTTTAGATGAAACACCTTTTACCGAAAAATTAAGGGTTGTCGGTACCGACACCGAAAAGTCATGGTTAAATACAATACTCGGGAAAGCTTGTCGCAAAGTACGCGCTAATTGCTCTCGATAGTGCTCCAGCGTTGTCGGATCAACAAACGTGGTTTGCGTCGGGTCCAGCATCAATTCAAACAGTGCATGAAGCGCCGCGATACCAGGCAAGTTTTCTGTACCCGAGCGATAACCTGACTCCTGACCACCACCGATAATAAGCGGTGTAAACGGCGCACTTTCGCGCACCGCCATGAAACCGATACCTTTTGGGCCATACAGTTTATGTCCGCTAAATGGCGCATAGTCTATCGAGATATCGTCGAGCGCAAGGGGTAACTTACCGAGCGCCTGTACGCAATCGACCATCCAAGGAACTTCGGGCGCATGAGTTCGAATAGTCTGCTCAAGTGCGCTCAGATCCTGCTTTACACCGGTTTCATTATTAGCCGCCATGGTGCATATCATTGCAGCCTGTCCAACATGTTCCGCAATAAATTCATGGTCAAGAATACCCTGCTCATTCACAGGTATCGCTTTCAGCTCGGCATTAAGACCGAGCAACTGGTTCCAATGTTGCAGCGCCTGCGGCACGGCTTTATGTTCGGTAGCGCCATACAGGAGGTAACTACGTGGCGATTGTGGGTTATCGACAGCCGCTCGAATCGCCGATACGACGGCCGTTTGAATACCCTCTGTTGCACCACTCGTAAAAATCAGTTTACCAGAAGATGCGCCGACGACACGACGGGCAAGCTGACGAGTTGTATCGAGGATATAGCGCGCTTTGAGGCCGGTCACATGGCTGCTGCTGGGGTTGCCAAATATCGTCTCCATCGTATGCGACACCGCATCCGCAATTTGCGGAAGTACAGGAGTGGTGGCATTGCAATCGAGATAAATTTCTTTACTGTCGCTATTTAGTGCAAACGGTTTCACTGAGAGCCCTCCTTCGAAACAACAAGGGCGCTTGCCGCGCCCCTAATCACATAATGTTATAACGATATAACTGTTGAGGGTCAACGAATTTCGTTTTCTTTCCATTGCGCTTCTTTACGCATACGATCTTTTCGCTTGTCACACGGTTCGTCACAGTCGCAGGCTTTTTCCATCCCGAGTGCGCCGATACCACCGCAACTTCCCGAAATGGACTTCTTCTGCATGATATAACCGACTGCCATTGCCAATACGACAACCACAAATAGAACAAATACCAGTAAAAATGTTTGCATGAGTACTCCTTCTCAGTCCTTAGTGCGTTTTTTGCAGCAAAGGCTCAAACTGTGGACTGACAAACTCCTGAAAACCGTCATCGGTTTTAAATACGAGCATCACCGCCAGCTTATGTTGCTGAGCAAACGCTTTGGCGCGCTCGGGTCCCATGACCATGAGTGCGGTCGCATAGGCGTCTGCAGACATACAATCATCAGCATAAACGCTCACTGAAACCAGTTTATGTTGAATCGGCTCGCCAGTTCTTGGGTCAATAATATGCGAGTACCGACGTCCATCTTCAACATAAAAATTTCGGTAGTCACCGGAGGTAGCTAACGCGCCCTCTTTAAATGAGACAACTTCTTGCACCGCACGTTCCGTAGAAACCGGTTTTTCTATTGCGAGGCGCCAAGGCTCATTATCAGGCTTACCACCCGAAGCGACGATTTCGCCACCGATTTCAACCAGGTACTGACTGATCCCAAGGTCTTCTAGCAAACTCGCGACCCTATCAACGCCGTAGCCTTTGGCAATAGTCGATAAGTCGACATAAACCTTAGGATGCGACTTACTCAACTGATGGTTCTCAATCGCGAGTTTTTTATAGCCCACATAAGCTTCGATTTGTTCCAGCTGTGCCGCTGTTGGCGTTTGCTCGGGACGATTCTGCGGGCCGAACCCCCACAGGTTCACCAAAGGTCCGACAGTTACATCAAGCACTCCATCCGTTTCATCGGCAATCTCAATGGCGCGAGAAACGACTTTTTCCAGCGCGCGAGAAATCACAACAGGGTCAGTCGACTGGTGCTGGTTAAATAGCGACAACTCTGATGTAGGATCATAAGTCGACATCTGAGCATTGACCTGCTCCAACACCGTATCCACACGACGCTGAATCTCTTCTTTACCATAGCGAGGATCCTTACTAAACACAGTAATGTGATAGCTGGTTCCCATGGTCGCGCCCTGCATTTTGATAACACGCGGCGCATCAGAGCAAGAAACCAAAAAGGCTAGCCCCAAAAGGGCTAGCCACAGTTTGCTTGCTAATGCATGTTTCACTGTAGAAACGTTCATTAATTAGCCACCGAAATCATCCAACATAATGTTTTCATCTTCGACGCCCAACTCTTTGAGCATGTTGATGACCGCAGCGTTCATCACTGGTGGACCACACATGTAGAATTCACAGTCTTCTGGCGCATCATGATCTTTCAGATAGCGCTCATATAGAACGTTGTGGATAAAGCCTGTGTCGCCATCCCAATCGTCCTCAGGCTGCGGATCCGACAATGCAACGTGCCATTCGAAGTTGTCATTTTCTTCTTCTAGCATGTCAAAGTCTTCGGTGTAGAACATCTCACGTTTAGAACGTGCACCGTACCAGAACGAGATCTTACGATCGGTGTTCAAGCGACGCAGTTGGTCAAAGATATGTGAACGCATCGGCGCCATACCTGCACCACCACCAACGAAGACCATTTCCGCTTCAGTTTCCTTCGCGAAGAACTCACCAAACGGTCCTGAAATTGTCACTTTATCACCTGGCTTCAAGCTAAAGATGTATGAAGACATCTTACCTGCTGGCAAGCTCAAATCGTTCGGTGGCGGTGTTGCGCAACGTACGTTCAGCATGATGATACCCTTCTCGTCAGGGTAGTTCGCCATGGAGTATGCACGTACCACTTCTTCGTCGACTTTAGACTCAACATCTAAGAAGCCAAAGCGTTCCCAATCGCCACGGTATTCTGGACCGATATCAAAGTCTTTATACTTCACGTGGTGCGGCGGGCATTCGATTTGAATATAACCACCGGCACGGAACGGTACTTCTTCGCCTTCTGGCAACTGTACAACGAACTCTTTAATAAAGGTCGCCACGTTATCATTTGATTTAACAACACAGTCCCATTTACGAATACCAAAGACTTCTTCTGGCAATTCAATTTTCATGTCTTGCTTAACATTGACTTGGCAAGACAAGCGCACGCCTTCACGCGCTTCTTTCTTAGTAATGTGGTCGAGCTCGGTCGGTAGAATATCGCCACCGCCGTCTTTAATGGTTACGCGACACTGGCCACATGAACCACCACCACCACACGCAGACGAAACGAAGATACCAGCATTGGCGAGTGCGCCCAACAATTTAGTGCCAGGCTGGGTCACGATTTTCTTGTCTTCGTCGTCGTTAATCAGGATTTCCACATCACCCTGAGGTACCAATTTTGATTTCGCAAACATAATAATCGCGACCAAAATTAGTACGATGATGGTGAACATCGCTACACTGAGTGAAATCAGTTGAATATCCATCGATTCGTACCTTTAACTTTTATCGATTCAACACACTGGTTATAGAGATACGCCGGAAAACGACATAAAGCCCAAACCAATCAGACCCACTGACATAAACGTTGCACCGAGACCACGTAGGCCATCAGGCACATCGGCGTATTTCAGTTTCTCACGCACTGCGGCCAAAGCAACAATTGCAAGTGCCCAGCCCACGCCACTTCCGATGCCGTAAACAACCGACTCACCGAAGTTATAATCACGCTCTACCATGAACGATACACCACCAAAGATGGCACAGTTCACCGTGATCAGCGGCAAGAAAATGCCGAGCGCGTTGTAAAGTGCAGGCACAAATTTGTCCAACGCCATTTCTAGAATCTGGACAATCGCTGCAATAACACCGATAAAGGTCAAGAAACGCAAGAAGCTCAGGTCTGCGTCAGGAAATCCTGCCCAGCCCAACGCGCCAGGTGCAAGAATGTTGTGATAGATAAGGTTGTTAGCAGGTACCGAAATACCCAATACAACAATAACCGCTACACCCAGACCAAAAGCCGTTTTAACTTTCTTAGATACCGCCAAAAAGGTACACATACCTAAGAAGAATGACAGTGCCAAGTTCTCAATGAATACGGCACGAATAAACAGGTTAATATACTGTTCCATTGTGCTTACTCCTTAGGTTCGACTTGTTCAGTGCGGAAGGTACGCAGTACCCAGATAAATCCGCCAATGATAAAGAATGCGCTCGGTGGCATTAACAACAAGCCCACAGGCTCATACCAACCGCCTTCTGAAACCAAAGGTAAGATCTGCACATCAAACAGGCTACCTGAACCAAATAGTTCACGCACAAAACCAACGACGAGCAATACTAATGAATAGCCTAAGCCATTGCCGATACCATCTAAGAACGACATGCCTGGACTGCTTTTCATTGCATACGCCTCGGCGCGACCCATAACGATACAGTTGGTAATAATCAAGCCAACAAATACCGAAAGCTCGCGCGAGATTTCGTATGCGTAAGCACGCAGCACTTGGTCAACCACGATAACCAAACTCGCGATGATGGTCATCTGAACGATGATACGTACGCTCGAAGGGATGTGGTTTCGGATAATCGAGATAAAAAAGTTTGAAAACGCAACAACCGCGGTCAAAGCAATACACATAACCAGTGTATTGCTCATTTTTGATGTGACCGCCAATGCTGAACAGATACCTAAGATCTGTAACGCAATTGGGTTGTTTGCAAATATCGGTCCAAAGAGTACGGACTTCACTTCTTTTGCATTAGCCATTGGTCAGCTCTCCTTTGCGCAATTTGTCGAGTAACGGACCGTAGGCGTCGTCGCCCATCCAAAATTGAATCAGTGCGTCTACACCGTTACTGGTTAACGTTGCACCCGACAGCGCGTCTACTTCGTGTTCGCCTGAAGCGCCGCCCTTCACCAAGTCGAATTGGACTTGACCGTCATCGCCATAGAGCTCTTTACCTTGCCAAGTTTTAACCCAAGCCGGGTTGGTGATTTCACCACCGAGACCAGGTGTTTCCGAGTGCTCGTAAAATTTAACGCCTTTAACTGTATTAAAGTCGTCTTCAAGCGCGATTAAGCCGTACATAGTACCCCAAAGACCTTGACCACGGATATGTAACACGGCGCCATTGGTGCCACCGTTACCGTCTTTGATAAGGTAAACTTCGGTCATATTTTCGCGCGTACCCAAGCCAGCAGGGTCATCTGATTTTGGTAGTTTAGTGCTACGCTCAGGATCGCCCGCCGCTTTACGGTTATCAAAGTCTGATGGGTTAACATCCTGCATGACTTGATAGTCTTTCAGACTCACAACCAGTGGTTGAATGCGCTCTTTATAAACAGCTGGCACATCCATACCTTTTTCTAGAATACCGGCTGCATCAAGGATGTTTTCCTGCATAGCTAGCGCAGCGTTGCGCTCTTGCATTGGTTTAAGACCAATCGCCGCACCTGATACAACGATAGAACAAACCAAACACAGCGCCAGCACTACACCGACCGTTTTGCCTAAACTTTCATTCTTCTTAGACATTACGTGCTAACCTCCGTTTAATGTTGGCTTGTGCTACGAAGTAGTCAAACAATGGTGCAAAGACGTTCGAGAACAAGATTGCCAGCATGATGCCTTCAGGGAACGCCGGGTTGACGACACGAATCATCACGGTCATGAAACCAATCAAGAAACCGTAGGCAAACTTACCCTTGTTCGTAAATGACGCTGATACCGGATCGGTTGCCATAAACATCATACCAAAGGCAAAACCACCCAGTACTAAGTGCCAGTACCACTGCATTGCAAACATTGGGTTGGTGTCGCTACCAATCAGGTTAAGCAGGCTTGAGAATACGACCATACCGAGGAACACGCCTGAGACGATGCGCCAAGAAGCGATACGGAAGTAAATCAGTGCAAGACCACCAATCAAAATCATCAGAGTTGAGACTTCGCCCACTGAACCTTGGATGTTACCTAAGAAAGCGTCCCACCAAAGTGCGGTGTTGCTGTAGTCGATTTGACCCATCGCCGCCTTACCTAGGTTAGTAGCACCAGAGAAGCCATCAACAGCAGTCCAGATAGAGTCGCCCGACATACTTGCTGGATAAGCAAAGTACAAGAATGCACGACCTGTTAACGCAGGGTTCAAGAAGTTACGGCCCGTACCGCCGAAGATTTCCTTGCCAATGACAACACCAAAGGTGATACCAAGTGCAACTTGCCAAAGCGGCGTGGTCGCAGGCAGGATCAACGAGAACAGTACCGAGGTGACGAAGAAGCCTTCGTTTACTTCGTGCTTACGCACAGATGCAAAGAGTACTTCCCAGAAGCCACCAACAATAAACGTCACCGCATAGATAGGTAGGTACCAGCACGCGCCGTACCACATCTTAGTGCCCCAGCCAGCATCGCCGCCAAAGTCGCCACCCAACAAGTGGAATAAGCCCACCTGCCATGCGTCACCTAATTGATAACCTTCAGCCAACGCCATCGCGGCTTGGTTACCCACGTTATACATACCCCAGAACATCGCTGGGAATGTCATCATCCATACCAAGATCATGATGCGTTTTAAGTCGATACGATCACGAATGTGAGTCGTCGACTTAGTCACCGTACCTGGTGTATAAAGAATAGTGGCTACCGCTTCGTAAAGCGCGTACCACTTCTCGTATTTGCCGCCTTTTTCAAATTGCGGCTCAATACGCTCGAGTGTATCTTTCAAGCTCATGGTTAGCCTTCTTTCTCAATCTTAGTGAGACAGTCTCGCAACACTGGTCCGTATTCATACTTTCCAGGGCATACGTAGGTACACAATGCCAGATCTTCCTCATCCAGCTCCAAGCAGCCAAGTTGCTGACCTTCATCAGTATCGCCTGATAATAAGTCACGCAATAATAGCGTTGGTACGATATCCAGCGGCATCACGCGTTCGTAGTTACCAATCGGTACCATTGAGCGCGCAGACCCATTCAATGAAGTGGTCATGCTGAATAGCTTCTTCGGATTGAAGTGGCCCGCATAAGCACGCGTGACCGAGTGTAAATCTGAACCAGGGCGGATCCAGCCGAACAATTCTTTATGATTGCCCTCTGGAATAACACTCACCTGATTGTGGAAACGACCCAACCAACGATGCGCATCATCTGCTGTGTGACCGTTCAATACAGAACCGGAAATAACGCGGTTGTTGTCACCGGCAAGCTCACCGTCTGTTAAATCAACGATATCAGCACCTAAACGGGTACGTAACAACCGAGGTTCTTTAACACCTTCACCCGCTAACGCAACGAAGCGCTCGGTGAAAATTTCACCCGTTGTAAACAGCTTACCGTAGGCAATCACGTCTTGATAACCAATATGCCAAGCGGGACGCTTCAAGCTGACTGGGTTCAAGAAATGCATATGAGTACCCACCAATCCGGCTGGGTGTGGACCACTGAACGACTCTAACTGTGCGTTAGTGTCGCCGATATCCACTTCTGCATCGGCAGCTTTAACCACAAACAATTTGCCTTCAGTCAGGTTTGAAAGCACTTTCAAACCATCGATGAATGCTTGTTTATGCTCATTAATATAAACAGTCGGATCGCCACACAATGGATTCGTGTCCATTGCATTGATGAAGATTGCGGTAGCTTCAGCGTCTAAAGCAGGTGCTTTGCTGAATGGGCGCGTTCTCAATGCTGGCCATTGACCCGATTCGACTAGAATCTCTTGCACTTTTTCGCGACCCAAACCATCAAGCTTGGCACTGTCAAACGACTCAAAGGTCACTTGCTCATCGCCATCAAGCTCAACTACAACTGCCTGCAGCACACGGCGAGCACCACGAAGGATGTCTTTCACCTTACCTGCGCCAGGGGCAGTGTATTTCACGCCTGGATTCTTTTTATCTTCGAAAATCACCTGACCTTTTTTTACACGATCGTCCACTTTCACGTGCATGGTCGGGCGCATACCGACATACTCTTCACCCAAGGTAGCGACCGTCGTCACGGCCTTACCGTCGGATAGTTGCTGCTGGGGAGCACCCTTAATTGGGATATCCAGCCCTTTTTTGATCGTAATCATATGCGTTTGCACTACTCGTTAGGGAAGATTCATCACAACCAGCTATAATAACTGGAAACCTGAGAAATCAATAAGTTACTGATAAGGGCTCACTTCTAGTAAAACCGATACCAGTGACTAGAAAACGTAATCCACACTTATCGTCTGGATTTTAACACTTTTTACACTCCGCTTACCAGTTTACTTTGGGATTTACATCTGCGTCGTAATCGACGTTGTCAAAACCAAAGCCAAACAGGCGCAGGAAGTCTTGGTGATAGCCCGCATAGTCAGCCAGCTCATGGAAATTGTCTTGTGTCACCTGATCCCACAGGGCTTCCACTTTGGCTTGGGTCTTTTCGTTGGTTTCGTAACCATTCATATACAGTCGCCCCGCCTCATCTAAAGTTGGATTGTCCTGATACAAGCCCTCGGTGAACAAGCGATAAATCTGCTCAATACAGCCTTCATGAGTCCCCTCTTCTTTCATTACGCGATAAATGAGCGAGATATAAAGGGGCATCACAGGGATAGCGGAACTTGCTTGTGTCACTAACGCTTTTAAAGAAGACACATAGGCAGACAGGTCAATATCACTGTATTGCTCACGAAGCGCTGCTGCGGCACGGTCTAAATCTTCTTTAGCTCGACCAATAGTGGCATGACCATAAATCGGCCACGTTAATTTCTTGCCAATATAAGTATAAGCGGTGGTTTGACAACCCTCGGCGAGTACACCGGCATCATGCAATTGTTTAATCCAACGTTCCCAGTCCTCGCCACCCATGACTTTAACGGTGTTGGCGATTTCTTCGTCGTTAGCCGGCTCGAGCGAAATATCATGCACCTCATCTTTGTCGGTATGATAAGTCTTGGTGGTATAAGCCTGTCCTACGGGTTTCAGTGTCGAACTATACACCTCACCTGATTCTGGGTCTTTACGTTTTGGCGACGCCAAGCTGTAAACAACCAGGTCAATTTTGCCCATGTTTTGCTTGATGTAATCGATGGTCTCTTGTTTGATTTCATCAGAAAACGCATCGCCATTAATACTGTGGTATTGCAGGCCGGCGTTTTCAGCCTCTTGATGAAACGCCGCCGTGTTATACCAACCCGCAGTACCCGTACGCTTTTCGGTAGGCTCCTTCTCAAAACACACACCTAACGTATGTGCACCGCTGCCAAAAGCGGCGGTGATTCGTGATGCCAACCCATATCCTGTTGAGCAACCCACGACCAAAACATTTTTCGGGCCGCCAGCAACTGAGCCTTGTTGCTTAACAAACTCCACTTGACGATGAACGTTTTCTGCACAGCCTACCGGGTGTGCGTTGGTGCAAATAAATCCACGAATTTTTGGTTTTATGATCATAGTGATTCCCTAATTTAAATTTTTCGCTATTGTACGGGTTCTGCTATCAAGAACATATCTTACCTGCTTAAACTGAACCGCCTCCGCCCATACAATGAGGAGAATCAGGCGCCTGCCCCTGCGCTTGCCACTCTTTCTCGGTGTACGTATGCAACGCCAAAGCATGTATCTGCCCAAGTACCTCGGCCAACACGCGATTCACTGAACGATGACGCTGAATCAGTCGCTTACCCTCAAATTCATCGCTTACGATAGTCACTTTAAAGTGTGACTGTGCATCAGCACCCGCTGCATGCATGTAACTCTCATCTTTAACATCTAATAACTTGGGTCGAAATGCACTTTTAAGCGCATTCTCAATCATTGGCTTAATTTGACTCATTAGTACGTCGCTCCTTCGTCAACTGCACTTAAGCACACGCGTTCGGATCCGGCTAAGGTTGCAACAGCAGGGAACACCTGCTCTGCCACCGCCCCCGCGGATTTCGATGCAGGCATCGCTAAACGATAGCGAGAGGCACTCACCGAACCATCAATTTGATACAGAATAAAGGGTTGCTCACCCATGACTTCATTCAGTGCGTTTAACCCTTCTTGTCGGTAAGGCGGAAAAGCACTGATATCGCCCGTTAAACGCCAACCATTAAGTTCTGACTCGCTTGCCAATAACGCCTCATTGGTGCGATCGCGGCAGAAGCTTACCTCAATCACGGCACGACTTAAACGCCATTCAGCATTGGGTAACTGTTTTAAATCGAGTTGCGCAATTGGATTATTTTGCGCGATTGTGCGTGAAGAGGATGGACTACAAGCCGTTAGCACGACCGTGTTCATAGCTAAAATGAGAACCCCTAATCGAATCAATGCTGGATGCACAGATACACTCCTATCAGATATGTCTAACAGGAGTATAGCAACTACGCCTATATACTTCAGCCGTATTCCATTGATGCCGATATCAATGGTTACTGGTTATTAATGGCTTGCTCGATTTCGTCCAAACTGGCTAACCATGCTCGATCAAGTGCACGCACTAAGCCATCGTAGCCGTCGCTCGAGAGAGGAATTCTTTGTTCAAAGTGACCACTCAAAACATCGTTCGACTCAGCACGGTAATGCCAATAGCCAGCCACCACGGCTTCCCCCTGATTATTACCGTAAAATTGCATGAGCGATAGTTGCAGCGTCTGCCCACATTGCTCCGTTAATCGCCGCTGCAAACTATTCTGTAGCTGCGAATCCAAGCCACCTAACCAACGATTATTCTTAGCTTCCACCATCAGTAAATCTGATTTTTGAACCATCACACCATCTTGTCCAATGCCAGCGTCAATACGCACACGACGCGATTGAGCATCGCAATAGCCGTTGCTTGACTGATTTAAATGAGGCAGTCGATAGTGTTTTACCTGATCGGCAGGTACCGCACTGCAAGCGCAGACAAGCAGCACCGTGCTGACGGCAATGCATAGCACATTAATCTTTTGCTTTAGGCTCTGGATCATTTTCTGTTTCCGTATTAAACAATAATGCATTGGGCTTACGTCGAAGCGTTTCGACTAATGGTTGGAGGTCTCGTGACATACGCTCAAGGTTTTGTAGCGTTCGCTCTAACTGTTCTCTGTTTGTTGAGCCGGCATCAAAATCAGCGAGGATACTGTTAAGCCGCTCAACGGACTGCGCTAAAGATTGCGGTAGCGCTTCCCAACCAGGTTGCGCAACAATCTTTTTCAATTGCTCAGTGAGCACTTTTATTTCTTCAGCGGTTTCATCCGTGGATGCCATCGCTTCAGTAAACTGATTAACACTTTGATTCAGAGGTAAACTATTTAAGGTATCCAAAATCGAATTGAGCTTCTCTTCGAGCCTACTAAAGTTGCTTACTATCGTCGGCATCACAGGGTAACCCGCGAAGGTGTCTTGCTTTATCGCTTCCTCATCGGGATAGAAGCGCAAGTCCACGTACAACGTATTGGTCAAAATATTCGAGGCGCGAATCGAAGCGCGCAGACCTTGTTCGAAAAAGTGCTGCAAATGTTGTCGCCATTGCTCTAATTCCGTTGAAGCGACCAAGCCCTCTAGACGATCAGGCTCATAGCGTATCAATACGGGAATCAAACGTAAGGGTTGACCGGAGTTCTCATCCGGTTGCCAACGAAAAGGTACTTCGACCACAGTTCCCACGCGAATGCCCTTGAACATGACCGGCGAGCCGACCGCCAAACCATCGACAGACTCATCCAACAACAACACGTAATCAATACCCCGTGAGTATCCTTGTTGTTCGGCTTCTTCCTCGCTCGCAAACAGCTCAAAAACAGCCATCGCTTGCAGCGGCTTTCCTAACGGCTGACCATTAGGTACGCCAAAACTGATGCCCGCCCCCAATAACGACTCTATCGATCCCACGGAGACGTCCACGCCATCCGGCTTCCAACGGAACGACACGCCGCGCTGTAGCCAAAAACGGGTATTTTCGGTTAGCAGCTCATCGTAAGGGGACTTAATGAACACATGGTAGGTCGTTGCTCGCGCCTCAACCGAGAAGTCAACTTGTTCAACAATACCGACGGTAACACCACGATATTGAACGCTATCTCCCACCACAATATTAGCGGCACTATCACTCTCTAATACAATACGTTTACCGTCCGTATCCGCATCCGTTACTGGCGGTTGCTCAAGCGCGGTAAAATGATTGCGCGACTGCGACGACTCGCCCGGTTCGAGCTGAACATAAGCGCCCGACAGCAAGGTGTTAAGGCCAGAGATGCCACGCCGCCCGATACGCGGTTTGACCACCCAGAACTGGGAGTCCTCGACTAACATGTCCGCTGTGCCGGCGTTCATTTCAATATGTAATTCAGCGGCCTCAAAATTGTCCGATAATGTGATCTGAGTGACCTGACCGACATCAACATTACGCACTCGCACCGCTGTTTTTCCTGCTTGCAGGCCTTCTGCGTCCTTTATTTGGACAGTAATTTCCGGCCCGCTCTGATCACGCTCTTGCCACACCATCCAGCCGGCAATAAACGCAGCCAGAATCGGTACTAGCCAAATCGGTGAAGCAAGTTTGCGTGTCCAATGTGTCATTCAGTTGATTTCCTTACCCAAAATTGTCGGGTATCAAAGCTCATCGCAGCCAGCATGGTGAGTATGACTGTACTGGCGAAAGCGATTGCGGCATGTCCCGGGTAAACCGACATCAAGGCGCCGTTTCTTACTAAAGCAACAAGTACTGCGACAACAAAGATATCGATCATCGACCAACGCCCGATCCAATCGGTTATACGGTACAACCATAGCGCGCTTTTAGGGCGCTTTGAAGTATCCTGTCGTGCCAAGATAGCGAGTGTCGCCAAAATAAGGATTTTAGCGATTGGAATGACCAGGCTCGCGACAAATACAATAATCGCAATCGGTATATCGCCGCTTTGCCACAACGATAATACGCCTCCTACGATGGTTTGAGGTTGTGTCGAACCCAGCGCCACGGTCTCCATAATGGGCAACACCTGAGCAGGAATAAGCATTAATGCTGCCGCAAGCAACAACGCGAACGTCAGCGAAGTGCGCCGAAATTGAACAGTCCAAAGGGGTTCGTGACAACGCCAGCATGTCGTCTGATGCGCTGGGTTCGCCGCATAACAGACCGGACATCCCACCACCTGATGTTGTCGCGCACTTTCACCGACGATGGCACGGTAATTAACCGCCCGTTCATCCGCAGGCCATAATGGATGACGCTTCATACGATCAACCACCATCATCAACAACGTCACGAAGCCAGCGAACGCAATCACGCCAAAACCAAAGTCGATCGTGGCATAGCCCGCTAATTTTATAAAACTGATCAGCGCACCAATCAAAAACACATCGGCCATCATCCAAACGCGAATGTACTTAACCGCTCGCACCAGCCAGCGTCCCATTTTATAGTGAGTTCGATTATGCCAAATAAGGATGACGCCAGAAGCAAGCAAAAAAAGCGCCGGTAGAATCACCACCGAAAGAAGCACCACAATCGCTAACCACTGTTCATGAAAGGCAGATAACGTCAAGCTACTGTCAAGGAGCGTGATTTGCTGACCTTGACCGGAAACACGGTAACCAACAAAGGTCATTTCTGTCGCGGGGATGAGTAAAATAAGTGCAGCGATGATCAGCGCAAGCGTGTGTTGAGCACTCAGCGGGTGACCACCAAGAAGGTGGCCACAACGCTTACAACGAATGGATGTGCGGCCACTAACCCAATTGATCTGATCGCAATCGGGACAAACTCGCACATCCTCGGCGTTACTCGCCTCCCTCATCCGTATTTTTCTCCGGTGTGATCATTGCAATAACAACCCAACCCGGTGCTGGTTTAAGCTCGCGCTCAGTCGTAAAGATATGGATCTTTTTCTGATCATCCAACGCAAACATCGGTACCGCACGTGCACCATACTGTTGTTGATACTCTTCAAAACCAAAGTTTTCAGTAATCGGCGTTGACTTAACTTTGGCACCTTGGAAGTGCAAACTCGCCAATTTAGAGTAAGTAATGCTATCGCCAAACAAATTGAGCGTATTTTTATAGTTTTCGGATAACTGATGGCTAGCTCTGAAATCCGACTCGCCACTATTCAAGCCGTGGACTTTTGAACTGCCAAACCAGTCCTGGTAATAAACAGAAACCAGCGGGTTGAGCTGCTTATACGGTGACATCACCAATAAGCGGCCAATACCAGTTAAGTCGATATTATTCGAAGCATGTTCCGAAGCGGGATTACCAAAGTAAACAGGTAAGTTATCCATCCGCGCAAGACGGATATTCTCCCAGTTGGTATCAGCCAACCGGACTGGGATTTCATGTTCTTTCAGAACCGATGCCACCGCACGTGCCATCTGGTTGGCACCAAAAATCAAGAATCCACGCGCCGGAGGTTCAATTAATCCAAGCAGTCGCGCTAGCGGTTTAGCGGTTAAGCTTTGTAACACCACCGTTGTCATGATGACTAAGAACACCAAGGGCACGATAGCCGATGCATCCGTCCATCCCGACTGTTCCATCTTCAACGCAAACAAAGCCGATACCGCTGCGGCAACAATACCTCTGGGAGCAATCCACGACAGTAGCAACTTATCCTTAAAGCGCAACTCGGTGCCGATAGCTGACAGCCATACGCTTAATGGACGCACAAGGAACATAATGACAGCGAGTAAAATAATAGACGGCACACCCAAGGCATCAAAATCAGCAAAATCCAATCGCGCAGCGAGTAGAATAAACAATGCCGATATCAACAGCACAGAGAGGGTTTCTTTGAACTCCAAAATCTCATCAAGATTAAGATTTTTGGTATTCGCCATCGCCATCCCCATAACGGTGACGGTGAGTAGACCGGATTCATGTTGAATGGCATTCGACAATGCAAAAACACCCAAAACGATGGTCAGGGTCGCGACATTCTGTAAGTAATGCGGGAACCAACCTCGACCTAGCGCGAGGCCTAGCAGCTTAGCCGCCGCCCAACCAAAGAAGAAACCGATCCCGATAGTTTTCGCAAAAGCCTGCAACGCGTGTAGCATTGCGACATCTTGGCTGGCGATAATAAATTCATAGACCAATACTGCGAGTAAGGCGCCCAGTGGGTCAATAATAATGCCTTCCCAGCGCAAAATATTGGCTAACTTATTAATCGGTCGAATTGAGCGGATCATTGGCTGTATCACCGTCGGTCCGGTTACCACCACCAATGCGCCAAACAGCGATGCAATCTCCCAACGCCAATCCATAATAAAGTGCGTCGCGACACTGATGGTTATCCAAGTAACCACCATCCCAATGCTGACGAGGTTGGTCACCATACGACCATGACCACGAATTTCATCAAACTTAAGCGTTAGACTGCCTTCAAAAAGAATAACCGCAACAGCTAAGGAAACCACAGGGAATAACAAATGATCGAATAACTGATCGGGCTGTAGCCAACCTAACGTAGGTCCCACTAAGAGGCCACACACCAGCAGCGGCAAAATCGCCGGCAGTTTAATGCGCCAGGCTAACCATTGGCAACAAATCGATAGCACACCGATAAGCGCTAACATGGATAAGTCAGACATAGGGTCTCCAGTAAAGTATGAGCATCTGCTCTATTATTTTATTTGACATTGACACCCACTCAAATGAGAATGGCTATCATTAAATTTTAATTTTGATACACTTAAGTATGTAATCTACGCGAATTATTAGTAAGAGGTTTGAATATGGCAATAAAAATTACTCCCCTCAAGCTTGCAATGGCTGCCATTATCAGTGCCAGCACATTAGCAGGTTCTTTTGCGCAAGCGGCTGAAGTTAATATTTATTCATCGCGGAAGCAAGCATTGATCAAGCCTCTGCTCGATAAGTTTACTGAGCAAACAGGTATTGAGGTCAACTTGCTCACGGGCAACTCAGATGCCTTATTGTCGCGGTTAAAGGCTGAAGGCGAAAACACACCCGCAGACTTATTTTTAACCGTTGACGCCGGCGCGCTGCATCGTGCCGTTACCGCCGACGTGTTTCAAGCGATCGATTCTGAGTTCGCCCATAAAACTGTGCCAGCGCATTTTCGCGACAGCGATGACCAATGGGTGGGTTTGAGCCTGCGTGCTCGCCCAATTTTTTATTCACCTGACCGTGTCGATCCAAGCAAACTCGAAAATTACATGAGTCTAGCCGACGACCAATGGCAAGACCGTATTTGTATTCGCTCGTCGAATAACATCTATAACCAGTCATTAGTCGCGGCATTGCTCGACCACTACGGCGAACAAAAAATCATGGGTTGGGCTAAGGATTTAGTCGACAATTTCGCCCGTACGCCGGTCGGCGGCGATCGTGACCAAATTAAAGGCGTCGCATACGGCGTGTGTGATATCGCCGTAGCGAACACTTACTATTTTGGTCATATGCTGAATTCCGACCAAGCTGAAGAACGCGAAGCGGCCGAAAAAGTTAAGATTTTCTGGCCGGCGCAAAACGGCAATGGCACCCACGTGAATGTGTCGGGTATTGGCATCACTAAACATGCGAAACATGTCGATGAAGCCACACAATTAATCGAATTTCTACTCTCAGAAGCCTCACAAAAATGGTATGCTGAAGCCAATTATGAGTACCCTGTACGTGAAGGCGTTGAGTGGAGTGAGACCCTCAAGCAATGGGGTGACTTCAAACAAGACGATATTTCGATGGATATTTTAGGTGAGAATAACGCAGAAGCCGTCCGTTTAATGAACTCGGCAGGCTGGCGTTAATTCCTCACTAGGTGTTAAGGAGCAGCTATGACCCGCGGCCCGCTCGTGCTGTTCGGCGTTGCGGCACTGGTAGGGCTACCACTTATTGTGGTGGCCTTATCTTTGTTAAATCCTAATTGGGATATATTAAATCACCTTTGGCAAACGGTGATACCCGAGTACATTTCTCATTCACTGATACTATTGGTATCGGTGGGGTTTGGCGTGACTATCCTCGGCGTCAGCACCGCATGGTGCGTAAGCCAATACGATTTCCCAGGTTGGCGCTGGGTAAGTTGGGGGCTACTACTTCCTTTAGCCATGCCCGCCTATATCTCCGCTTATACTTATACTGGCCTACTCGATTACGCCGGTCCCGTACAGCAAGCATTACGCGATACCTTCGACCTAAGCATTGGTGAGTATTGGTTTCCCAGTATTCGGAGCATCGAAGGCGCTATATTCGTATTAAGCTTAGTGCTTTACCCTTACGTTTATCTAATTACTCGTGCGGCCTTCATGCAGCAATCAACCGCTGCTTTTGAGAGCGCCCGTACACTGGGTGCCGGTCCCGTCCGCAGTTTCTTCCGTATTGCATTGCCATTAGCAAGACCCGCCATCGCAACGGGCGTTACGCTTGCTTTAATGGAGACACTCGCCGACTACGGCACCATGGAATACTTCGGTGTTACGGTATTTACTACGGGTATTTTCCGCACGTGGTACGGTATGGGTGATGCTCAGGGTGCGTTGCAGTTAGCGTCGATTCTCCTGCTGTTTGTGATTGTACTTATCCTAATTGAGCGTTACTCACGTCGACAAGCCAAGTTTTATCAGCGCCGCAGCCAAAATAATAACTTTAGAAAGCCGTTACGTGGCAAAGCGGCGTGGCTTGCGTCGGCGGTGTGTTGGCTTCCTATTGTGCTCGGCTTCGCCATTCCCGCAAGTCAGTTACTGATGTGGTCGATTGAACGTGCTGATATTTGGACCCGGGCGTCCTTCTGGACACTGACACTCAATACGCTTTGGTTAGGTTTATTGGCCGCGACTATAACTGTAGCGTTAGCGCTCTGGCTCGCCTATGGTCGCCGTCGCCATCCCACCCGAGCAATCCGCACAGCAATAACCACCGCCGGGCTCGGCTATGCGATTCCAGGCATCGTCATTGCCGTTGGCATCTTGATTCCACTCGCGTGGCTTGATCACCGCATTATCGATTTCAGTAAATCGCTATTCGGCGTGAACCCGGGTCTATTATTAAGCGGCACCGTTGTTGCTTTAGTATTTGCTTATACGGTGCGCTTTTTGTCTATTTCCTTGCAGACAATAAGCTCGGGGCTGGAGCAAATCACACCTCAAATGGATGACAGCGCACGCACGTTGGGCGCGAGTTCACGTCGCATCATGACCCGGATACATTTGCCGTTACTTAAAAGCTCAATTCTTGCGGCATTGATATTGGTATTAGTCGATGTGATGAAAGAGCTTCCCGCCACCTTGGTATTACGACCTTTTAATTTTAATACGTTGGCGGTAAAGGCATTCGAAATGGCATCCGATGAACGACTCGCCGATGCCGGACCACCAGCGTTAATGATCGTATTAGTTGGGTTAATCCCGGTGCTGATGTTGTCACGTGCGTTGCGCACTCAAACGATTAAAACGGGAGACTAAATGAAGCCGATAGTAGAACTTGATTCAGTGTCCATTGAGTTAGGTAAAGAGCGTATTGTTGAGCAACTCTCGTTCTCACTGAATGAGGGCGATATCGGCTGCTTATTGGGACCGAGCGGTTGTGGTAAAACAACACTGCTACGCACCATTGCCGGTTTTTCTGAGGTCACCAGTGGTTCCATACGTCTCTATGGTGAGGAAGTCGCTTCAACGAAAGTGCAAATGCCCACCGAGCAACGTCAAATAGGCATGATGTTCCAAGACTTTGCCTTGTTTCCGCACCTTACTGTGGAAGAAAATATCGCCTTTGGCATTAATAATTGGTCGAAAGTCGAACAAAAGCAGCGCGTAAAACAACTGCTTCAACGGGTCGATCTGACCGGCTACCAAAGCCGTTACCCACACGAATTATCGGGCGGGCAACAACAACGAATTGCACTTGCCCGAGCATTGGCACCCAAGCCAAAACTCATGCTTTTAGACGAACCTTTTTCGAGTCTTGATGCAGAACTGCGCGAACTGTTAGCTCAAGATGTGCGTAACTTATTAAAAGAAGAAGGTATTACCGCACTGTTAGTCACCCACGATCAGCAAGAAGCCTTTGCCATGGCGGATAAAGCGGGCGTCATGTACGCCGGTCAGTTATTGCAGTGGAATACCCCCTACGAGCTTTACCATCAACCCGAGCATGAACTGGTCGCCGACTTTATTGGTCGCGGGGTGTTACTTAATGGCCAGATTAAATCGCACCAACTGCACAGTGCTTTGGGCGTTATCGACCATGAGGTTCTCTGTGATCAAGACGATCACGACGTCACGTTCCTCGTGCGCCCGGATGATGTGCTGATTGTCTCAACCGAGCAACCCCACCGCTTGCAGGCTAAAGTTGTTGGACGCGGCTTTCGCGGATCGCATTACCTGTATACGCTTGCCTTAGACAACCATGAACATGTACTCGCAGTTGGGCCTTCACACCAACCCTTGCAGTCTGGTCAAATGGTAGGGATAAATGTTGACTTCGACCATTTAGTGGTGTTTGATTCCAATATATGTCAATTACCTGACTAAGCGCTCAACAATCAATCACTTATGTGATTTGGGCGCTTATTATTGGAGCGCTTTATGAACTTTTTAATCGATGCTTGGGATTTTAACCAGCACCCTGCGCAAGCGATCACCAACGACGACACTGTTAAGTCTCGCCCCGGTTGTTGGTTCCACTTTCAGCGTGACGTGGAAGGTATCAATGAATGGCTGAAAGCCGCTGATATTCCCGAATCTATTATTGACGCCATGCTTGAAGAAGATACGCGTCCACGCTTTCAGCGACTCAAAGACGGCTTTGTACTGTTATTGCGAGGCGTAAACCTCAATGAAGGGGCTCAACCTGAAGATATGATGAGCTTACGCATCCTCTATTATAAAGGCACTGTGTATACGTTTCGCAAGCACCATTTCAAAGCAGTAGCGCATATACGTGATGACCTGCAAAACCAACAGGGACCTGAAAGCCTCAATGATTTTTTGGTTCACCTTGTCGAGCAGTTAAACCAGAAGATCGAAGATGTCATTGACGATATTGAGCTCAACGTCGAGCAAATGGAGACGGAAGGCTTTGATAACACAGCGGAGCAACAAAAGAAGCTGACCGTCATGCATCGCCGTCTGCTGCGCTTGAACCGCTTTATTCGCCCGCAGTTAGCCGCACTGGATAAGTTTACCAGTGAGAGCGAGAAATGGGTCGACGCGGAGTTGCATCAGTGGCTACTGAATGAGCGCGATACCACTCAGCGGTTATTGGAGCAAATCGATCTGATGCTTGAACAAGTATGGATGCAGCGCGAGCAAATTCAACAAGCGGTCGCCGAAAAGATGAACCGAAATACTTACTGGCTTTCAGTCATCGCAGGCGTATTTTTGCCATTGAGCTTTTTAACCGGGGTGTTTGGTATCAACATTGGTGGCATGCCTGGCGTAGAGAACACCAGTGCCTTTGAGATTTTCTGCTGGATTCTCTTGGGGATCGCCGTGGTCGAGTTTTTATTGTTAAGACGTCTGCGGTTTTGGTAAACCCTGCCAGAGCAGGCAACACAAAAAACGCGGCTAACTCTGCCGCGTTTTCTATGATTGAAAGAGGTTAATTTTACTTCATGCCTTGCAAATAAAGCGACTCACCCAAGCGATCCATCAGGTTCAATTGGATACGCAGCCAATAGGCGTGGTCTTCTTCCGTATCACGTAAAATTCCCACCAACATATCACGTGTGACATAGTCATCCACTTGCTCGCAATAGTCGATCACTTCACGCAGGGTTTTAGCGTTGTTGTATTCCAGCTGTAGGTCATTTTCTAACATTTCGCGCACGTCCGAGCCGATATTGTGAGGCTCGCGGTTGGACATATTAGGTTTACCTTCCAAAAATAGAATACGACGAATCAATAGGTCAGCATGACCCCGCTCATCATCAATCTCATGATTGATACGTTCATACAGTTTCATCAAACCCATGTCTTCATACTGGCGCGAATGGGATGTGTATTGGTCAATAGAGGTCAGTTCGAAAGCGAGTAAACGGTTTAACTGCTCGACGACTTTGTTCTCTGCTTTCATTCTAGTCCTCCTCTTTTAACATCGACTGAAGGTATACTTCTGTACCTAGGCGCGACATTAAATCAATTTGTGTTTCTAACCAGTCTAAATGCTCTTCTTGCTTATCAAGAATCTTATTCAGCGCATCGCGACTGACGTAATCTTGATGGCTTTCACAGACTTTAACGGCGTCACGAATAGCATTGATATCGTTGAACTGAACCTTATGGTCCATTTCTAACATTTCACGTGGGTCTTCACCGATATAAAGCTTGCCAAGCTCTTGTAAGTTCGGCATACCCTCTAAAAACAGCAGCCGTTCAATGAGCACGTCAGCGTGCTTCATTTCTTCGATAGACGCTTTATAAACGACATTGTTGAGGGATTCAAAACCCCAGTCTCGAAACATGCGCGCATGTAAGAAGTACTGGTTAATAGCGGTCAGTTTGAGCGTCAGCACCTTATTAAGCTGCTGAATGACTTTTGCGTCACCTTTCATGCGGGATGTGCTCCTTAAGCTGGTTCTAAAATTAGAAACTCAGCTAAGTGTAGCACACCGTAGTAGGAATTTTAGTGCCTGGCAGCACATGATCGTTACGTTTTTCTAAAGCCTCATTCAAGACTTCCTTAGCGCATTGCTTACAGCAACCGCACTGCGAAGCCACACCGTACTGCTGACGGAGCTCTCGCATACTAGACACCTCGCCAGTAGCAACTGACTTAGCAATGGTTTTATCCGAAACGCCTTTGCATAAACAAACGTACACTGAACATCACCTCGTAATTTACTATTAATGAGTGTAATGCTAATGCGAACGATTTTCAACAATAATGGAATAAAAAAGCCGCGACTCGCGCGGCTCATTTTTATAGTCAGTCTATTTAACTAGTTAACGCGGGTGTGAATCCCGTGCTTATCAGATAAACCGTGTAAGCAACGTAAAGGACTAAGAACGTCACACCATGTACGCGGTTAATTCGGCCTAAACGATTAACTCGCAAAGAAAACAGCAACAACAATAGTGTGAGACCGGCCATTGCGACCCAATCACGCGACAGCACCAACGGTTCTAAATCAATCGGATGAATCGCACCTGCAATACCCACGACCGCTAGGGTATTGAACATGTTCGAACCAATCACGTTACCCAACGCCAAATCATGCTCGTTTTTGCGCGTCGCAGCAATGGCAGAGGCGAGTTCTGGCAGCGATGTACCAATAGCGACCACAGTCAAGCCAATCACCAAGTCACTCACACCAAGCGCAGTAGCAATGTTTACCGCCCCCCAAACGAGTGCTCTGGAGCTCACAACCAATAACACTAAACCAATAATCAACCAGATAACCGCAGGCTTCATCGACACCGGATTAGCGTCGACTTCCTGGGTAAACTCAGCGGCCAAGCTATCGTCGCTACTGTTTTTGCCCAACCAGATTGACCAACCCATGTAGATCGCGAAGATAGCTAACAGGACCCAAGCTTCAATGGCGGTTATTTGATAATCCCACAGAAAAGCAGCCGTCAATAAAGTAATCGCGATCAGCACCGGCAACTCACGTTTGATCACCCCCGACTGCACCGCAATCGGTGCCAACACGGCCGTTAAGCCCAACACTAAAGCGATATTCGTGATATTGGAACCGTACGCATTGCCTAGCGCGAGCGCTGGGTTACCTTGTGATGATGCCAACGCCGAGACCACCATCTCTGGCGCTGAAGTACCGAAGCCAATGATCACCATGCCGATAACAAGCGGCGCCATCCCTAAGTTTTTGGCAACTGCGGCAGCACCTTCGACAAAGCGATCAGCACTCCAGACTAAGACAATTAAACCCAAAACAACTGCGACAATAGAAAGTGTCATTCAATACCCGTTAAATTGACTCACAAAGGCTCTATTCTAACGGTATTTCAACTGACTTTCCTAGCTTCATTTTGCTGCTTTACCACGGTTTGAATCATCTCAACACTATCCGGGTCGTCTATGGTCGAAGGAACCGCCACGGTGTCGCCCTGTAATACTTGTCGAATCAACCGGCGCAAAATTTTCCCTGAGCGCGTTTTGGGCAACTTGGGCACAACGTAGAGCGTTTTTAAGCATGCAATCGCACCGATCGTCTCGCGAATTTGAGCAATAAGTTGCGCCTGCAATTCCTCTGTTGAGATCTGCGCATCATTTTTCAAAATCACCAGCCCCACCGGTAACTCGCCCTTGAGTTCATCGGGTTGACCGACAACCGCACACTCGGCGACAGCAGTATGTTGCGCCAATACTTCTTCCATTTCGCCGGTCGACAAGCGGTGACCTGCGACATTAATCACGTCATCAGTGCGGCCCATAATGAATACATAGCCATCGTCGTCCATGTACCCCCCGTCGCCACTGCAGTAATAACCCGGAAACGCCTTCAGGTAGCTATCCTGTAAACGTTGTTCATCGCCCCACACCGTCGGTAAACAGCCCGGCGGCAACGGCAGACGCAAGCACACGGAACCCTCTTCATTAGCGCCTAATGGCTGACCTTGTGGATCGAGGATGGCAAATTCATAACCCGGCACAGGTAGGCTTGAAGAACCCGGCTTGACAGGGGTAGCGCCTACTCCCACGGGGTTAGCGCACATTGGCCAACCACTTTCAGTCTGCCACCAGTGGTCATACACCGGACGATCGGTCAGATGCTCAGTCCACTCGAGCGTAGCGGGGTCGAGCCGCTCACCGGCCATGTAAATGCGCTTTAACGCGCTAATATCGTATTTGGCTAAATGCTCACCATGAGGGTCTTCTTTTTTAATGGCACGAAACGCCGTCGGTGCCGAAAATACAGCCGATGCTTGGTAGTCTTGGATAATTCGCCAAAACGCACCAGCGTCGGGTGTATTAATCGGCTTTCCCTCATAGAGTATAGAACTGCAACCGAACAACAACGGACCATATACAATATAAGAATGGCCGACGACCCAGCCCACGTCTGAGGCAGTGAATAAGGTCTCTCCGGGATGCATACCGTAAACGTAATTCATAGAGAAATTGAGCGCTACAGCATAGCCACCATGATCACGTACCACCCCTTTCGGACGTCCCGTGGTTCCCGACGTGTATAGAATATACAGTGGATGAGTGGCATTTACCGGCATCGCATCAACCGCAGGTGCGTCTTTTATTGCGCTTGCCCAGTCAATATCGCGAGGTGACTGCATCGACGCGTGGCTTTGCGAGCGTTGATACACAATCACATGTTGTGGCGGGTGTTCAGCTTCGTGCAGTGCTTTATCGACAATGGGTTTATAGTCGAGCACACGCTGCCCCTCAATACCGCATGAGGCGGTAATCAGCAATGCAGGTTCCGCATCATCAATACGGATTGCAAGTTCGTGTGCCGCAAAACCACCAAACACAACGGAGTGAATCGCGCCTAGTCTCGCACACGCCAGCATCGCAATGGCTGCCTGTGGGATCATCGGCATGTAAATAACCACGCGGTCGCCTTTACTCACACCCGTCGCCTGGATCATACCCGCGCAGCGCGCCACTTCGTCGCGCAACTGGTTAAATGTCCACTGCTGTTTGGTTTGCGTAACGGGAGAGTCGTAGTACAGGGCAACTTGTTCGCCTCGCCCCGCTTCTATCTGCGCATCCAGTGCTTGATAGCTAATATTGCACTCGCCATCGGGGAACCAATCGGCTAAGCCATTGGTTTTTAAATTAGCCGCCTGTTGGGGCGCTTTAAACCAATGTAAACGATGCGCCTGCTCAAGCCAGAATCCCTCTGGATCTTGCTGAGCATCAGAATAAAGTTGGTGATAGGCCTGCATATACATACTCCGCAACCAAATAGATTTGGTTTAAGCATATGCAAGCCAATAAAAATTAAACATTCGACTTAGGTCGAAGTGCGCCACGCATCTTGCGCCACATCAAACATCGCCCCACCGTACGTCGCGCATTCTGCGCGACAACAACCATCGCGACATCGAACACCCCACCGCCGTACGTCGCGCATCTTGCGCGACAACAGCCATCGCGACATCGAACACCCCACCGCCGTAGGTCGCGCATCTTGCGCGACATCATTCATCGCGACATCGGCCCCCACCACCGTAGGTCGCGCATTCTGCGCGACATCAACCATCGCGACATCGGCCCCCACCACCGTAGGTCGCGCATTTTGCGCGACATCAACCATCGCGACATCGGCGCCCACCACCGTACGTCGCGCATCTTGCGCGACATCAACCATCGCGACATCGAACACCCCACCACCGTACGTCGCGCATCTTGCGCGACATCAACCATCGCGACATCGGCCCCCACCCACCGTAGGTCGCGCATCTTGCGCGACAACAACCATCGCGACATCGGCCCCCCACCGCCGTACGTCGCGCATCCTGCGCGACATCAACCATCGCGACATCGGCCCCCACCCACCGTAGGTCGCGCATCTTGCGCGACAACAACCATCGCGACATCGGCCCCCACCCACCGTAGGTCGCGCATTCTGCGCGACAACAACCATCGCGACATCGGCCCCCACCACCGTAGGTCGCGCATTCTGCGCGACAACAACCATCGCGACATCGGCCCCCACCCACCGTAGGTCGCGCATTCTGCGCGACAACAACCATCGCGACATCGAACACCCCACCGCCGTACGTCGCGCATCTTGCGCGACAACAGATACCGCCCTTGCGCCAAAGGCGCAAGCTACGATTAATCGTCGATTTCTGCCTCGTAGACAAGCACGTAGCTTTGTTCTTGCCACTGGCCTTCGACCTCAACCACAACACCTTCAGCTAATGCATCAACAAACGCTTGCAATGTGACCTCTTCGTCGTTAATTTTCAGCTCGCTATCAGAGGTTAAACGCGCCTCGATGCCATTAACCGTAAAAGCTTCGCCATTGACGTCCGTCACCTCACCTTCATATTCGGTATAGCCCTGACGCTCATCACCCTCATCGTCACCATCGCCGGCATCACCTTCGTCTTCGAGGTCGACCTCGACTTTGTGCGCAATCAGTTGGTCACCGTCCCACTCGCCTTCAACCTCAACGCGCAACTCAGTATCGCCGTCGAACAAGGCAATGAATTCATCGAGCGAAATCCGTGAATCATCGGTTTTAAAGCGTGTTTCGTCATTAATAATGACTTCAACTCCAGCAAGCGTGAAACCCGACTCCGAAATATCATTGGGTACGCCCTTAATCTCACCGTCACGATCTTCTTCATCTAAACGCTTAATCTTCAGAGCAATCGCTTGACCCTGTTGGTCTTCACGCGCAATGACACGTAATACGTCGTTGACGGCAATATCGTCGAACGTGAATTGACGCAAATCAGCATCCGAATCATCTTTATAACGGGTTTGCGAGGTGGTTAAGAATTCAATGCCGTTTACAGTAATCAATCCGTTATCCACGTCAATTTCACTGACAGCACCCTCGGTGCGCCCTACCGCACGGTACTCTTGAAATTCTATTTCTTCAGCAATCCAAGACTCGCCATCATTACGTACTTCAACTTTGATACGAACACCGTTACTTAGATCGACCTCTTCACCCTCATCAAATTCAGTATCGTCATCAAGGGCAACTTGGTAACCTTTAATGATAAAGGTACCCGCCTCAGCATCATAATTACCGACAACACCCGCGACTTCCAGCTCATCAACATCGTCGTCCAAGCGGCTATCTTTTTGCTCAATAGAATCAGCAATCAACGTATCTGTGGTTGAATCATACTGACTTCCTTCAACTTTAATGGCTAACCCATCTTGCAAATCATCAGCCGTCATCTCTTCGAAATTCGCTTGCGAATAGTCGATGGTGAGTTCGCCCAGCATGAAGGTTTGCGCGTCCGTATCGAGCCCAGCTATATTGCCTTTTACTTTAAGCTCATCCTCGTCGCTCTCAAGCTCCACCAAGGTCGCGTAAAATTCACCGTATTCGTTTAAATACCCACTGATTTCAACAAAGTTACCTACGGCGAGCGTACTGTCGGTTACTCCTACAAATTCCGTGACATCATCAAAGTTTATGGTTTGACCTAATACAGTAAACGCTTGATTATCGATATCGATGAAGTCTACGCGACCCTGAATTTCTTCTTCATACGCGATCTCACTGGCTTCAGGTGTTTCATTACCGGAGCGTGTGGCTTTCATTTTCACCACCATACCGACCTTTAAGTCACTCTCGGTGCCAGATTGAGCATTATCGAGCGCAATGGTGGCGTTGTCAGAACGATAACGTTCACCGTTTACGTAAACACTACCAAAACCCGTGATGACCCCTTCGGTCACAATTGTAGATGATGCGGTTTCATTACCGCCGCCATTATCACCGGTTGTTGAGTCGGTGCTTGAGTCAGATCCACCACAAGCGGCGAGCGCACTACTCAGCGCAATAACAAGTAAGGAACGTTTAAACATAACTACCTCCAAACAAAATGAAACTTCAATTTGAAACACTTTGTTACAATAGACAATATGCTTCCTAGATTCAACTAATAACTGCAACACTCGCTCATAGCCTGTTGCAATTGCTCTTTAAAAATTATGTCTGGCTGAATAAACCCCAAAGTTTTCCTGG
>NZ_LSBQ01000015.1:0-65358 GCF_001577655.1 Idiomarina sp. T82-3 | reverse complement strand
CTTTTTTTGGTCGAAAAGTAAGACTACCACATGTTGGTAGCTGACCTCCTTCCGACCTATCCCATTACATGAGTGTTGCGGTTATTATCTGAATTCAGGCTTTCTGCTAAACAGTCTCTTTACTATTTCTAAACAAAAATTCAATACCGTCGCGCATTCTGCGCGACATCAGGCATTGCACCTTGCGCCAAAGGCGCAAGCTACCGTAACATGGCGGCAGATATCCGCTTACAAGATGCATATAAATGACCAACATTGAATTGAATAATGTCAGCGTAAAGCTCGGTGATAACTTAATCTTAGATTCCGTTACGCTCGCGCTGCCAGAAGGGCAGTATCAGCTCACAGGTAAAAACGGTGCTGGAAAATCTACCTTTTTACAGCTTCTCAGCGGGTTAATCACGCCCAGCTCGGGCTCGTTGAACGTTGACGATCGCGCCGACCTCGTTGCCGATAGTATTCAAATCCCCGACAACATGACCATAACTACAGTGTTTTCGCTATACGACAAGTATCGACGTTGCGACATAACGCAACGCAATCAATTGATTGAAGCTTTTCAGTTTTCAGATTGTTTAACGGCAACGGTAGGCAAGCTTTCGCAAGGAAATCAGCAAAAGCTCAAATTGATACTGGCACTCTCAGGCAACGGGCACTGGCTATTACTTGATGAGCCGTTTAACGGCTTAGATTCCACTAGTGCCGCCACTTTGAATCATATATTGGCCGAAACAAACCGACCTTTAATTGTCATTGATCACAGTGAGCAGCTCACCAACTTGCGCCCAAGGCGCAAGCTACAGATCGGCGACAAATCCATTGCATTGGTGTAGGTCGCGCATTTTGCGCGACGATGACGATGACCCAGGGACCCTGCAAACATGTACCGCACATGTGAAAAACATCAACTGCGCGCTTTTTCAGAAAGTAATCGCACACTAATAAAAATCGCCGCAGTATTCGCGCTCATGATCCAACCTGTGTTGCTCATACTCGGTCCACTTCCGGGTTACCTTTTATACACATTTGACATCGGTAACCCCGGCTTTTGGCTGGCCGCATTGATAATCATCGGACTCAGCAGCCTATCATTCATCATCTATAACACGATTGTAAAACCGAGGCACACGGCCTGGGTAATTCACGTGGCTGGTTATAGGCATTTTCACATCGGCTATTGTCGCGGTCAGTTGCTGTTCGCGGCTCCAACGTTGCTACTGCTCGCACTGGGACTCGCTAAAACTGAGTCGTTTGGCAAAGCACTGGTGTTCATGCTATTGATCATTGCTGTTCACGTACTCGCTTACAGCTATGCCGCTACACGCCGCTTTGAGAAGTTGAGTAGGCCTGTCAATCGCCACCCACGCCTACATATGATGTTACAGATAGTATCCCCCGCAGGCATGCACTATTTAGCCTATTTGATCGCCTTAGCCATGCTGTCATTGATGTGGTTAACTGAAAGCTCCTTATTCAATACCGTCCTTGCAGGGGTCATTACGCTTCTCACCACCACCCTTGCATTAACCCAATTCAAGATAGTCAAACACCAGCTGGCGGGCTACCGGAGCTTTTTGTGGTTGATAGAGCCTGGTCTCGTGCGGACCTTAAGCCGCGCATTGATTCTATGGTTGTTATTCCTGCTCACGCTACCGCTTGGGATAATCGCCGTCCTTTGGTAGGTCGCGCATTTTGCGCGACATCGACCATCGCCCTTGCGCCCAAGGCGCAAGCTACGCCACATCCGACCCACCGTACGTCGCGCATTTTGCGCGACATCGACCATCGCACCTTGCGCCAAAGGCGCAAGCTACGCGGGCATAAAAAAACCGCCGTAAAGGCGGTTTTTTTGGATATGGCGGAGAGAGAGGGATTCGAACCCTCGATACGTTGCCGTATACACACTTTCCAGGCGTGCTCCTTCAGCCACTCGGACACCTCTCCATAAGGCGCGTATACTAGGTGTTTTAGCCTTGTAAATCAAGAGCCAAAACACCGAGTGGCTAAATCTACGCCGTTTTAAAACGTTTGACACGCTCACTTAAATTACGCGCAAGCTCGTTGAGCTGACGGCTCGACTCACTGACTTGCTCAGAGCCCGCTGCTGTCTCTTCAGTGGCTTCGGTAATTTTATGAAAGTTCTGATTGATTTCTTCCGCGACCGAGCTTTGTTCCTCAGCTGCTGTGGCAATTTGCGCGTTCATATCGGTCATTTGCTTAACCACGTGATTGACCGTATCCAACGATTTACCCGCTCGGCGAGCTTGCTCAACACTATTACCTGCTTGCTCCTGACCACGTTGCATCACATCAACCGCCTGAGAAGCACTGTTACGCATCGTCTCAATCAGATCTTGAATGCTCTGCGTGGACTCTTGTGTACGATTCGCAAGCGCGCGAACTTCGTCAGCAACAACCGAGAATCCACGCCCATGCTCACCCGCCCGGGCAGCTTCAATAGCGGCATTTAGCGCAAGCAAGTTAGTTTGGTCGGCGATACCCTCTATCACTTCCAACACTTTGTCGATCTCAGCCGTATTATCGCTCAACTCAACAATCACCGAGGCCGCACGCTCAACCTCATCGGCAAGCTGCTCAATTGAGCTAATTGTCGCCGCCACCTCACGACTGCCTGTTTGCGTTTCGCGATCAGTCTCATCCGCTAACTGTGCCGCCTCATTTGTATGTGAAGCGACCTCAGATACCGTTTGCGACATTTCATTGATCGCAGTGGCTCCTTGTGTCGTTTCATCCTGCTGGCGAATCACCATCTGCGTGTTGTTATCGCTGGTTTCGCTCAGTTCACCAGAGGCATTCAGCAGTTGATCGGACGTTTCATCGACCTCTTTTACCAGCGCTCGTAGCTGCCGCACCATACGGTTGACTTGCGCCATCAAGCTACCCTCGTATTTCGAACGAGTTTCAACCGTTAAGTCACCCGCGGCTATGGTTTCCAGAACCTCAACAACAGCCTCTGGCTCACCACCTAAGGTATGTGTCAGTCGACGTACAATGTAATAACTGATGGCTGCCGCAACAAGTGCAGCAATCACAGCCACACACCACATCAGAACCGCAAATCCATTACTGCGTTCAAGCACTCCATCAACACCGTCGGCGATGATCTTCTCTTCATAATCGATAAAGTCGTTAATCCTTACCAACCATTCCGCATAGGCCGGCGATAAATCGCTTAAAACATAATCTTGAGCTTGCTGACGCAGATCCTGCGCCAACAGCTGATAGACACGATCAGAAGTGGCTAAGGCTTGTTGACGGATCTCACTAATACGCGCTAATAACTGCTTTTCTTTATCATTAACGTATTTTGGATCGGCAATAAGTTGATCCAGTCCTTGCTGCGCATCGGCATAATCGCCTTGAAGCTTATCAATAAGCGCGCGATATTCGCGTCGCTTCGATGCCTGTTCAGTCAACACAAAATCGCGTAATGCTATCGCACGGTCATGCACACTACCGCGGAAATTAATCGCATAGCGTTGCTTTTCGCTACCGACTCCATTCACCTGTCTCAACGTTTGATCGATTTGGCCAACTTGATAAGTACCAACAACGGTAATCCCGATAATCAGTAATATAATAAAGGCAAATCCCGCATAAAGCCGCTGCGCAATGGTCATAAATAATCCTGTAAAAACGATTGTTCAATATATTCGAATAGAAATACACCCGAGAGAGGTTTTAAGATCAGTATTATCGAAACTTACTTCACGCTATCGGACGTTAAAATCTCAGTCGCACCCACTGGCATAATGCGAAACTCGTTTTCCGACAATTGCGCCTTTTCACGCGCGTGCTTAATATCATCGATGGTTTGCGGAATACCCTCTGCCGCTAATTGAAATGCCCCCCAATGCATCGTGATACTTTGCTTAGCACCAATATCTTGATGAATCAGAGTGGCTTGCTCCGGATCAACATGAGGCATTTTCATAAACCAACGGGGTAAGTAGGCACCCACAGGCATCAACGCAAGGTCAATATCATTAAACACATGGCCTATTTCTTTAAACTGTATGGCGTTATAGCCCGTATCCCCGCCAAACCATACGCGCCAATCACCAATATCAATCACATAGCTCGCCCATAAGGTCTCAAAGCGATCCCAAAGACTTCGACCAGACCAATGTTGACTAGGAGTTGCATGAACACGCAGCTGGTCGTTAGTCGCTGCGCCTTGCCACCAATCAAGTTCGGTAACATTGTCTTCTGCAATGCCTAGCTCAAGAAACCACGGCTTCAAGGCAAGCGGAACGAAGTAATGAGTCGAGTTACCCAATGTTTCAATCGTATCAGCGTCTAAATGATCATAATGGTCATGAGAAATAATCACGGCATCAATCGGAGGCAAGTCTGATAACTGTACAGGCAGTTCAGTCAAACGCTGAGGCCCCATAAAGCTCACGGGCGATGCTCGCTCACTAAAAATCGGATCGGTAAGCACCGCCATCCCCTGGTATTGAAGTAGAAATGTCGAATGCCCTATCCACGTAACTTGCCGGTCCTCGGGGTTAGGGGTAGAGATTGTATTCAAATCGGCCTGCATAAAAGGAATCGCATCAACTTGCTCCGATTGATCGGCCCATTCCGTTTCCCCAAACCAACGCATGTACCAATAATCAAAAAATCCACTTTGCTTTTCAGGACCGTGCAAATTTTTAAAGCCATCCTCGGTATGATGCGGCGGCACTTGTTTATTAATATGTATGTCTTCGTTGTTACTGCACGCCGCAGCCATTAACGCCAAAACACCGATCAACACCTTTTTCACAGACGCTCCTATCGTGCAGAAATACAGCGAAGCAACCACGCAAAAATGCGCCGTTCACTGGATAAGTAAAATAAATACTCAGGATGCCACTGCACGCCGATAATAGGACGCTCAGCATGCTCAGTGGCTTGAATAAACTCGTCCAAGTCCCAACCAACCGCCTGCATTCCGTCGCCCGGTCGTGTCACCACTTGATAGTGCAAACTATTCACTCGCAACTTACGCTGCCCCACTACCTGACACAGTCTCGAGTGATGCTTTAACCAAACTTGCTTGGTCGGCAATAGACCCGGACGGTTGTAGGTTCGTTTACGCAAGGAGCGGATATTTTGGTTCAGTTCCCCACCCAACACGACATTAATTAATTGTGCGCCACGACATATTCCAAGCATCGGTGTCTCGGTCTTTAACGCCCACCGAATCCACTCAATTTCTAATGCATCACGAGCCGGATCATAGTCACCATCCGGCTTTGCGCTCTGACCATAATGATTGGGGCTGATGTCATCTCCCCCACCAATAATCAGCGCATCAACATCAGTATTACGTGATACGTGATGCCGAGTACTCACGCGGATGGCTTTTGCGCCCAACAACCACAACGTGAGCTGCGTACACCACCATGAAGGAGACCAGCGGCGAGCATTGCCCGTTACCACCACGCGCGGTCGTTCAGCCATGATGCTACCCTATCGGTCCATGCGGATTCATCAACACCTAATAACGGCCTATCTGCCGCCAAAAAGGCATCCTTCCAATACGTCAGTGCAGCCGTGTCATTTGCTAATTGCTCGACCACCCACCAGCTGCGCCAAGCCGTGTCAAGTTGCCAGCCTGCTCGCTCAATATGACAGTTGGGTAAACGAAAATGAAAGGTAGGCCGTGCACCCACTTTGGCATCGCCCACGGCTTTGGTTACAACCTCGGGTCGCCAATGCGCAAAAAGCGGCAACATATCTAACGCGCGGTTACGGGACGCATTAAATTTGAGGTAGTCATCAATTAATTGCCCTTCACTGACCTCAGATTGCTGACACAAATGCCGAATGTACGCCTCAGGATACTTATCAATATAAGGGCTCATTTTACGGGTCGTATCAACCTTGAGCGCTTTAAACAACCACCACTGTAGCAACGAAAATGCCTGCAAATAACGCAATACATCGGTGCTGTCTTCACTCGCTACTTGAGGATTAATATGCACTCCGTAAGCAGCTATCCAAGATTCATCCGTACCTTTAGCACCCGCCTCTCTGAGTGCCTCAATAATCGGAAACAAACATTCACATTGCTGCAACGTCATCGGTGGGCAAACAATTTCCATGGGAACCATGCGCTCGGCCAAGGCGTGTAATTCTTCTAGCCAAATATGTTCAGCTGTACCACTGGTTGGCTGCTCTCGGGCGATACGTTTTAAATAACTCCAATCTAACTCAATATGAAAGGTACCGAGTTGTTCATGTTGGATACTGCGTTCGGCGAGGGATATATGATCGACTTGACCTTTGAGATGGGATTGCAGTACCTCGAGCGTCTGCTGTACTGATAGCCCACTGAATTCGATTTCGAAGCCAATGGTGCGCAGCTGACCAGAATCAGTTTCTGGCCGCTGCAACGGTTTAAATTGATTAGTTGTCGTCTGTGTCATCCTCGAACTCGATTGAGAACTCACCTGCTGGCCCCGGGAAAACCACTGGACTTTCGAATCCATCGGGGCTCACACTGGCAACTCCAAAAATGTAGTTATCAATCACTACGTTCTCAAGCGTATATTCGTTCACATCACCCACGTAGCGACTCCACTGCCATTGTGGCTCAGAGGTAAGACGCCAGTACACTTTGTAACCCATGACATTTTCTTCGCCACGCGCGTCGTTCCAGGTGAGTGTGGTCGACGGTTGCACGGCACCGCGAATATCTACGTTCTGCGGCGGTTCAGGCGCCCAGCTCATACCGGCCAATGAAACCGCATTCAACGCCGTTAACTTAGCCGCGTAATCAAAGTCCACACCCTCAATAGTGTCACCGTACTCAATCCCGTTCTCCGTGCGCAAGTCCTGATGCTGACGATTATAATTCTCGTTAGTTTCCATAATACGTACTCCCGGATACCCTAGGTCATTAAACGGTCGGTGATGACCACCACGACCAAAGCGATCCAAGCGGTAAACAATCATGGTATCTAAGTTGGCAATATAACGGTCAGCCATGGTATCGATATAGCGCGCTACATTACGTGAAGGCGAGTCATTTTCGCCACCATAAAACCGTCGCATGGTCGCCTCGCGATCGGTTTCATCCATTCGAGTTCCCTCAGCAAAAATGCGGGCGGTGGTGTTATTGATCACCCCATTGATACCTTCAATATTGCCAATCATGTCGTTATTCAGGACGGCCATGATGCGCCATTTATTTTGCTTTGCCTTGCGCGCAAGAATTTTACCACCGAACAAGCCTTGCTCCTCGCCAGACAGCGCCGCATATACTATCGAGCCATCAAAGTTATACTGACTGAGCACTCGCGCGGCTTCGAGCGTACCCGCCACACCCGAAGCGTTATCATTAGCGCCTGGCGCATCGGAAGTCGCATCCATCACATCGCTGACCCGCGAGTCAATATCACCGGACATCATCACATAACGGTCGGGATCCGTTGAGCCACGCTGAATCGCAATCACACTTTTTACTTCGGTCGCATCAGGAATACGATCTTCGCCCTCGACAATATCCGATACATACATCACTTCAAGACAACCACCACAGTCAGCGGAAATGCGTTGAAACTCTTGGTAAACCCAGCGTCTTGCAGCACCAATGCCACGAGTATCAGATTCCGTTTCGGATAAGGTATGACGAGTGCCAAAACTCACTAACTTACGAATATCCTGTTCAATTCGTTTAGCACTTACGGCATCGGCAATGTCGTGTAATTTTTGCTGGTCGTTGTACGTGATAGCATCTTGAGCCTGAACACCACCCGCCAATAGCAGACCAAGACCGAGAGTCACGGAGGAAAGTTTTTTCATATTGTTTTCACCATATTTGGACTGTATTTAACGATTATGGTGAGAAAAAATAGATTTGCAATCCCGCGGCGATGATTCCGCGAGACTGCAAGTTGTATAAGTGTAAACTACTGAGGCTGTTGAGGTTGGCTCAAAGAATGTTTAATCTTTTTTGTGATCTGTACCGGGTAGTGCAGGTCAACACAGCGACTATCCGGAGTGTAGTCCAAAGGAGCGTCTTTTAAAATGTCACGTAAGCGCTGCCCATCCATTTCTGCACAACACGCAATCACATCATTTAATAGCGCCTCAACCTCCGCCCAAGCAAGCGAATGCTCAGATGCACGACGAATACGAGGGTGAGGAGTGAGGCGATCGGTATTGCCGATAATTAACTCTTCGTATAGCTTTTCGCCCGGTCGCAGCCCGGTGATTTTGATCTCGATGTCGCCATGAGGGTTTTGCTCATCTTTAACCGTTAAACCCGACAACCGAATCATTTGTTTCGCCAAGTCATAGATTTTAATCGGTTCGCCCATATCCAAAACAAACACATCGCCTTGATCGCCCATAGCACCTGCCTGAATAACGAGCTGAGCGGCTTCAGGGATAATCATAAAGTAACGCGTAATATCCTTGTGAGTGAGCGTAATGGGTCCGCCTTTCTTGATCTGTTCTCTAAATTTAGGCACAACAGAACCCGACGAACCCAGCACATTCCCAAACCGCACCATACAAAACGCAGTTTTATGGGTCGTTTTAGCGAGTCCTTGTAGGATCAACTCAGCCAAACGCTTTGTCGCCCCCATCACATTGGTAGGACGGACGGCTTTATCGGTAGAAACCAAGACAAACTTCTCGACACCAGCGTCAATCGCTGCTTGCGCGGTGTATAAAGTACCCAGTACATTATTTCTAGCTGCCTGTATAATGTTCATCTCCACCATTGGGACATGTTTATAGGCAGCGGCATGATATATCGTATCAATACGATGCGAATTCATCACCGATTTCAAGGTAATCTCGTCTTGCACCGAGCCCACAAATGGGAAAATAGCAACGTCTGGATAGGTTTGTGTGAGCTCTTCATGTATATAATACAGCGAAGGCTCTGACCACTCGTATAAAATAAGTGCCTTGGGCTTCTGTGCAGCAACTTGACGGCACAATTCTGAGCCAATCGACCCTCCTGCGCCCGTGACCATCACCGCTTTACCGCGGATGTTCTGGGTCAACAGATCCATTTGCGGCGCGACCGCATCTCGTCCGAGCAGGTCTTCAATATTCACCTCGCGCAACTCATCAATTTTTGCATCCCCGGCAATAATATCGGCCATACCGGGAATGGTTTGTACAGTTACGGGTAAGTGCGACAGCATTTCAAGTGCGTTCCGACGTGTTGAACGCGATGCACTTGGAAATGCCAACAGTATCCGTTTGACGTCAAGCTTGTGCGTCAGTTCGCCAATTTTGCTGACAGGAAATACAGACAAGTTCTGTATCATTGCACCTTGCAACGTTTCATCGTCGTCGACAAAGGCAACCGCGTGATATTCACGCCCATGTATCAGCGCATGTGCCAGTTGGCGCCCTGCCTCACCCGCGCCATAAATAATGACGTTGTCTTTCGGTCGCGACTGCACCTGACGAAACACAGAACGCGCCCCAAAACGCGAAGCGGCGATAAAAATAAAGGCTGACAAACTATAAATAACAACAACGTTGAGGTTAACGCGAGCATCCATCAGCGCACTAAAAAGCACCAACGCCGAGGAAGAGGCGAGCATACCAAATACAACCGCTCGAAATGCTTTCGAACCGATATAGCGGGTTACTGAACGATAAAGACCTAATTTATAAAACAAAAATACTGAAGCTACGGAGAGCACAAAAGCAAAAGCAACATCGTTCCAATTTCTCGGCAAGTAGAACACTCGAGCATCAACACTCACGGCAAACCACAGTGCCAGCATAATGCCAAGCACATCAACGGTTGCAGCGACCACCCGCTTTAAATTTCTTGGCAGAGCCAAAAGTTGAATCAGCATATTACGCTTAATCCTCAATTCTCAAAAAATCCCTTTATGCAACGAGACGCTATTGTAAGCCGACACTTGGCTAAAATAAATAATAAAACCGTGTATTATGGATAGTATATCTGATTGTCTGATTTTTGCATTATTAGCACACAAAAATTTTCAATCATTAACGCTCTGCAACGGTCGTCTCCGCACACACCCGTTGTCGCTGTGCGTCGATGCGTTGTCGCGCTGCAGCCTGAAACGAATAGATCCTGAGTACACGTTGAAATCGTGTTAAATATTGGCACTGAAATGCTTGATTAGGCGGCAGCCAGTCCATCGGACCCTGAGCGCCTTTACGACGGTTGGTACTATCATCGACGGCAAACAGATTAATAGGATCATTAGCAAAACGCTCGCGTTGAGCGCGATCCCACCGATCCGCTCCATGCGTCCAGGCCCATTTGAGCGGTACTAAGTGGTCAACATCTAAGTCGTCCGCACTTAGGAATGTGCGTCCCGTATACGGGTCCAGCCAGTGTCCTCGTACCACACGACAGCCATCTTCACTCAAGGTAACCGCGACACTCGATAACCGTGCGAGTAACTCATGACGCGTGTTCATACAGTCGTTATCATCGTCGTTCCAACGGCCAAACGCGTTACGTTGATAAGCCTTTGATTCATTTGAGCTGGCAGACGCTGCCGGCTTATAACCTTTTGGCAATCGTCCGCCATCGGCTAAGCAATCTTTTAAATTGTGATAAGCGGTAAACCGCTTTGTGCGATCATAGTAGGGACTACTTGGCGTATGACAGATACCAGACTGGGACTGTTTAACAACATCGTCCACCGACGTCTGTGCACTCGCCAAAAAGCTATAACTCGTTAACCATAACGCCAGTGAAATGATAATAATGGGGGCAACACGCATGGGACAACGCCATAGTCCAGTGATGCCCCCCTTTTACGCGAACTGATTTGTAAGTTCAAGCGTACATTTGAATCAGCTGACCATCCTCCGCCAGTCGATACAAATAGAGCCATCGATTCTGAACCAATGGTTTAAAACTCGGACTCGCGTCCAGCGCTTGCTTGATCTGTGATTCTGTTGCCTCAACGACCACCTGAAGCCGACACGGCCGGTGCCGCCATTGCGTGCCATCCCAAACCGACTGCAATGACAGGCCGATACGCAGATCGCCACTGTTGCCCTCAAAAACTCCGACATTTTGCGCCACACGGTTATGTAATAACTTATTACCACTACCGAGCCGCGTCGGTGCAGTCACCGACGTGAGATACTGCCAGTTTATCCAGTGAGCAACGACACCCGGAGCACTGATTAAGGCGGCCAAAATACTCGCATCAGGGTCCTGCTGGGCATCGTAATCGTGCAAAAACGCACGTCCGTCTAAGTCGATCGAAGCCGTACGTTGCCGTGACGCGATAATCATCATAAAGTTATCTGCCAGCCCCCATTCCGGTCGAACCTCGGCCCAATCACGCGTTTTCTTGAACAGACCAGCCAAGCGGTTCAAACCCGAGCGCGTTTGCGGATACTGCTTGCGGTCCCGAACCGCTGCACTCGCCTGTTCAAAGGTTTGTCTTACAGCGTCCGGAAACGCCTCACTGAGGGGCAAAATTCTATCCGTCACAGTCTCATGTAACCCCGCATAGAATCGCGTCCGTTCTGGAATATCAATGCCTCGCGTCGACAGTGCTTGCCGGATGTCCGGCTGATTCAACAACTGGCACATGAGTCGGGCATTAATGGCGCCACTCTGTCCCCCGCAGGCACCACAATTCATCGCTGCGCGTTGCGGATTATTTTCATGATGCGAACTGTGTCCAACCCAAACAAAGTGATCTGCAAAGTGCGTAATTCCCAAACTGGTTAACGTACCCGCCAATGCATCAAGCAGCGGTTGCTCATTGTCGGCTAAATTGATAGTCAAGTCCGACTGCGGCGTGTCAGTCGCTTCCACCTCATTATGAGCACTAAATAAGCCAATGCCTTTCGCTAAACCGAGCACCTCAACCGCATTGAGACTTGAGGTTGGCGTGTCCAACAGTTCACCGATGGCTGTAATCGTTGCACTGGGGGTCGCCACGTCTTTCTCAGTCACCCAGAGTTGTGGAGTTAAGAGCCCGGGTAACTGGGGACGCTGCTGTCCTTGCGAGCGAAAGCCAATCGGTAGACCAAAAAAGCCAGCAACCCCGATACTGGCAACCCCTGGTTGGGCATCGAGCGCGCGTCTTAGCGGCTCAGATCGGACATCAATACAAAAAGCCGCCTGCATTGTAGGATACGCTTGCTGCGCGCCCTCAGATTTAGACACCAAGCGATAATTGAGAAGCTGTTTATGCTCATAAGCACGTTGACATTGCCAAAGTATTTTCTGCGATTGCTCAACACGCTCACAATCGCGTTGGCAACGCGCCGCTTGTTGAGCAAAGCGTTGGCTGAGTCGATTAAATAGCTCCGTCGAGGTGTCCTTAGCCCACTGCCATAGAACGTAGTCCCATGCCAAACGAATCCCCAGCAGCGACAGCACCGGCTCAATATTATGGTGCGGCGAAGAAGGATCCCAATCACGGTAACGCAGCGCCGAGGACCACCCGAGGACATCGATCAATAGCGCAAACAAGTAATAATTCAGCGCATCTTCGCTGTAATGTCGTAACCAATCATCCGCCAACATGCGAAAAAGCGCATCGATATCATCCGGCAAGGGATCAAAGTAGTCGGGTAGCTGACTTTCTGCCATCAACGTTGCGATGCCTTTATCCTCTCGTACAACCGTCAACCAACCACGATACAAACCATTGTCAGGTTGTGATTCGTCGACAAACCGCTCAGGAAACTCGGTGTGTAAACCACAAAACTGGCTAATTTGCAGTACCACCTCATCTTTCCAGAGCATTTTGCGCTGCCGTGCTTGTAGCTGATCGACAATGTCTGTGACATTAAACCAGCGCGGTAATCGTTGTGGCTCAGATAAACATTTTGTCGCATCCGAGGGCAGCATCTGCTCATCAAGATGACCTTGCAACAGTTGCTGACGATAAAATGCGCGGTCCATCACTAAATCGATATCTGACACATACTTCCAAATCGCTGACACGCGCTCGACGGGCTTATCGGTAAAAAACCAGCATGGATTTACCGCAATCGATTCGGCGAGCGGCCACATCGGCGCAACGCGCGCACACTGCTGACGGGCCAGTTGGATAAACTCACTCATGATGCCGACTTCTCCTCATCTACTGAATCATAGCGATGCCGATCCTCAGGTCGTGGCCACAGCCATAAAGCCAAGCGCGTAAACCACTCATCGATATAAAGACCCGCGTTTAAACGAATAAACCAGCGCTGACTCACCGCATGAGCCACATGTTGTTCTAACCACCAATACAACGCGACCAGCATAATAAACCAAGCAGCAACAGCTAAATCGAGTCCAATATGCACCCGTCCATCTTGCATAATTTGGGCGGCAGATAGTGTCAATGCGGTGTAGATAGCCACCCAAACAAGCGCCAGCAGAATGCTCTTTGGCCAACTAAATTTATGCGCTTGTGACATCAATAAAGTAATAGAAAGGCTTAGTAAAACAGCCGCGGTCGGCTTAAAGTGTCCAAAACTAAACCACAACGCTAAGTTGATCATGACTAAACTGACCAGGAACCAGCCCAACGTCACCCAGCTGTTACGAACCAACACATTATGAATGGGTCGTACCGTACCCGATGATAAAAATGCGTAAGCTTTATATAAGGAGTGTGCGACCAAGTGCAGGAGCGCCAGACTATAGTAACCTAACGCGATTTCTAACAGCATCAATCCCATTTGCGCACAGGTGGACCATGCCAAACGAATTTTAATACTGATTCGAGTCGACATGATTAAAATGGCTAATCCGCACGAAACCGCGCTCAATACGCCAAGTAACCAACGCGCCGCTTCTGCCTCGGTCAGCAAGGGCGCAAAACTCAGCAGCAAAAAGCCGCCCAAATTAACGATGCCTGCATGCAATAACGACGACACCGAAGTCGGTGACTCGACAACTTGCATCAACCAGCCGTGAAATGGCATCTGAGCACAACTTAGCAACGCGGCAATGACCAAGGTTATCATGCCACCCAGTGGCACCACGCCCGTTGCCGAGAAGTAATCTAGCGTCCCCGAAAGGGTCGGATCGCCTGACCATAGATATAGCTGAATAAAACTGACTGCCAACAGCGCTTCAGTGATGCGCGCCGTAATCATGCGTTTATGGGTTGCCAGTACAGCGCGCGAGCGCTCCGGATAGAACAACAACAAGCGGTGCAAACACACGCTGATGCTCACCCAGCTTAACCAAAACAGAATAAAATGGTTGGCAATCAAGGTGACCGTCACACTCGCTAAACAGCCAATCATCCATCCCATCGCGCGCGGTCGACTCGGCTCAAGCGCAAAGTTTCGCCAGGTGTACCGCAACACCACCCAACTCAACAAAGCCACCATCACCAATAACGTCACACGCAATTCATCGACTTGAATCCAGTTCAACGTGGTTGCTCCCCTCGTTCTATTTAACTGCGCCGTAGTATCTCGACTTGTCATAATTAAGTAAAATAGATATATACTATTATACTATTCTATTTAAAAGAACGATTGCCCTCACCATGAATTATCGTCATCTGTATTACTTTTGGTCGGTCGCAAAAACAGGTCATTTGACACACACCGCGCAACAACTGCATGTGTCGCAATCGGCGCTATCCAGTCAAATTAAGCAATTAGAGGAGTGGCTCGGACAAACTCTATTTGAGCGCGAAGGGAGACGATTAAAACTGACGCAAGCAGGCTACATCGCTAAGCAATATGCCGATCGCATTTTCGCAGAAGGACAAAGCTTGGTCGAGCAACTCAAACAAGGTAAGACCAGTCAAACCAGTGTCGTACGTATTGGACACGCATCGACCATGTCACGTAACTTTGTAGAACAATTTATTGCGTCGCTCATGAGTCCTTCACCGCAACCCTTTCGTTTACACTCAATGTCGACTCATCAGTTGCTGACCGAACTTGCCGAACATCGGATTGATATTGCACTGGCAAATACCGATGTGGCGGGTCATGATGAAGATATTTGGCAAAGCCGTTTATTAGCGCGCCAGCCGGTATCGATTATCGGTGTGCCAGGCTTACCCATTCAATCACTCAGCGATCCAGCACTAAAGGAACGCGCCTGGGTACTCCCGCCAACGAGTGCGCCGTTGCGATCAGGGTTCGACATGCTAGCGACTCAGTATCAATGGGCACCTCGCGTGATAGCCGAGGCTGACGATATGGCAATGTTGCGATTATTAGCGCGCGATGGTGGTGCGCTTGCAGTCATTCCTGATGTTGTGGTGAAAGACGAGCTTGATAGTCAGCGCTTACAACGCTATGTCACGCTTCCCAACCTATTCGAGCAGTTTTATGCGATTACCATTAAACAACCGTTCCAACATCCGTGGCTCAGTCGGCTGTTGGCGCGCTATGACTGATTAACGTGTTCGATTACGCACAAACTCACGACGTAACGCTTCCAACTCAGCTTTGGTCAATAGTTGCTGTATATTCCGCGTCTTCGGAGAATGACAATAACGCATGTGCGCTCTGTCCTTTAATGTCTCATCAAGTTGTCGGTTTATTGAGGTCCAATCGATAGTCATCACGTTATCCTCAGCCTAAAGAATTTCGCCGAAGGCTCTGAGCTATTCGGGGGGTCACTCGAGCCGTTCAGCGATGTATCAACAATAGGTCTTGAATTGGTATTCAACAAGGTGGTTGCGCGTAAAAGGTTCGTAAAGGTGAGTACTTACCAACATACCGTCTCTCTCATATTGGCTAGGTGCGACAATTTGTCGCATGGTCAAATCCCATCCGAGACGTAAACTAGGTCAAAAATTTACGTGTGACGCTAGGAAACCTTAATCATGCAATCGACGTTTAAAATGACACGCATAACGGCTTATCTCATTTCGGCACTCGCCATATTCAACAGTTCAGCGCAAACAACGGACGCACCCACCGAAGTCATAAAAATAAAAGGTCACGAGCCGCACGATGCGCTAGGCAATTTATCGCGCCAACTGAGCGAACAAGGCGTCGACTTTTCGGCCGCAGGCGGTGTCTCGGCGTTACCGGTGATGAACGGCATGATGGGCGATCGCATCAAAGTCATTATCGATGGTGCAGAGCTCACTGCGGCTTGTGCCAACCAAATGAACCCTCCTCTATCTTATGTATCCGCCAACCAAGTCAAATCAACCCAAGTGATTGCGGGGCTCACCCCCGTCCGCAGCGGTGGCGACAACATCGCTGGCGTTATCAACTTACAACAAATGCGGGCACAGTTTGCCGATACCGAAAGCCTCTCTTGGCAACGCGGTTACGTCGCGGGTGAGTATCAAAGTAACGGTGACCAATGGCTTGCCGGTATCGGTGCGCATTGGGCGAGTGACACTTGGTCTATCGATTATCAAGGCGCTTACGAGCAGTCAAAAAGCTACGATGATGGCAACGGAGATAAAGTACTCGATACGCTTTATGAGTCACAAAATCATGCGTTGACGATGGCATGGCGCGATAGTCAGCAACAACTGAGCACCAAAATCACAGCGCAAATGATCCCGTATCAAGGCTTTCCCAACCAATACATGGATATGACAGATAATCAAAGTCTGGGCGCACATATTCAATATCAGCGTGAACTCGCCACAGGCGGCCAACTGACCGGCTATGTTAACTGGCAGTCAGTTGAACACGAGATGGGCTTCTTCAGCCCAGAAAAACCTGGCATGATGCCAATGGTGACCGATGCCACCGATCGCAGTTACAAACTTCATTGGCACTTGCCAACGCAACAGATAGGCGCATATAGCAGTCAAATCACGCTGGGTCATGAACTGTTCGATTACCAGTTAGATGATTACTGGCCGGCATTGGCGGGGTCAATGATGATGGGTCCAAATCCGTACATCAATATCAACAATGGACAACGGCAGCGCATCGCCGTATTCGCCGATTCTGATACGGAGATCACCGACAACTGGGTGTTGAATGCCGGTATTCGCATTGAACATGTACGTACCGATGCCGACGAAGTTCAACCCTACAACGACAGTCCAATGATGGGGATGCCGAATGTCGACGCTACGGCGGCAACCGCCTTTAATCAGGCAGACCGAGAGCAAACAGATAACTTAGTCGATGCGACCCTGGCAACAAAATATACCATCGATCCGCAGCAAAGTTTGGAGTTGGGCATCGCTCGAAAGAATCGTGCACCTAATTTATATGAACGTTACAGCTGGGGTCGCGGTATCATGGCCACGACAATGATCGGCTGGTTTGGCGATGGTAACGGTTATGTGGGTCGTATCGACTTGCAACCTGAAACGGCGACAACATTAAAAGCAACCTACCAACGTGACGATGCCAACAACGCCTGGCAATTCAGTGTCAGTCCTTTTTACTCACGCGTTGATGACTACATCGATGCCAACGTTATCGATACATTTAATCGCGGCACCCAACCCAGCACGGCGCGCAATATTCTGCAAATGACCAATGTCGATGCCACTTTAAAAGGTATCAGTGCACACTACGCATATCGTTGGACGCAGGTACTTGGTGCCGATGAATGGCAGTTACGCTCGTCCGCAAAATATACCCACGGTGAGCAAGCCTCGGGTCGTGAGCTGTATCAGATTCAACCACTCACCATCCGCGTCGAGCTGAGTCAACAGTGGGGCCATTGGCGCCAAACAGTCCGCGTTGAACACGTTGAGCAGAAAGATCGTGTCGACCAGCAGCGCCTCGAAAATCGTACCGACGCCTATCAGGTTGTCGATTGGCAAGTGAACTATACTCGAGCAAACTGGCAACTTAACTTGGGTATCACCAACCTACTTGATGAATTTTATCGACAACCATTAGGCGGCGTGAGCATCGCAGCGCAAAAGGCCGGACAAACTCAAGGCTTCGAGAATGTGGCCGGCGCAGGACGCTCAATTAACTTTGGCGTTCGTTATACATTTTAAGTAAGCTGATACCTTGCTAAGCGTTACCGAGATAACTGATGATCTTGCTTCTCTATATGGCGGCGCTACGTAATCGCCGCCTATCATTGCTGGGTATGTTTGCGTGCTTACTCGTTGAAATCGTCCTGCTCAATTTACTGATAGCCTTTAACGGGGCCGCAAGCAACCCATTCAGCGCGGTGTTGTTAATTCCGCTCATCATGGCGTGTGTTTGGCTACCCCATGCAGGTGCCGTCGCCATCGTCGGATTAAGTATCGCCGCGCAATGGACACAGTGGCAATTTACTCACATGGATACCAGCCATGCGCTATTGGCTCACGCGCAAGGCATGTTAGTCAGCTTTACTATCACCAGCGTGTTAATCATGACGGTGGTGTTTTATCTACGCCATCGTCTTGCCCAGCAAGAGGAAAAATTACATGCTTTACGCGAAAAACAATTGCGAAACGAGCAACTACTCGCCATAGGCACAGCGGCAGCACAACTGACCCATGAACTGGCAACCCCGACACAGGCGGCGCAATGGTTACTTGAGGAGGGGGTAGAGAAAACGCAACCAACGCCAGCGTGGCTCAGCGATCTCAGTGCACAGCTCTCGCACATAACACACAAATTGACACAGTGGCGACAGGTCACTGATGACGTCCGTCACCAACGCACGGTGGCGGTGAACGCGCGTGAGTTAGCGTCAGAGATTCAACATTTAATGCAGTTGGTGCGACCCGAGGTTGCAATCAACTGGCATATCGAGGCGCAACTTGACACACTTAAAGTCAATGCTGATCGTACGTTGTTACCCGCGCTGAGTAATGTAATTGTCAACGCGTGCGATGCTCAAAAACGTGTCAATGATGAGCCCGTTAGCGTCTCGTGTAGCCATAAAAATAACACGGTATTCATTGAAATCCGTAATGCGGGTCATACAGAAAACCTCGAGCAACTCGGCCAACGTTTACTACCAAGCAGTAAAGGGCACGGCGCAGGCGCGATTATAAGCAATGCAACGCTCGAGAAATTTGGCGGCACTTTACGCTGGGAACACGTTAACCATGAGGTAATCACTTGGATCACGCTACCGTCATCATCATAGACGACGATGCGAGTTATCGTCGTGTGTTACAGCGCAGACTGGCACAAAAAACGAGTTTCGAGATACTCGCCTTTGCCTCGACGCAAGCGGCACTCGCCGAGCAGACGGCAACGCCGTGCCACGGCATTATTCTCGACATGATGTTATCTGATGAATCAGGTCTGGATGCAATTACTCGACTTAACCATCACTTCTCGCCCGCTCACTTAATCATGCTGACAGGCTACGCAAGCATTGCCACAACCGTTGAGGCGATGCGCCGCGGAGCGACTGATTATCTAGCCAAGCCCATCGAACTTAATGCGCTTATCCAACGGTTGATGCCTGACCAAACATATCATCACAGCGACGTTGAAGAACAGACCACGCTGACACCGGCACAGCTCGAATGGGAGCACATTCAGCGAACCCTCCTCGCTCACCAAGGCAACATCAGTGCCACGGCCAAAACATTGGGCATGCACCGCCGCACATTACAACGTAAGTTACAAAAACTTTCGCCGCGTCGCTGAATCGACAATCGACTAGACTAGACATTTATGCATTTTGTTTTATATTTGTTAATCACTAAATATAAAAATACGCTAGTTATTATATTCTAGGTATTAGAGGTGTGATTTATGTCATCGTCGCGTGCATTCACGTTACATCAAACCGGGTTAATGAACTCTGTCTCGGAGCGCGCTTTCGATAATATCGCCTACTTAGCCAAACTTATCTTCAACACCGATATCGTTTTAATTTCTCTCATCGATGATGACCAACAGTGGTTCAAAGCCAAAATCGGGCTTTCACTATGCGAAACACCCGTTGATATCTCAATTTGCCAATTTACCATTCAAAGCGACGAACCCTTTATTATTAACGACGCGCTTACTGACAGTCGCTTCGTCAATAATCCGTTGGTGACCGGTTATCCATACATTCGCTTCTATAGTGGCATTGCACTCCACGCGCCCAATGGTCAGCGCATCGGGACACTATGCCTCATTCATGGCGCGCCACGCACAATCAGTAGCCAAGAGCTTAAGATCCAGCGCCATCTGGTGCACATGATCGAGTATGAAATCATGCGCCGCTCACAAGCGCCGCTTCAAGGTACCGTTCAACCGAGTCGCCTCAACGAAGTCATCATCAAGGCACAACACCTGTTGTTGACCAGTCATAACGACAAACTGACGTTCGATATTCTGCTCGATGACATACTCAAACTCACCTCCAGCGCATTTGGACTGATTGGCGAGGTGCTCTACGAAGATAACAGTCAACCCTACTTAAAGGTACATAGCCTCACCAACATTGCCTGGAGTGCTGAAACTAATGCGCTGTTTGAGCGAAACAAAACCGATGGACTTGAGTTTCGAAACCTCGATAACTTACTCTGTAAACCGCTTGTAACCGGCGATATCGTCATTACTAATAACGCGACCGAAGACAGTCGTTCAGGCGGCACACCTTACGGCCATCCGCCAATCAAAAACTACGTCGGGATTCCGGTTTATTCGGGCGAGACCATGGTGGGTTTAATCGGCCTTGCCAACGGTATCAACGAGTACACCAGCACCTTCGTTGATTCACTGCATGCGCTCATCTCTGTCGTTGGGGTATTAATTGAGCGCAACCGTATGGTGCAGGAACGTAAACAATTTACCGTCAGTTTGCAATATGCCGCCTACCACGATGAACTCACAGGACTGCCCAATCGACGCAAACTCGATCAAGAAATCAAATCACTGACGCACCGGCAACAACCCAGTCAATTTTCAGTCTGCTACATCGACTTGGATAGTTTTAAGCCCATCAATGACAACTACGGTCACGAAGTCGGCGATAAAATACTTAGGTTAGTTGCCAAACGTATCAAGCACCTGATTGGCACTCAAGACTCTGTTGCCCGGATCAGCGGAGATGAGTTCGTTATCGTCCTTAACGCGCCAGCGAACGACACAGATTATCAAAAAATAACCGATACCCTTGCTCAACCCTATGCCATCGACGATATCATGATTAATTTGTCAGCAAGCATGGGCGTGGCGGTTTACCCCAATGATACACAGCATGCGGACCAACTCATCCGTTTTGCCGATCAGTCCATGTACCAAGCAAAAAGCGAAGGTAAAAACCAAGTCAGTATACACGATGCGAAAAAGGCATCGGCGCGAGAGCACAAGATCGAACTTATCAAAGAGCTCATGTACGCCATTGATGATCGACAAATTGAATGTGTCTACCAGCCCAAGTTTGATATGAACACAAATACTGTGGTCGGTGTGGAGGTACTGAGTCGCTGGCGTCACAAAAAACGCGGCTTACTGATGCCCGGCGCCTTCATTCCTCAAGTTGAGGGCTCACAAGCGGCTATCGCGCTCGATCATTATGTACTTAACGAAGCGCATCAGTTACAGGCCGTTTGGCGGCGTTCCGGTCGAGACCTGAATCTCAGCGTGAATATCGGCGGTGATTACTTTACGAGTGAATTATTTAAGCGTCGTCTCGAAGCAATGGCAGAATCCAACACTGGGCGAAACAATGGCATCACGCTGGAAATACTAGAAACCACAACCATCGACGATCTTGATGAAGCAGTAGAAATACTGAACCGTTGCCATGAGTGCGGTTATCGCACCGCGCTCGATGACTTTGGTACGCACTATTCCTCACTGACGTACTTTAGACGCTTACCGGTGGATGAAATCAAAATCGATCGCAGTTTTATTACCAACCTCAAGCCAAATACCAATGACGAGGCGATCGTCGAGAGTATCATTTACCTGTCACGACGCTTCAATCGCGACGTAGTGGCAGAAGGTGTCGAGACTCAAGAACAGGCTGACCACCTACATGCACTCGGCTGCCACCTAATACAAGGTTACCTCATTTCGCCGCCTGTCAGCTTAGAAGAATTGAACTACAACGCCATTTTGTCATAAAACGTTCATTTAAATCCTTATAATGAACGGTCGATAGATATAAAATAATCCGTCTTTAAACCTATCGCCATGCGTCGTTCACTCTCAGATAATGGAATTTCAATGTCGATTAAGCAGAAGTTATACCTACTCGGCACCGGGGTTATCGTTGCCCTACTCGTGTTAATGGGGATATTTCTTTTCTCCCAAGCTCAAATCAAAACCATCAACCACGCCGATCAGCAACAGGCAAAGCTCAGTCGGCTCATCAGCGAGCTACGTATCGCCGAGAAAAACTTTTTGCTCGATAGCGACCTCAAATACAGCGAATCAGCTAAGCAACAAATTAGCTATATTCAAGACACTCTGAAACAACTCAAACAGACCGTTGATTACCCCACAGTCTTGAGCCTATTAGAACGCATTGAGGCGGCCGTAAGTGAATACCAACAGCGTTTTTCTGCGCTTGAGCAAGCGATGATAGAACGCGGTTTAACAAGAAAACTCGGCGCCTACGGTGCATTGCGCGAGGCGACACACCAACTTGAGGCGGTGCTCGACAAACGCGACGATAGCAAGACCTTAGTGACCCTGCTTCAACTTCGACGCTCAGAAAAGGACTTCATGCTGCGTTGGGAGGATGGCTATGTCGTAAAAGTGACACGAATTGCTAAGCAGCTTAACAGTCAATTGGCAGGCTCAACAAGCGACCAAAGCAAGGTCGAAGGCTATTTAGTGCAATTTAATCGCTTTGCTGACTTATCACGAAAAATCGGCTACACGCTAACCGAGGGGTTAAAAGGTGAACTCAGCGCGCAAGGTAATGACATAAATAGCGAACTGAATGCATTAAGCCGCGATCTCAATAAACAACTGCTCCAACAACAACGACAGGCAACATGGCTACCTATCGCTATTACTGTATTGATTATCGCACTGATGATCGTGATGTTGTATTGGGTGACCCGGTCAATCAATAAACCACTACAAACGTTGAAGTCACAACTCAGCCGTATTCAAGCAACGAATGATTTATCGCTACAACTCGATAAGCATCAAGATGACGAATTTGGAGCGGCCGTTGATCATGTCAACCAATTGCTCGCTTACTTCAGACGGGTCATAGCAAACATCCGACAAACAAGCAGCAATGTCGGTGAGCTTTCGCAGCAATTATCAGCCACCGTCTCCCATTCATCAAACAAGACAGAACAGCAAAACGGCGAAATCGAACAGGTCGCAGCCGCCGTCAATGAAGTCGGCTCAACCGCGCACACCATCGCTGAGGATGCCGAGAGTACGGCTCAGCAAGTCGATGAAATCGCGCAACAAGCCTCAACCGGTCGCAGTGTGATTAACTCAGCCGTTGAAAAGGTCAACTTTTTGGCCGAGCGCCTTGCCAACAGCAACCAACACGCGTCAGAACTGGCGAAACGTAGTCAAGGGATCAGAGACATTGTCGCGGTCATCAATGGTATCGCTGAGCAGACCAACTTGCTGGCACTCAATGCCGCAATTGAAGCGGCACGCGCTGGGGAGCAAGGTCGAGGCTTTGCCGTAGTCGCCGATGAAGTGCGTAGCTTGGCTCAACGTACCCAAGAGTCAATTAACGAAATTGAGCAAATAGCAACACAGCTGACAGAGCAAACGTCCGTTATTGTGCGCTCACTTGAAGAATGCAACGAACTCGGCGCTGACAGTCGCCAAGAAGCAACTCGTTCAGGTGAGCTCTTTACCGACATCAATACTCAGTTAATTAAAGTTAACGATCGGTCCGCATCCATTGCCACCGCCGTAGAGGAACAGTCAAAAGTAGTCGATGACACCTCGCAAAATGTTGTACGCATCAAAGACGCAACCAATGACATTTTGGCGGATGCACGCACCAATGCAGAGACGGCCGAGCAACTGAGTCGCTTCGCACGCGAGTTAGGCGATTCCGTTGCACAATTTAAATGCGATTCGGGTCACTAGGGATTCCTCATTTTTCATTAATATAGCCAAATACATTTGATAATTGTTCTTATTAGCAATATCATTCAGGCCATGTTAATGAATAATGGAATGCCCTATGACGCAAAGGCAATGGTTTAAACTTCACGGGTGGTGCTCGTTACCGATATGGGTTTTGTTTTGCTTTATCTGTATCACGGGTACCATTGCGGTATTTAGCCACGAGTTAACCTGGCTGTTTAACGAGAACGCTCGCGCCTTAAACCCGAACGACCTCGCCCCTATCGCCATGTCCGAGCGCGTCGCCGCGGTTAAAGCCTTGTATCCATCCGCACACATCACCACCGTCATGACATTCGAGTCCTACCTCACCAATGCGGTGATGTTTTCTGCCGATTCAGTCCCAGCGGGCATTGCTTACGTCAACCAATACACAGGCCAAGTGCAGGAAGTCAATCAAGGTATTACCTTTATCAACTTTATGCGGTCATTACACGGTTGGTTACTATTCCCATGGCAGAGTAGCTACAGCGTCGGCTACTACCTTGTATCAGCGATGTCATTTGTGATGATGGGCGCCTTAGTCAGCGGCTTGGTTATCTACAAACGCTTTTGGCGCGCGTATACCCAACCCAAGATTCGCGTGAAACAAGGCAAGAAATCTATTCTCTCCGATTTACACAAACACGCAGGCGCATGGTCTATCTGGTTCATCATGATCATGAGTTTGACCGGCTTGTGGTACTTCACCCAACAAGTGCTTTGGCATGCCGATATTGATATTGAGCCCCATGCGCCGGTCGTGAATATCGACGACGTTCCCCAAGGTCAAGCGCCAACAGAACCAAAGGTCAGCTTTGACCAAGCTATGCAGATTGCCCAAGCACAATTCAGTGATCTACAACCCAGTTATGTCATGATGCCCGAGCACAATCGAGATATGTATAAAATCATGGGGGGTGGTGACTTCATCTTCTATGATCAGTATGCCTACCGCTTAGCCATCAATCCATGGACGGGCGAAGTCGCGCAAGCCGACTCGCCTGCCAACATGTCGACCTTACAAACCGTCATGCATGTCGTTGATCCATTGCACTATGGCACTATCGGCGGTATCTGGACCAAAGCGATTTGGTTTGTTTTCGGTCTCATTTTGTCAGCGATGTCGATCACAGGGTTTATGATTTGGAGCTCAAAAATAGTACAGGCAGCGCGCGCTAAAAAAGCGGCTAAACGTGAGCAAAAGCTGTCAGAGCAAGGAGCATGATATGGCACGTTTGAAGAATACATTTTGGCATCGTAACAAATTCAAGTTATCGGGTCTGATACTCATACTCCCCATCTATTTTCTGTACGAGTCGTTACAACCACCGGAATTTCCCGAAGTATGGGAATCAAAACCTGTGGGGCAGCTTGAGCTGGCATTGCAGCCAATGAACAATGAACCACCCTACGCGCACCATGAAGATTGGGTGAAGGATTTTTCAGTTTGGGTCAATGATGGCGCCGTTAAAAACATTCGCCAAGCCTATATCAATATCGGCCCGCGTCCATTGCCATTGAACAAGCTCGAGCAAGACGATGTAGGTATTTTGCATGGCAGTGAAAGCTTACAACATGTGCATGCGATCGCATCACCAAACTTTTCGGCGTCCGACAAGGTCTGGCTGACGCTGCAGAACTGGGATGGCAGTCAACACGTTCAGTCCTGGTCATTACCGCCACAATGGATAGGCGAACAGATATAAATTGGACTAGCCAACGTCGCTCGTTTTGATTACTCTGCGCATATAACTTACTGGTGGAGTCATCGAGTTGCGCATTGACCGTGTGTTTAAAAAACTTGCGAATACGCTCCCCTTTATGATGGCGTTCGTGGATAACGAACGTCGGTATCAATATGTCAACGAGCGCTATGAGCAGTTTTTTGACGTCAAGCTCGACGAGCTTAAAGGCAAGTTGGTCGCCGAAGTGCTCGGTGAGCAATCTTACAAGCGTATCTCGCAGATCCACTCACGTGTTTTGGCCGGTGAGGATGTATCCTTGCGAGAAAAAGTCACGCTACGTAATGGCCGCGTTTTACAACTTGAGGTCAAGTACGTTCCCAACCAAAACCAACGTACGGGAAAAACAAACGGTTTCTTCGCAATTATTAACGATGTTACCCACTATGCATCGGCTTCCGAAGTGTTACGAGCGGTTCATGACGTAATGAACAAACAGTCCGTTGGGCTGCCCACTGAGCGTATTAACAAGTTACTTAAGCTCGGCTGTGAATACTTAGATACCGATATCGGCATCGTTAGCCGCGTGATTGATAATGAGTACACCGTAAAATACGAGTGGTCCACCGGTGACCCTATCCCGCCGGGCACACAGTTTGAACTCGGTAATACCTACTGCTCGGTCACCTTGGCGGCGAGTGACGTTATTGCCACACGTCACGCCTCAACGAGTAAGGAATTCAGCGGACACCCCTGCTATACCGCTTTTCAATTAGAGACCTATCTCGGTTTACCAATCCGTATCAACGGAAAAGTGTGGGGCACGCTCAATTTTTCCAGCAAAACCTCGCGTGGCACACCCTTTACCGATCTCGATAAAGAACTCATGGGGCTCCTCTGCTCGGCCATCGAAACGTTGATTATCAACAACTCAAAAACCGATAGGTTAGATCGCCTCGCCTATACCGACTTCCTCACTGGACTCAGTAACCGCTTATTCATTAATGAGTTTTTTGAGCGTTTGGTCTATCAAAATCGTGAACGCCTTAACCATTACTACTGCGTATTAGTCGATATTGACCACTTTAAACAGCTCAACGATCAGTTTGGTCACGATGCCGGCGATAGTGTATTGCAAGCGGTCGCCATTGAGTTCACCGATAGTCTACGAAGTGATGATGTATGCGCCCGCGTTGGCGGTGAGGAGTTCATGTTACTTATCCACGCTGACGACAAAGTCGATATCGCAAATGTCGTTGAGCGCCTTCGTAAGAATATAGAAAACCTAAAAATAGAACATGATGACGAAATCATTACGACGACGGTATCGATTGGTGTGACTAAATTACAAGAGCAAGACAGCTTTAACCTTGCGTATAAACGGGCTGATAAGGCGCTTTATCAAAGCAAATCAGACGGTCGAAACTGCTGCCGTTGGAACTAACATTAATTTTTTCTTAACTTCTGTGATCTAAAAAACGTAGTACTCACTAAACTATTACTCAATCGTTCTTAAAAATCGTAAGTTCAACAAGCTTTTTTAAAGTTGTTCAAAAAAAAATCGAACAATAAGAAGCGCTTTAACTGAGTATAACAAGATGGCAAAACTAACCTCTTCCTCTATCGTAGATATTCTCGGTGCCATTATCGCCGATGAACTTGGACGTCTGCGCATGGGTGATGAACAACTTTGGAAAGGTCGACAGTGGCAATCTAACACCCAAATAGTCTTTGCCAGCAAAGCAACGGGCGATGCACAAGAAGTCATCGTTGACTCGTTTGAATGGATGTCCATTGCTAGCCGCGTCGTTGAGTTTTTTCAGCTCGACAGCAGTGGATTAGAAGATTACCTGTTGCGTTTTTCAACCCTGCAACAATGGGCAGAGGTAATAGAAACGAGTCGAGAAGATCATCGACTCGATATTACGTTTTGTTCCTCGGGTTCGGTCGCACAGGTGTCACATCACCGCCATGATTGGATGGCGTTGCTTGCCGAAGCGCAATTTTTCGTCGATTTTATTAAGCGTCATGATGTCGAAATTGAGCGCGTCGTTAGTTTTGTACCACCGCACCATATCTACGGTTTTATCTTTTCAGTACTCATACCCGAACTTCTGGATATACCGGCCGTAAGAGGCCTCAAGGCGTTTTCAATGACCCAAGCACAGCAGCTTAAAAACAATGACCTGCTGATTGGGTTTCCCGCCGCTTTTGAACAGTTTGTACAGATGGACACGTCCTTTCCCCCAGCCGCCAATGCAGTCTGCTCAACGGGGCCCTGCGCACCTGCAGTACTAAGCACACTGACTCGTAATGGACTCAACAGTGTATTCGAGGTCTATGGTAGTACCGAAACTGGGGGCGTTGGTATTCGTAACGACCCCAATCAGCCTTACCAACTGTTGCCTCGCTGGATCAAGCAAGGCAAAGAACAATTAATGGATAATCTCTCGCGCGAACTCATTGATTTACCCGACAGCATTCAATGGCATGGCCCCGGCTTATTTGAGCCGCTAAACCGCAACGATGAGGTACTTTCAATCTGCGGAAAGTCAGTCCATCCAGAAGCTATCGCTGACGTAATCCGTCAACATCCCAATATCAGTGATGCACGGGTGCGGCTTAATCATGCTCAAGAGAGCCACTCCCTCAAAGCACTGCTGATAGCCGACCCAGAGCAACGCTCAGGTCAGGCAGAAACGTTGATCGCACAAGTGCGTACGTGGCTTGCCGATAAGCTTGAACCGCATGAGTTACCTAAACGTTTCGCTGTGCGTGACTCAATTCCAACCAACGAGCTCGGTAAAGAGATCGATTGGGAGTCACAGCCCGACCTAATGCGTCGTTAAGCATTACGGTGCACTGATGGCTTGTTGCGACTGACACAGCTCGACAAGCCAGTCTCTCAAAACTTGAATAGAACTGCGATTGGAAAGCGTGCTCGGCACCACAAAATAAAAACTGTCCCCCGTTTTAAGTCCATGCATAGGTAACCTGACTAACTCTTGCTCACGCTCCCGCTGGGTCGTCATAAACTCATTCAATAGCGCGATACCGTGGCTATGTTTAGCCGCCTCCGCTGCCAGCAATAAGTGGCTAAAATGATGCACCTTGGCACTGCTGGGTAATCGCACACTGCCCTGCTTGAACCACATTTTCCAATCATAGCCGGGCGTTGCATGGGCAAACGTATAAGTTGCTGAGAGTAATGGAAAGGCGAGTAAGGCACTTGGGTCGCGCAGATCGTTTAGCCGCGCCCGAATGTCGTAAGAGCAATACGGATATAAATATTCGTCGTACAAGTGGGTCACTTCAAAACCGCTCTTAGGGGGTTGTGTCGTTATAAAGCAATCCGCTAACGCGCGTTCGAACCCACCATCTTCGGTGAGCATGGTTAGCGTTAAATCCACATTTGGGTAGCGTTGCCGGAAGCGATCAACCGCTGGGATTAACCACTTAACCGCCAGTGAACCATAAGAAGCAAGGCGCACGAATCCTGCATCGCCGTGCTGAAGTTGCGAAAACTCACGCTCTATTTGCGCGAGCGGCTCCTCGATATTTTGGTAAAAGGCTTCACCCGCTGCGGTGAGCAACAGTTGTCGCCCTTTCCGAATAAACAAAGCTTGCCCTAACCGCTCCTCCAACAGTTTAATTTGGTGACTCACGGCGCTTTGCGATACGAATAACTCTTCAGCGGCTTTAGAAAAGCTGCCACGGCGAGCTACCATGGCAAAATAATGGATCGCTCTAAAAGGTACACTCATACATTAATATCTAAATTATTCATAGTTGCTAGATTTTAATATCATTTTTAATAATATCAAACACGTTTTATCCTAACCCCATCTTCAACAAATCATCAGGGGGTTCATCATGGATAAAGCGTTAATTGCTGCAGTGTTGTGGTTGGTGTTAGGCAATAATGTGGCGATTCTATCGGACTCACTGATTAAGATGTTGGACAGCTTCGATGCGCCATTTCAATTTGTCTTATTACGGCAAGTCAGTGCAGTACTCATCCTGCTACCATTGATCAAACTGCGTGGCGAAAGCTTGGCACCCAAAGGTTTGCGTTGGCATGCAGCGCGCGCGCACATTTGGCTGTTCGGCACCGCCTTGATGGTCCTGTCACTCACCACTCTGCCGCTTGCTACTGCCAATGCGTTATTTTACGCAGCGCCCATGCTGACGGTCATCATCGCACGCATGGCATTTAAAGAGCGCGTTACGTGGCACAGTACCGTCACTGTCGGGCTCGGCATGCTGGGCGTGTTGGTCATTGTGAACCCCACTGAATTTAACCCATTTGCCGTCGCGGCGTTACTGGTGGCGGGGAGCTTGGCCGTTAATAACCTACTGATCAAGAAGCTACCGCGCGAGCACGGTATTTTACAGACCTTGTTCCTAACCAACCTGCTGGGGCTTCCAGTCGGGATCGCGATGGCAATTTGGGAAGGTGCAGCGTTTGAATGGCAACGTATATTATTTGCCACCGGCTCAACACTGTTTATTATGATTTATGCTGCTACCTGTATCTACGCTTATCGGGCGGTCGATAGCGCAAAAGTTACCAGCGCCGAATATACAGGTCTGATTGGCGCCGTTGCGATTGGTATGGTGTTTTTCGCTGAACAGCCAGGGCTTAACTTTTACATTGGCTCAGCGATGATTGTTGCACCACTGATATGGCAAAGCTGGGCGTTACAGAAAAAACCAGCGACTTCTTAACCGAAGTCGCTGGTACAGCTGCTATTCATACAGCTTGGCGACCACCGTCATGTTCCATTCGCCCAACTGTTGCTCTTGCGCCTCATTAAACACCGTGCGTGCTGCTGAGGTCATCGGTGCGACTTGGTCAGCTGCTTGCAAACAATAGCCCAGATCTTTTTCAATCAAATCAACCGGAAACTGAGGATCGTACGCTTCGCTTACCATGGATTTGCGCACGATACCTGCGGTTTTGCTCCATACCGGTGTCGTCGATACCGCCTCGAGGATCGCATCCGGGTCTTGCCCTTGTCGCTTGAGCATGCCAATCAACTCTGCAATCGTCGTTACTTGAATACCCATTAAGGTGTTAGTGACTAATTTGGCAAGTGCGCCGGAGCCCATCTCACCGGTGTGATTGACTTTTTTACCCATCAGCGACAAGACAGGTTCGGCGCGGTTTACCAAATGGGCATCACCGCCCACTAAATAGACCAACTCTGCATTCTGTGCTTGCGGACGCGAACCTGACACGGGCGCCTCAATCAATTGTTTACCGCGTTGTTGAGCCTGCTGTGCCAGCTCTTTTACCCAGTCCACTGACAAAGTAGAGCTCTCAATCGCTATCGCATTGTCGCTCATACCTTTAAAAGCGCCGGTTTGCTCATCCAACCAAACCGCTGCAGAGGCATCATCATCACGCACCATCGTAATCACGAGTTCGGCGCCTTGTGCTGCCTCAGCCGGCGTATCAGCCCATTGCGCGCCTTGTTCAAGCAACGGCTTAGCTCGGGATTCAGTGCGATTCCAAACCGTCAAAGAATGTCCTGCATCAATGAGATGCTGCGCCATGCGAATACCCATCGCACCTAAGCCTAAAAATGCAATCTGTGTCATATTTACACCTTAATATTTGCCAAAACGAGCTAAGTAGTGTCAGTGTACTACGTATAACGAACGATTTTGATTAGCCATTAGTATCGAATGGTCTACAAATTAAGGAAGTCACCCAATTATGAAACGTATTTTCCAATTCCTCCTCAAAGGGTTAGCCATTTTGCTACCGATTATTGTCACCATCATGTTAGCGCGTTGGTTGCTCGTCACAGTGGAGACATGGTTGAGTCCGATTTGGAAAGCCTTGTTAGGCGAGAGCTATTACTTTCCGGGGCTCGCGTTCGCTAGCTTTCTATTACTTGCAGTACTCATTGGCTTTACCTCGCAATGGTCATTTTTGCAGTCCATTTGGCAATTACCAGGTAAGTTGATGAATAAGTTGCCCCTGCTACGCAACCTATACGGCACCATTAACGATGTGTTCGATATGATGCAGGGCAAAGACTTTGCCGATGAGTCGGTCGTGCTAGTGACGATGCCGGGCAGTAAAATGCAACTGATCGGTATCGTCACCAAACGCAGTGATAAAAAAGCCAAGGACAAAAACGATAAGTTAGTGAATATCATGCCAGACGACCACGTTGCCGTATTCCTACCAATGGCTTACAACGTCGGTGGCTATATGATTATGGTGCCAAAAGAGTGCGTTCAATCGATCGATATGAAGCCGGCTGACGCCCTGCAATTGACAATCAGCGCGGGGCTTGGCAAGAGTCAGGGCAACTTCAAATCAGATGAAAATGACTAAGAGGTTCGTTGCTGAGCTTTGTCCCGATACATCGCTTCATCAGCGCGAATCAAAACATCTTTAACTGTGTGTTCGGATGCATTAAAAACAGCTACGCCAATACTCAGTGAGGGTTGAATCGTCGCCGTGCCCCAATGTAAAACGCGATGTTCAATTTTTTGGCGCAAGCAATCAGCGAGACGTTGTGCGCTATCCTCATGCTTTACACGATGCATAATTACAATAAATTCATCGCCCCCAACTCTTGCAACTACATCGGTCATACGCACGCCATTCAAAATTTCGTTAGCGACCAACTTAAGCAATTGATCGCCTGCTTCATGCCCGTAGGTATCATTGACTGCTTTAAAACCATTTAAATCGATATTCAATACGGCAAACGACTGACGTTTATAACTGTCTGCAGTCAGCTGATTTAAGTGGTTCATCGTATATCGACGGTTATACAAGCCGGTCAGTTCATCCTCGTGCGCAAATCGACGCACCACGCGATATGAACGCCATAAGGCAAAAACGGCGGCGAAAATCAGTAAACCCAGTGAAATCAAACCAATACGCAGTGCCAACAGCTGTCGAGAGAGATTTAAAGGAACACCGCGATCAAACTGGGCCCCGACAACCCACTCACCATTGGGGATATTAATCGAGGTTGTGAAGTCGGCATTTTGAAAAATCTGCTTGTCGCCAAAAAACACCTCGCCGTTGTCCCCCTCTGCATCAACACCTCGAATAGCAATAGGCGCGTTAGACAACGCAGAAAAGCCCGACACACGCATGAGCGATTGGTAGTCGATAACAACACTGATACTGCCCCAGTAGTCCTTATTTTCGGGATAGTCGTTGAAAACGGGGAATCGAGCAATCACCGCCATCCCACCTTGCACCAACTCCAATGGCCCAGATAGAAACACGTCTTGTAATTGGCGCGCCTTAAGCACCGTTCGGTACTGTTTAGGTACGGTTCTAAAATCAAGCCCTATCGCTTTCTCGTTACCTTTGGGTGGGTAATTCAATAAAATGACGTCATTAGGCGCAATACCCACGTTCCGAACATGAGTCGACTTGCTCATCAGTTTTTTACCAAGCGAGGTCCAATTATCAATCGCAATCTGGGGGTCAATGGTGATAACGGTGGCGAGGCTATCGGCCAAGAATACATCGCGAAAAAGTTCGGCTTCTAACTTTGATTTTGCCAACGAGACCACTTCGCGTAGCCGCTCGTTTTGCTTGGTCTGCTCACGCTCTTTTAACAAACCGACGATGATATCAGTCGCTTGTATCACGGCGAGCATGTAGACAATAAAAATGATGATACTAACTATGTACTGCTGTTTCTTCACACCGGCACCAAATGCTCACCCAAGTTTCGATTATTTTGAAGCATACGTTTAAAACTGCGACTGATGCCTTTATTACAAAAATTATTACAATGAGTAAAAGGTTATTTTAAAGTTACTTTAACTCACTCGCCTCCTACTCGTGTTCACGAGCAGTCGACTTATTTTTAAATAGAATATAGCCGATGAGCGTTATCAACTGCACCAACATGTAGCCCGCCATCGTTGGGAAAGACCCATCGGCCAGCACCACCATGCCAAAAATAATCAACGGAAAACAAACAACAAAGAGTTCAAACAAAGCACGTTTTACCCACGCACCCTTTTCCTGGTCAGCCATACCACCTCTCCACAAGCCATCATCACTAACAGCTCTAAATTAATAGCCTTTAAAGTAACCCGCGATTTCTTCACCTCGTTCATGTTCGCTTTGCGCTAAAAACAATTGATAGAGGTTTTGCTTAATCAACTTACGTCGAAGCAAAAATATATTAACAGAAATGTAAGCCGCGAGGGTGACCGCCGTTAAAACAGGCAGCAAAATCATGAAAGTAACCAGTGGTAAAGGGTAGACACTCAGAGTAAGTACGCAGCACAGCGCTACAGAAACGAGCATCAGCTCGCCTTTTATCGCATTAAGTGCGACCATTAAAATTTTTAAATTCAACATACGACATTATTATTGTTGTAATCACACAGACCATTGTAAACATCGAGTAAATAGTTGAGCGAGCAACCAGATCGTGTTTACATTAAAATAACAATCATCCATATTGTAGGAACAAGATTACAAAATCAAGGACGTCCAATGAAAAAAGTCATCTTCGTATTTGCGCTGCTCGCCAGTCTATCAGCTTGCGAAAGCCATCAAGCTGAGCCATATCAAAAAGACCGCTCGGTCGAGTCTCGAGATGAATACAACGGTTTCGAAGGCATGGATCAGTACCAAAAAGATGAACTCGAGCGGATGAAAACAGATAAATCTGAAGCTTGCCAACAAGCACAAATCGACCTTGCCAAAGCGGAAAGTGAAGGGGATGCAAAACGTATCAAACGTCTAAAAGCGCTGGTAGAGGACGTATGCAACTAATCATCGATGCTTGCTTCGCGTTAAGCGGGCTGATAAAACGGGGCTTTAGTCGTTTAACTGCGGAGTCACCGTGAATTTAGCCCGTCTCGTCACCCGAATGAAAGCCGATCGCCCCTACTCCCGCCACGCGGGGAACTGGGTCATTGCAGCCGAAAGTGATCGCGGTCGGATTATTAATTCGGCGGCGGTGCGCCGTTTGCAACAGAAAACACAAGTTTTTCCGCTAGAACGCAACGCAGCGGTACGTAGCCGTTTAACGCACTCACTCGAGGTCCAACAAAATGGGCGTTATATTACGCGCGAGATAGGTGAGCGGCTCAAACGAGGGGGCCACTTTGAGACGTTAACAGAACAAGGCTCTTCACCCCATGAACTATTTCGAGTGATGGAGAGCTGTGTCGAAATGGCGTGTATCATGCACGATATCGGCAATCCGCCTTTTGGTCACTTTGGCGAGGCAGCAATCAGTAGCTGGTTTGCGACGCATAATGATGAACTATTTGCCAATTTCGATGAACCGGATGCCGCCGATATTAAAAATGAATTGCAGAGTTTCGAAGGTAACGCCCAGGCGATTCGTTTAATTCACTCACTCATGGGTCTAAATCTGACGTACACCCAGATCGCGGCGGTTTTAAAGTACACGCGCTTAGCGAGCCAGCCGAAGCCCAGTAAAGATGACCCATTAAGTTATCTGGGTAAAAAACCAGGCTATTATCTGGCCGAGCAAGCACTGATCAACGATCTCTATCAAGTATTGGAGCTCCCAACTGGGCACCGCCACTTCCTAAGCTACATAATGGAGGCGGCCGACGATATCTCTTACGGCATAGCCGATCTTGAGGATGCCGTCGAAAAACACGTTCTTAACCGCGAACAAGTTGCCGAAGGTATTCGAGAACACTTTAGTCGCTTAGGCGGCGACCCCGACCAAGCCGAACTTTTGTACAACGGTAAAGCGATTTCAGTAAACGACATTTTAAAAAAAGCCAACCAATACGCGGCAAACGATAGCATTGATACCGATAATCAGTTTTTTATCTGGCTACGCGTCTACATCCATAATATATTGGTCAATCACGCTGCGCAGCGCTTTATCGACAACTTTGACGCTGTAGTTGATGGTCACTTTAATGAAGCTTTACTCGAGGATGATAGCCCTGCTCACCGGCTTAGCGAAGCGCTGCAAAACCTCGCCCTCAACCGGGTATTTAATCAACCCGAAGTCGAGCAACAGGAGCTGCGCGGTCATACCATTATTCTCGGCTTACTCGATATTTATGCCCCGTTACTCAAACTCTCTAGGGAAGACTTTCAAGGGCTGGTGCGTGAAGAGGCTAAAATACAACGCGTTTACCCACTAGCAAGCCGTTTATGTCATAAACTATCAGGTAAACACGTGCGCGCTTATGTCAAAGCAACCGATGCCGACGTCTCGCCACTTTGGGAACGCTACTATCGCTGTCGCTTAATTCAAGATTATATTAGCGGTATGACCGACCAGTTTGCATATGATGAATATCGTTCACTGCGCGTTATCGATTAAACGACGGAGTCGCGCGTAATGCGCGACCTACCACGAGCCGTACATCGGATTAGGTAAAATAACAACATCCTTGCCAAAGCGAGGCAATAAGGCGCTCGGATCCGCAGATGCTTGCGTAGTTTTCGCAATATCTTCAATATTGTCGCCTACTTGCATCACGATGTTATGCGGCTGTGACCATTCGGCGACCGCCTCATCAGAAGGGTTATAACAATCAACATCGCCGGTCATTAGCTGTTGGCGACGCAGATCTTTGTCATTCACAATCTGCTGACCATCGACCGCGTCCTTGTCCGCTTGGCTGCGCCCCATCAGGCACGTATTGTCAGTGTTAATTGGCAAGCCCATGGCTTCAAGGTTTTGCCAGGTATAACTATCCAATTGCTTGTTTCTATTGGTAACCAACGCGACTTTGCCTCCCGCGCTCACCACGGACGTAATAAAGTCACTCGCTCCTGGCACCAGTTTCGCCTGTTTACTTTTGACCCACTGATTCCAGCTTGCTGTCGAGTACGATTGCCCCGATTGACTCAGCATCGCTTGATAACCGCTGTTATCCAGCACCGTCTCGTCGACATCCATCACCACAACCCAGTTTGTCGGTAGCTCACGCTGCATAAGCTGTAACGCTGCGTCTCGGTATATGGCTCGAGTGATGAGTGGGTATTCTTTGCTTTGCGTTTGCCACTTTACTGACGGAGGCAAAACGGTCGACGCCGAGCTTCCCTCGTGGTTTGGCTTTGTACTACAGGCACTCAATAAAGTTAGACTTAAAGTGGTTACCAGGGCCGTTACAGTTAGTTGCACAACATTCTCCTTTTAGAAAAGCGAGGTCGCATTATCCACCGAGCAAAAATCTAGCGCAATACAACACGGTTACGTCCAGCCTTCTTGACGCTGTAAAGATTTTCGTCAGCACGCTTTAATATCGCCGCAGCAGTATTATTTTTCGCACGCACCGTGGCACCCAAGCTATAATACCGCTCGCGACTTTAACGGTCGAGAGGAGCAACGCAGGTAACCAGAGCGGAAATAAACAACCAACAAATAACCAAACGAATGCGGGTACCACCCTTATTTAGCGTTGTAAACTTCTTTCAATATGGCGCACCACGCGCGAAATACGACTAGGCAGCTGCGGACCTTTGCGCGTTACACAGTAGATGGGTTCAGCCACAGGCTGTGGTAATCGATGAATGAGGTAATAATGAGCAACGTATTTCCCAGAACTTTCTCACATATTGGATTGTCTGTTCCCGATCTCGATAAAGCGGTAGAGTTTTATACTGAAGTACTCGGTTAACCTACAGCGATGGCGCTTACTAAGGCGCCAAGCTGGCCAATTGACTGTCAGAAGATTTAAGTTGTGCCAGCTGTTGCTTGAAGCCCTCAAGCGCGGAACCTTGTAACCGCGCTTGAGCCGGCGCTTTGATATCGAGAGGATTTATAGCGCGGCCATGACGATGTACTTCGTAATGCAAATGACGCCCCGCGGAGAGACCGGTTCTACCTAAATAGCCAATCACATCCCCTTGTTGAACGTGGTCACCGGGTTTGAGCCCTTCAGCAAAACCATTCAAATGCGCATATAAAGTCTCATAACCATCACCATGATCGATCACCACCGCATTACCAAAACTCCCGTATCGATTCGCGCGCTTAACCACGCCGCGACCCGCAGCCATGATGGGGGTGCCTATCGGCGCGCTAAAATCAATCCCTTTATGCATGCGATCATAGCCCAATACGGGATGATGACGATTGCCATAATAAGATGATAGACGCGCACCGTTAAGAGGCGTTTTCAACAAAAAGCTCTGTGCTAAACGGCCATCGGGGAAATAAAACGAGCCCTTGTAGCGAATTAAACGATAGTCCTCTCCAGCATTAGTAAACCGCAAATAAGTCAGTAGTAGCGGGTTTTGTAAATGGCTGAAAAGCGGTTTAAAACTCACCACCTCCGTGCGTTCAAAGCGCACTTCCATCAGATCCCCGGGCTGCACTTGGCGTTGGAAATCAACAAAATGCGAAAGCGCCATCACTGAGCTGTTGATCACACCATTAGGTATTCCATTTTGTTCGGCATCTTGATACAAGCTATTGTGGATCACCAAGTCATGCTCTTCAGCCAATTGCTCGGTTGGCACATGCAATAGCTCGACATGCCATTGACCCTCGACATAAGTGGCTTGCACCAGCTCGCCATACTCACGCGCCAAACGAATACGATGTTGACCCGGAGCGGGCTGTGCGACCGCAATATTGACACCGACTTGCAGCCGTCCTAAGTCAATCACAGATTCAGCCGCCATCGCCAATAACGCAACCTGTCGTTGCGAAATACCCTGTTTACCCAGCAAGGTCGTGAGGTTCTGACCCGGGGCTAATGTCACTAGCGTCCCCGAACGTGAGCCACGGATCGTATTGGTGGGAACTTGCCCATAATCGGCGTCAAGCTCGGCAGAAAAAGGCGTGATCGGTTGGGGAATAGATGCGGATTGGAATGACGGGTGAGGGTCATCAACTAACCAAACACCTAATAACGTCACAATCGCTACAAGTAGGATCAGTTTACGATTCAAAGGCGAATTCCCGTGCATCTTGATTCATTCTAGCCACCGACAGCAATTTTAAGGCGTGACAAAATACCATCATTGCCATAACGCGACAAGTCAACGAGCAGGCGTTTACAGAACCTAAACTCAAGAACTTGACGACCTTTGACGTCGACCTTCGTTTTATAACACATTATATAGCGAGTCTTTTTTTTAATGTTTGCTATACTAAAGTGTGCTATGTATATTAGCGCACCCTGTGACTAGTAGAGCTTTTCTCTACTGGATCGTTTTCTCGTTGCTTGCACACTGGGTATGTTACAATGATTCTAATAATTACTGCGTTGCTCCTAATAGCCTGCACGCCACTACTCCATGCTATTGCGCACCAACGACGTTATAGCGTTAAGTATGGAGAGCTCCGTTCAGGCCTCGTTTCCAACGTTATTCTTGGTTTACTCATCCTCGTGGTCATTTTGGCGATCGTGAACATGAGCTCGGTGACTGAAGCCTTTGTCACCGACAGCGGTATCGGTATTGGTCTTTTAGTATTGGCCGTTCTCTTGCTCGGTTATTTAATCGCTGAGTCGATTTTAGTCAAAGGTTCATTTGATGAGCGAACAATAAGCTACTCCACCCCCTGGCGTAAGCCGCAAAGTGGTCAATGGAGTGAGCTTAAAAGTGCGCGTTTTTCATCATTAACCGGTCGTTATATTTTGAAGTTCGCCGACGGCACCGTCATTCGTATCTCGAAGTCAGTCGAGGGGCATGGTTGGTTACTCGACTTTTTAGCACGACGCAATGTGACCGTTCGTTAACGTTATTCAGTTCGAGGCCTCAACAGGCCTCGAACTGCACTTCACACTCGCCATTCAGTAGATTCAAACGTACTTTTCGATAACCGAACTCGCCTACATCCGCTTCCTTAATGTTGACCCCATACGCAAGTAATGCCTGAAAGGCTGCCGTAGCATTTTTTTGCCCCACTGGGCGTAGCTGTTCTTCGCCTAAAACGCTGCGCATGCGCTCACCGGCGGTCAGTTGACCACCGCCAAAAATGCGACCATCGAACTGACTGAGTTTTAAATTTCGTTCCTCTGCCAACTGAGCAAATAATGCCATTGCTTTATCGCAATAGCGTGCCGGCAGTGTTCGCTCCAGCAATTCAACCGTTTCCTCAAGCAATCCACGCATTTCTACCATTTCGGGATGCAGGTCTTGTTTGCGTGAAAACGCCAGCAACTGCTGATTTAAGCGCGCGCCCCGCTCTGAGGCTTTGATGATCAATTGTGCCGTTCGCTTTAATCGATCATCATCGGCAAGTTGCCATGCGAGCAGTTCCGCATTGTTCATAATAACCGTAAGCAGGTTGTTAAAGTCGTGCGATATGCCGCCCGTAAGCTGACCCAACGCTTCCATTTTCTGTGATACAAATAATTGCTGACTCAGTTCTTTATGCTCGGTCACATCCGATGCCACCGCCGCTAATCGACTTGCTTTACCAGTGGGATCATCACCCTCTAAATAAATTGGAAATACACGGTCATTGATCCAACGGATAGCACCATCCGGTCGGATAATTCGGTATTCCATCACTACGGGTTCATAAAAGCTACGTTCGCGCAGTGCCAGAATGTCTGCTTTATCATCAGGATGCACACAATCAAACCAACGCTCAGTGTTTTCCACCACCTCAGCAATGGATACTCCATAAACGCGTTCAAATGCCGGTGACAAATAGACTAATTCATTACTTTGTACGTCTTCTAACCAAAAGATTTCGTCAATGCGCTCAGCGAGTTCAAGAAATCGTCCCTCACTTTGGCGTAGTTCTAATTCGATACGGTTGCGACGATACTCTGAACGTAACATCGCAAGAATGATAAAGCCCATGACTAAGATCGTGCCAAACAGGGACACAAAAAACCAGAACTGCTGAGCTTCGCGGTCGTTAATCAAATTGCGCATCAGCTGTCGTTCTAATAAATGTACTTGGGATTGGAAGCTGTACGCTTGGTCGTTTAAATGGGGTGAGCCATCCTCATCATTGAGCTCGGTTTGGAAGTCTCTCAACAATGCACGAAATTTATCTCTGAGGTCGTTATTATTGAGTCGTTCACTGACGGTGGTAAAGTTATGTAGTGCCGATTGGATACGTCCTACGTAATAGGCTTGTTGCAGCGCATCCGAATCGGGTGTCATCGACAGCCCAAGCAAGCCACTACCAAAATCATCCGCTGCCACATCCAACAGTTCCAGCGTATCAATTCGATAGGCGACTTCGCGTTCTTTATTGATATGTAAACCGACTAAAGATACAACGAATACAAGAAAGCCGATTGCGATAATAACCAGCTGTGAAGAGATCAACCGTTGCTGGCGTTTATAAATTTTAGACATCCCGTCAGTCGTTTCCATGGCGCATTTAGAACCTAATTTGCATCATAGCCCAACCGACCCAATAACAACAGACTATTTTTTAATCACTTCAAAACACATTGATCGCACTTCTCGATATCACGGTAGAGCTTTTGCGCCTCCAGCATGGCATGTTGGATCGTCATTTGTTTTCCCAACGATACAACGCCAGGCTTACCTTTGGTTTTTATGCATCCGTGCTGGTGTACCAACCGTTTTATTTGTCCGTTATCTAACTGACCAATGCCCAAAACATAATAGCGCATCGCCAATACCTCGCTTTACGATTATTGGGCAAAAGTTTAAAAAAACGATCGTCGCGCAACAATAAGTAAAATTACCTATTAATGGGTGCCTAACGGCCGTCAAATGTTAATAGCGGTTGTAAAATAGTGAGGATTTCTTCGGCAACAACTTCAGCAACAGCGGGCTGCTCGAGCAACCGTTTGATGAGTAACTGAGTTTGCAACGCTGAGTCAAATTGCATAAATGCGCCATCGGCGTTATCCGAGACCACTTGCCAGACAATACAAAGTCGCTGAGCCTCGCTGAGCTGGAGCTCGGTGACTACGACTCGTTGAAACAGGTGCAGTCGGATAGCCGGACTTTTGGGGCGCTGCATCCAGGCGAGCGAATCCGTATACGCATGGTGCTTAAGACGCTGAGTTAATAAGTGCACAAACGCCTCATCGCGTTGCGCATTCGGTGTGGAGTCAAGGCGAGAAGGTTCAAAAAATGCGGTCGCCGAGAGCTGAATATCAAGTACCGAAAAGGTAGTACCTTTATCGATAAAGGATTTAAGCGTGCGCAACCCGCTACGAGTCAGTTGATATGACGTCAATTCAAAAATCTCACTACAAACACGGCATCAGTGGCTGATTTCTATTTTATAAACCGAAAACAAATTTTTCGCACCTGTTTTTATCGGTTTAAATCAACATTTAGCCGTAAGCACTTGACAAAACACCAACCAGAATGACGTTAGGCGTTGTTTGACGTCAGTTGACACATTAACTGACTTTTACGCCGATAGTCGTAAACTTATATCGATATCTTGCATATAGTGATAAAACTAACATTCAAATTTTTAGGTGACTATGCTGATATTAAGCCGAAAAATTGGTGAATCACTCATTATCAATGACGAAATCAAAATTATTGTAGTCAACGCGACAGAAAGGCAGGTCACATTGGGCATCGAAGCACCCAAAGAAGTGCCCATTCACCGCGAAGAAGTGTACCATGAAATAAAAAACAAAACGTAGCGTGCGCATTTTGCGCACGGAAAGATCCGCATGTCGCGCCAAAGGCGCGACTTACCGCACGGAAAGATCCACGTGTCGCGCCAAAGGCGCGACCTACGATGGTGGTGGTATCCACCCAAAACGCACAGGGCCATAGGAGCAGGTATGCATGAAGAACGGCAAATAAAACCTGCCGATTTCGAAAATATACTGAACAACTTAGACGCTGTCGTATACGTGGCTGATACGGATACGCACGAATTGTTGTTCATGAACACCTACGCACTGCGTCATATCGCTCATGCCGATAACTTCTCAGATATTGCTCATTTACCCTGCTATGCGGTCTTGCAAAAAAATCAGACACGTCCGTGCGATTTTTGCACAAACGCAAAGCTACCCGTCAATGGTGATGTGCTAGTCTGGGAGTTTAAAAACACACGTAATCAATGCTGGTACCAGTGCCGCGATAGGTTAATTGAGTGGCATGACGGCCGCTTGGTTAGACTCGAGGTGGCGACCGATATTAGCGAACGTAAGGAAGCCGAAGAGGCTTTGCAGCGCGCTCAAAAAGAACTGACAACCCTGGCCGAAACAGACAGTCTGACTGGCTTGTATAATCGACGTGCATTTTTTCGCTATGTCGATGAATTGATAAAGTTAAGAGTACAAACCGCTTATTTTGCGATTATCTTATTGGATATCGATCATTTTAAATTGATCAACGATCGCTTTGGTCACGAAGCTGGCGATAAATTGCTTTCCGCAATTGGTAAAGCACTGCGTAGTCTAAATAATAAAAATAGCGTTGTTGCCCGAACCGGGGGCGAGGAATTTACCATCGCGGTAACCGGAGCTTCACAAGATGCACTCGTCGCTGTTGCCCACCAGGTGCAAGCGCTTATTTCAGACATCACATTAAATTACTTCGATGCCACCCTCAGTTGTACCGCAAGCGTCGGCATTGCCACAACCAACACACAATCACCAGACATTAACCAAATCATGCGTCACGCCGACCACGCCCTCTACCGCGCCAAAGCCGCCGGCCGCGCCCGCACCGAAATCGCAACGTAGCGTGCGCATTTTGCGCACGGGGCGATGCCAGACGTCGCGCCAAAGGCGCGACCTACGGTGCCGGCGGTATCCACCCACACCGGCGTAGCGTGCGCATTTTGCGCACGGAAAGATCCACATGTCGCGCCAAAGGCGCGACCTACGATGGCGGTGGTATCCACCATCGGCGCACGGGACGATGTCGGTAATGTCCCCCACACCGGCGTAGCGTGCGCATCTTGCGCACGGAAAGATCCGTGTGTCGCGCCAAAGGCGCGACCTACGATGGCGGCGGTATCCACCATCGGCGCACGGGGCGATGCCGGTAATGTCCCCCACACCGGCGTAGCGTGCGCATTTTGCGCACGGGGCGATCCGCGTGTCGCGCCAAAGGCGCGACCTACCACGGGCTTTTGGGTTGATTCTTTGCTATGTTGTTATTTGAATGTTAAATACAATTGGGCATATATGACTGAATACGAACTTTCACACGCATTGCATCGCATCGCGCTGGGCGACAGCTCTGCGTTTGAGCGATTCTATCAAGCCACGTCTCCTAAGCTAATGAGCGTGAGCTACGCAATTCTAAGGGAGCGCACACTCGCTGAAGAAGCGCTTCAAGATACTTATTTAAAAATTTGGCATGCCGCCTCGGATTACCGCAGTGATGCGGGGTCAGTTATGTGCTGGATAACCAGTATGGTGCGCTACCGAGCAATCGATATGCTGCGAAACGCAAATCGTCAACCATTAACCAGCAAAGATATCGAGCAATTACTCGATCAACGCGCCAGCGACAGCCTCCCAACAGCAGCGCCCGATGCCGATAAGCTGGAAAATTGCATGTCGGATCTAGACGGTACACAGCGACAGTCGATTCACCTTGCGTTTTTATATGGTTTGAGCCACCGCGAAGTCAGCGATTATCTAGGTGAAGCCTTAGGCTCAATCAAAAGTTGGATACGTCGTGGCTTAGATAGCTTGAAGAGGTGTTTGCAATCATGAATTACCAAAACGACACACTGATCGATACCCTCGCTCACCGTTATGTTATCGGTCTCATGCGAGGTCAGGCACGCGTTCGCTTTCGTTACCTCATTAGCCAGCACTCGCGCATTGCTCAGCAAGTAACGCTTTGGGAACAGCATCTTAATGGACTTACCGAGCAAATAAGCCCGATGAAACCCCGACCTCAAGTCTGGCAAAAAATACAGCAAACATTATTTAAGCCATCCCAAAATAGCGCTCCTTTTTGGCGTCTCTTTGGTGGTTTGGCGGCAGCCACCGCCGCGGTACTGATGATCGTGGTTGTGCAATTACAAACCCAAACGCCCGAGGCGCCTCCAAGTGATCGCATCGCCCTGATTCAAAGCGAACAGCAACGCACATTGTGGGTACTCAATGTGAAGCCCGACAAAATTCAAGCCACTGCTCAAGCCAATGTTGAGTCACGCAATGATAAAGACTACGAGCTTTGGATGTTGCCCAAGGATGGGAGCGCGCCGGTGTCACTCGGTTTGTTACCCGAATCAACACAGCCAACGGCACTCAATCCACCGGCTGAATTTCAGTTAGCTCGTGTCGGCGCCCTTGCTGTGAGCCTAGAGCCGACGGGCGGTTCCACCACCGGAGCGCCTACGGGGCCGGTCCTCTACACAACAGATATTATAACTTTGTAAAAAAAATTTAGATTTTTTGCATCCAAAACCCGCTCTGGTTCGGATAGGTGATGAATACCTATAAAAACCAGAGAGGGTTGTTATGAAAAACACAGCATTTAAACACTCAGCGCTTGCCGGCGCTGTCGCTCTAACCGTATCGGCCGTGGGTGTGGTAACCAGCCTAGATGCCAATGCTTCAAGCCACCGCGAGGCACCGAATATTTCGCGCTTCCCTGCGCTTGATTCCACTGACTTTTATCTGTTTAACAGTTATGAACCCGGTCGCGAAGATTACATCACTGCCATAGCCAACTATGTGCCACTGCAAGATGCCTACGGTGGTCCTAATTACTTTGCCATGGACCCAGCCGCTGTCTACGCGATCCACTTTGATAGTGACGGTGATGCCCAAGAGGATCTGACCTTTGAGTTCCGCTTCGACCACACCCTGCCTAATGGGGGCGTTAAGCTGCCAGTGGGCGATAAAAATGTCAGCGTACCGCTGAAGTTTATCGGACAAGTTTCGGCAATGGACCAAAGCGCACTTAACTTTAACGAACAGTACAGCGTTAATGTCGTTAGCGGTGGTCAAATGTCTGGGATGTCCTCGCCGGTAACCTCGACGGGCGGTGCTGAATCGTTCACCAAGCCCATCGCGTTTGTCGGTGAGAAAACCTTTGGCAGTGCCTCTGGCTACTCTGATTATGCCAACCAATATGTTTACGAGATCAATATCCCCAACTGTTCTGCGCCCGGCCGTTTATTTGTCGGTCAACGCAAAGACCCATTCGTAGTCAATCTAGGCGAGACCTTTGACTTGGTTAACTACGTACCTATCGAAGCGGGCGCCTTTCCGGGCGGTATCGAACAAAGCGATGCCAATGATGACCTAGCAGACAAAAATGTGAATACTATCGCACTTGAGTTACCGAAGAGTTGTGTCACTGGCAACGGTAATGGTGTCGTAGGAGCATGGACCACCGCCCATGTACCCCAAGCGCGTCTGCAAAACCCAAATGCGAACTTCGAAAAGCCCGAAGTGAACGGAGGTGCGTTAGTGCAGGTCTCACGTTTAGGTGCGCCACTGGTGAATGAACTCGTTATTGGTATCGACGATAAAGACACCTTTAACTCAGCACACCCCAGCGACGATGGTCAATTTGCCGACTATGTGACACACCCGACGTTACCTGTCATTTTAGATGTATTGTTCAACGAGCCGGTGAACGCCACTTTAGGGACCAACATCGATTCACTCGCACCGAGTAATTATCCGCGTACCGATCTCGTTGCCGCATTCTTGACCGGTTTTGAAGGGGTCAACCAACAAGCGACCGTTACCGCTTCCGAGATGTTGCGTTTGAATACTGCTATTCCAGCGACACCGGCCGACCAACAGTCCGCCTTTGGCGTAGCCGGGGATGATTTAGCAGGCTTCCCAAATGGACGTCGTCCAGGAGATGACGTGGTTGATATTGCTTTGCGTGTCGTCATGGGAGCGCTTTGCCACGACATCCCAGTCAACGGCGAGCCCACCAACCTCGGATTCTGTACGCCCGATCAGGCACCCGTGGGTAACGTGCCGTTTACCGATGGTGCGCCAATCGACGCGAGCTACGTGGATACGCAATTCCCTTATTTAAAAACCCCCATTGCAGGTTCACCAAACCAGTAAGCTGAGGAGGGATACATGATGAAGAAACTACATACACTCTCGCTCGCAGCCGCAACGGTGCTTCTTGCCAGTTGCGGAGGTGACAGCGATGACAACTTACCGCCAGCGGCGCGTGACGCTAACTATAGGGTCGAGGCGGATACCACGCTAATGGAGCAATTGAAAGGCTTCGACGGCAACGGCGACGAATTGACCTATTCGTTGGCTTCAGAAGTCGACGTCGGTGAGCTTTCTGTCAGCCCAGACGGTTCTTTTAACTACACGCCGCCCATGGAGTACACCGGCACCGCGATGTTCAGTTACAGCGTCTCCGACGGTGAGTTCAGTGATACCGGTGATGTCATGATTACGGTTGAAGCAAAAACCGTGTCGACTGCAGCCTATGTGCGCGATGCATTTAATCAAGATGAGCGCGCACAGCCACTATCAGTCAATGGCCGTGAGTTTACTGACGATGTGGTAGACACGGCTGAATTCGCCGACTTAGTATCGGAGGGTCAGCAATGATGTTAAACGCGTTGATTTTGATGTCGGGCCTTGTCAGCGCACCATCGGATCAAAGCGACGTACTGTGGCAGCCTCAGGCTGCCGCAGTGCCTACCGATATCACACAAGCTGAAGCGGCATTACAAAAGCATCCCGAAAACATTCATTTGGCCTCAGCGTTGTTGACTGGATACCTTCGCGAGGCACGTATCGAGCAAGGTCATCACTATCTTAATCTGGCGAATAAGCTCATCGCCGACGTGGGATCTGACAACTCGCAACGCGATTGGCTCATCGCCATCGCTGATACATTGCAGTATCAACATCAGTTTGCCGAGGCGCGCACCGTACTTAATCGCGTGCTCGAAGAATCTCCACGCGATGTGCAAGCTCAGCTTATGTTGGCGCGCATCGCACTCACCTTAAACGAAACAGACAATGCCAAACAGCATTGCACCGATTTAATGGGCAGCGCCGCGTTGGGTGTTGTTTCAACCTGTCTACTCGAAGTGCAAGGACGGTCAGGAAACCTTGAGCGCGCCTATACGCGTTTAACACAATTGCACGAACAACAGCCGGGTCAGGCACAATCAGCCATTGCGCACTGGCGGCTACAAATCCTAACGGAGCAAGCTTTGCTGTTAGGTGATTATCAAGCCGCTCAGCGATGGACTGCATCGATGCCAACACCTCTAAACGTGGTCGATAAAAAAAGACGCTTAGACAGCTACTTATGGGATACCGATGCGCAAGTCCCGGATGCACTCATGCTCGACTGCAAGCAAACGCCCGTTGATAGCATCACTATTCGCTTAGCCTGGGCTGAAAAGCGTAATCAAGAGGGCCATTGTTGGCAGGACTATGCGCGTGAGCGGATGCAACTACGCGTGATGCGCGACGAAAAGCTGCACAGCGCCGATATTGCCTATTATTTTACCTATGTTGAGCCCGATGCCGAGCAAGCACGCTATTGGGCACAGCAAAATATAGAAGTGGCACAAGAACCGTTCGATTATCGTTTACTCTCTGCAGCGAACGCGCTGCAACCGACGCAGGAGTCTGCACCATGAGCTCGATTCGCTTTATTTTGTTGTCACTGGTTTTGCTAGTGGGCGTGGTGCCTACAAGTATGGCACATACGTTTAGTACTTCATTCATTAATCTCAAGTCGCAAGCCGACGGCTTGCAGATTCGTTGGCAACTAACGTTCCACGATCTACTGGCATTGAATCAAACCTGGATGCCTGAGGATCGTATTAGTGGTGAAATGCTGAATCAAAATCTAGACAAGTTACAGCTGTTCGCGCAAAAGACACTGATCATCCAATCGCATTCAGAGCCGTGTAAGCTCACACTGGACACAAACACACCTTGGTCAACCATGACCTTCGCCCGTGAGCAATACATTGTATTGGAAATGACCAGCGACTGCCCGCGCGACAAACTATCGAAGCTCGCCGTCAACGACATCTGGCAAGAATTACCCGACCACAAAATAATCGTCGAAAACACCACCCTCGACCAACACACCCCCCACATCACCCCGTAGCGTGCGCATTTTGCGCACGGGGGATCCCCCCACACCGGCGTAGCGTGCGCATTTTGCGCACGGAAAGATCCGCATGTCGCGCCAAAGGCGCGACCTACCGCACGGGGCAAATCCGCGTGTCGCGCAAAATGCGCGACCTACCGCACGGGGCCGATCCGCATGTCGCGCCAAAGGCGCGACCTACGGTGGTGGGGGTGTCGACCATCGGCGTACGGGGGGGATCCACCCACACCGGCGTAGCGTGCGCATTTTGCGCACGGGGGCGATCCGCATGTCGCGCAAAATGCGCGACCTACCGCACGGGGATATCCATCCACACCGGCGTAACGTGCGCATTTTGCGCACGGAAAGATCCGCATGTCGCGCAAAATGCGCGACTTACCGCACGGGGCGATCCACCCACACCGGCGTAGCGTGCGCATTTTGCGCACGGGAAGATCCGCATGTCGCGCAAAAGGCGCGACCTACCGCACGGGGCGATCCCCCACACCGCGTAGCGTGCGCATTTTGCGCACGGGGCCGATCCGCATGTCGCGCATGATGCGCGACCTACCGCACGGGGGATCCATCCACACCGGCGTAACGTGCGCCTTTGGCGCACGGGGCCGATCCGCATGTCGCGCCAAAGGCGCGACCTACGGTGGTGGGGGTGTCGACCATCGGCGTACGGGGGGGATCCACCCACACCGGCGTAACGTGCGCATTTTGCGCACGGGGGCGATCCGCATGTCGCGCAAAATGCGCGACCTACGGCACGGGGCGATATGCATGTCGCGCCAAAGGCGCGACCTACGCGATGGTGTTGATGTCGGCGAGGCGGCCGAATAATGATTGTAATGAATGGGGTTGTTGTGTTTGTTGTTCGGTCCAAGCTATTTCAATGGAGATTTGGTCATACATATCGGCTAAACGTGTTTCAAGACGCTGCAAGACGAATTCAACGGGTGACTCACCAGTCGGATGAATCAATAACACCAACGCTGATACATTATCCAAAGAACATACGTAATCCCATGCCTGCACAGATTGTCGCAAAGCGGCATTAAGCGACGCAACAGGAAACAGTGCACTATCTTTAGGGGTCAATCGAATCAGTGTCGCTGACAAATCAGTATCCCTCACGATCGTAAGCAATCGCTTATAGCGCTCTTCATCAAGACGCGCCAACATATGCTCATGTTTAGAAGTCTCGATAAAATGATGTATTTCGAATTCAACCAAGTGCGCCAGCTTTTCCAAGACCTCAATTGTTTTTAAACTCAAACGTCGAGCGCTTCGGTGTAATGCGCACAAAGAGCCAATAAACAGACCGTTCGAATTGTACAACGGAAAACCGGCATAAAAGTTGAGACCATGACTCAACAAAGGCGAAAGGTTGACTTTCATTCCTGACAAAGCGGTAAAGTTATCGAACGTCGTGGTACGGTTATTTTTCATAACAAACTGTACGAGCGACTGTTTAAGCGGAATAATCGTTTCCTCGACTCCCACCGCGGAACGCACAAACACATGATCGCCTTCGACTAACGATATAAATGCCACATCAAATCGCAAAAAATACTGAATAAAATGCGTAATATAGCTAAAATTAACACTACGTTTCTCGCAAGGGCCCACAATAGCGCGCGCTAAACTGCTGCGTCGTTGACTCGTCGCGGCGGCTTGCTTCATTAACCACGCTTCGGCACGGCTCCCCTCTAAGGGCTTTGCAAACAAATAGCCTTGTAACGTATCACAGCCAATTTGACGCAAATAAGTGGCTATCTCTTCGCGCTCAACCCCTTCAGCCACCGTTTTCAGTCCCAATGATTGCGCCAACTCCACGGTCGCGCGCATAATCTGTTTTGATTCGTCGCTGTATTCATGGGAAAGCACAAAGCTTTTATCAATTTTAAGTTCACTCAGCGGTAACCGGACTAACTGTTTAAGCGACGAGTAACCTGTGCCAAAGTCATCTAGCGAAAATCTAAACCCACGCAGCCTTAGATCAAGTGCACGCTTTAACACATCGGCCTGATCATCCAGCACCGCGCTCTCAGTAATTTCTAATATGATCCGTTGCGGTGGCACGGCATTTTGCTGACACGTCGCCATGAGAAAATCGAGCAACCAGTCTTTACTAAATACAAGTGCCGAAATATTAATCGCGATCGATAAATTATTTAACGCAACACGTTGAATTATCTCGGAGAACCACGTGAGTGACTCAGCGATGGCAAATTGAGTCAAGTCGTCAATCAGTCCTTCACGCTCCGCAAAAATAATGAATTCACTCGGCGGAATGGCGTCTAGTATGGGGTGTTGCCACCGTAACAGCACCTCAACCCCCTCAGGCTCGTGAGTCGGCAGTCCAACCTTGGGTTGGTAAACACAAAAAAATTCGTGGTCACGAATACCTTTTAGCACATCATCACGCGTGTAACTCTGAGCAGCAGGCTGATGAACAGTGCTATTCAAAGATGACGTCAGACGTTGTAAAACGGTTTGTAGCTGATTAACAAAGAATGGCTTTCGAAGCGTACCAATAACTTGTAGCCCTTTTTCTCTAGCGGAAAGCGCGGCAGTCTTTAATAAATTGGAGTCACTCCCGCTCATGATGATTAAAGGCGTTTTAACAGATTCCGCAGCCAATAACGCGGCGACCTCTTCGCCACTCAACAGCGGCATCATTAAATCAACAATCAATAGGTCAAAGGACTCGGCGCAGGCAAGATCAATAAATTGAGTCGGATTACACGTTGATTGTGCTAAACAACCAATGGCATTCAGCATGGTTTCGACCGTCTGACATACCAATGGCTCGTCATCTAGTATCAACACAGAAATTGAATTTTTTTCCACCAGCTTATCCCACACACGAATGATGGCGAGATAATAGACACATGGTTAAAATTTAAACATTGGGAGAAATACCTAATTTAATCCGCCGCGCATTGCGCGCGACATCCGATGCCGGCCCGTGTACGATATCATCATCGTCGTACGTCGCGCCTTTGGCGCGACATCAAATATCGTCCCGTGCGCAAAATGCGCACGCTACGTCTGTGGTTGATACCGCAACCATCGTACGTCGCGCCTTTGGCGCGACAACAAATATCGCTCCGTGCGCAAAATGCGCACGCTACATCTGTGGTTGGTACCGCCACCATCGTACGTCGCGCCTTTGGCGCGACAACAAATATCGTTCCGTGCGCAAAATGCGCACGCTACGTCGGTGGTTGATAACGCAACCATCGTACGTCGCGCCTTTGCCGCGACATCCGATGCCGGCCCGTGTACGATATCATCATCGTCGTACGTCGCGCCTTTGGCGCAACATCAAATTTATCGGAGACAACAATGAAAATTTATTTAATGACCGCATTGCTTGCTTTGGTTATGCCGGCGCAACTTTTAGCCAATACCCAGCAACAAGCCGACACCACGATTAAATACCATACCAACGTTGTCTTCCAACCCAACGATTCGCGCTTCACAGCCGACACAACACTCACGATCCCAGCAGAAAAACTGACGCACCAAGCGATCGCCCTATTGCTCAACAAACAACAGTCAGTGACCGAAATATCCGGTGCACAACTGGCATCCTCAAATATCGAGTCATCACCTCGCGTGCCACCTTGGAACCGAATTACACTGAACTTTAAAAACACCGATCAAAGCAATTATAAGGTCAGGCTAAAATACAGCGGTGCGATCGATGAGGAAGCTGGGCACGGCAACTATATTAACGCACAAGGCGCGCACTTGAGCCTCGATTCGGCATGGCATCCATTTATTGCTGATTTTGCCACCAAAATGACGGGGGCGCTTGCACTCACCGTCCCCTCCAATTGGCGCGTCTACTCGCCTGGACAGCAAGAGAGACCTACCCAAAACACCGTCATGGTCCGCAACCAAATGCCTGCGATTGATGTTGTATTATTTGCTCAGCAATCTCCTCAAGTCATAACAACCGAGCATGTAGAGGTGATTTACCAAGGCATTGACGCAAAACAAGCACAACATCTAGCCGATGACGCTACTCAGTGCCTCACCTCTCTGAACGCTACAATGCGTGCAGAAAATACACTCGATCATGCCGATTTAATTATTCTTGACCGCAGCGGACCCAGCTTTGCACGTGGGCCCTACATATCAATGAGTAAAAGTAGCCTTTCCTCTCGGGAGGCGGACTATCAATACATCTGCCACGAGCTCGCACACAACTGGACACCCTTTGCGGATGCCATGTCTCATGACTATTGGATGATGGAGTCATTCGCTGAGTACATTTCCGCACAGCAGCTCAAACAACGCTTTGGCAAAGAGGCCTACGCCGATACTGTTAAACGTTGGCAAAACTTAGCGAAAGGCGTCGAGTTTGTATGGCGTTCAGATGACCCCAAACGAGCCTCCCATCGCGTCAACTATGGGTTAGGCCCTTTACTGCTTAAGCGGCTTGCCGATCGCATGGGGGCTGATAATTTTGAGCAATTGTTGGCCTGGTATACGGCTCATGAGGTAACGCAAACTGAACAATTGCTTAATAAAGTCGGGGCGCTGACCTCCAAGGAAACGCAGGTTTGGTTCACGCAGCAACTGGCTCAAACAAACCCATAAATCACAGCCCCGTGCGCAAAATGCGCACGCTACGCGGGTGGTGTACGTCGCGCCTTTGGCGCGACATCGGTGACCGATATCACCGCCATCCCGTACGTCGCGCCTTTGGCGCGACATCAAATCCCACCCGTGCGCAAAATGCGCACGCTACGTCGGTGGTTGATATCACCGCCATCCCGTACGTCGCGCATTGTGCGCGACATCAAATCCCGCCACGTGCGCCAAATGCGCACGCTGACTTTATTTTTGCCCCGAAAAATGCACAATACTGACCTTACGCTCAAATAACTGGAATCCACCATGGCAAAGCAACAAAGCATCGTGCTTGAAGCACCCACAGAATCAAATAAAGTCTTACTACACTCGTGCTGTGCCCCTTGCGCGGGCGATGTCATGCAACGAATGGTGGATGCCGGTATTGATATCACCATCTTCTTCTACAATCCGAATATTCACCCTGAAAAGGAGTATTTGATTCGCAAAGAAGAAAACATTCGCTTTGCCGAGAAGTTGGGCATTCCGTTTATTGATGCCGATTACGACAGCCAAAACTGGTTTGAACGTGTGCGTGGTTTAGAGTGGGAACCAGAACGGGGCGAACGTTGCACGGTTTGCTTTGATATGCGGTTTGAACGCACCGCCTTATATGCTCATGAGCATGGTTTTGACGTCATTACGAGCTGTTTGGGAATCTCGCGTTGGAAGAACATGCAACAAATCAACGACTGTGGCGAACGCGCAGCCGCTCGCTACGACGATGTGACATACTGGACGTTCAACTGGCGCAAGCAAGGAGGCTCCAGCAGGATGGTAGAGCTGGCAAAACGCGAACGGTTTTACCAGCAAGAATACTGCGGATGTATCTATTCCTTGCGAGACACCAACCGATGGCGAGTCAAAAACGACCGCAAACGCATCGAAATCGGCGTCCAATATTACGGCTAGGCCTCACCGCCTGTCGACGTACGCCGGCGGTTGATACCGTCGGCATCGTACGTCGCGCCTTGTGCGCGACATTGCGTTTGCCCCGTGCGCAAAATGCGCACGCTACATCGGTGGTCGATATCACCGCCATGCCGTACGTCGCGCCTTTGGCGCGACATCAAATATCGTCCCGTGCGCAAAATGCGCACGCGGCGTTACCGTTTCAACTCGCCCGAAGACGACTCGATATGCGCGCGGACAAACCACTGGAACTGTTCTAAGTCACCGAGCTGACCTGTCAGCATATCCTCTGACACCGGATCAATCTCGCTCAGCTCATCAATGGCTTTGCGGTGGTCACCATTGACGCCGTTGTAGACCTTATCCAGTTCGGATAAATGTTCAGCTACAAGCCCTTTGCCGATTGAATAATCCTTCCAAGAGCGCTTTCTCACAACCGCCTCTGGCGTTCCTTCTGGCACACCACCTAAGGTCGCGATTCGCTCTGCAATGGTGTCTGTCATTTCTCGCACCGCATCAACCTGCGGATCAAGCATTTCATGCACACCTATGAAATTCGGACCCACCACATTCCAGTGAACATGTTTCAAAGTCAGTTGAAGGTCGATAAGCGCAACCAAGCGGTCATCGAGCAGAGCGATAGCCTTTTGAGCAGCATCCTCTTTCAAACCCGGAGCAGTAAATCCAGCGACTTTTGCATTCTCAGTATTGCTCATTATTCCTCCTACCTTTAAATTCCATTCACCTATACCTACGGCATCACCTGCCGATTGGATCGGTCCCGTAGCGTGCGCATTTTGCGCACGGGGCGGGATTCGATGTCGCGCACAATGCGCGACCTACGATGGCGGCGGTATCAACCACCGCGTAGCGTGCGCATTTTGCGCACGGGCGGGATTCGATGTCGCGCACAATGCGCGACCTACGATGGCGGTGGTATCAACCACCGCGTAGCGTGCGCATTTTGCGCACGGGCGGGATCTGATGTCGCGCACAATGCGCGACGTACGGGATGGCGGCGATATCGGTCTCCGGTCGTCGCGCACAATGCGCGACCTACATACCGTATGCTTCTTCGAGCAGCTTTTTATATGTGCTCAGCGTCGACATGTTCATTTCAGCGCGTCGCTCGTCAACGGTTTCTGGGTCTTTAATGGGTTCAAACATAATTTCTCCCGAAACCACTCTAGCCTGTGTACCGTAAATTTGCTTTTTTCCATCGCGGACATAAACACGGTCCGTAAGCAAAGCCACTTGTTCACCCGAAATACCTTCATCAGCCAAATAAGATTGCTTTATTTTTGGCAGCATTCTTTTTTGAAACTCTGTATCAGGTGAATGCTGAATAATTAAAAAAGCGGCACTAACACCCTTTTTTCCCACTTGTTCTGAGTTAACCCACCCTTCTTTTGCAAAGATCTCTTTCAGTCTTTCTGTATTTTTTTTATCGACATTAGCAAGTTTATCAAGCAAAGCTCGGGGCGCATTAGACCAACCCGCTTCTCCCACTTCCTGACGAATAGACTGGTCAACTCTAGCCATATTAACCAGCTCACTTTGTAAATTTGGATTGCTTTGAGCATCCACAAGCAACGGAAACAAAGATATTAAAATCAAAACTAAACGCATATAAAAAGCCTCCATTTTCACAAGCCATGATTAGACACGAACCAATATCAAGCCTCAGCGCGCACGGGCCAACCCCATCGTCGCGCACAATGCGCGACCTACAACACCAACGTAACGTGCGCCTTGGGCGCACGGGGCGGGATCTGATGTCGCGCACAATGCGCGACCTACAACACCAACGTAGCGTGCGCCTTTGGCGCACGGGGACAACCCAACGTCGCGCCATAGGCGTGACCTACTGTATGGTGAACACGACATATACGGTGGCGGATGCGGTCATTTCGCCTATTTCAAAAAGCCCGCCTTGCTGGGGCGCAGCACGAAACCTTACCGATACACCGGCAAGTTCGTTAGAAGACTGACCATAAATTTCTTGCGAGGGTATCAAATCGTAAACACTTTCATCACGTGTTTTAAATTCTGAGATTGAATACACATCTTTTACCTTCTTACCATTTAGCTCAGCAAGTTGTTCGGCTTTTTGACGCGCGTTTTTTAATGCCTCAAACAGCACTTGTTTCTTAATCTCTCGCGGATTCTCAACCTTAACTTCAGCATCTAATGTCTCTGACACGCCCGCATCAACCAGCGATTGATTGAGTTCGTTATATAAGGAAAGATCACGTAACGTAATATCGATACTGCGCACGACGCGCGTGCCTAAATTAATTTCCTCGCCGTTCTTATACTCATTGTGCGGCGCAATTCTAAGTGGCGTCGCTCGAATATCTTCTTGAGCTATTCCCATTTTTTTGACTACTTCAAACAGCTCAACTGACCGCCGATCAACTTCACTTTTGGCGACGGAGGCGTCCTTGTCGGTATGCCTCAAGTACGCGCTAATAACGATTATTTCCGGCTTAACACGTTGTTCAGCATACCCTTCAACATAGATATGAGGAGCATTTGGAATTACATCACTCCATGCTGAGCAACTCACCAAGAACAAAAAAAATAAATATTTTTTCAATGTATACCCTCCATTTATTTTTAATAGCCGAACAAAGTTGCTAAGTTAAAAATCATGTTTGTTATATAAGTGATTCAATATAATGATTAATCAATTCAAACTGCATATTTTTATTATCTGTTTACTATTAACCAATTTAGTAGCTTGCACAACAACTAAAGAAAATAATGTAGCAACCTATTGTTATTCAACTGAACAAGCAGCCGTCGCAGCAGGTTCAAAAGTAATAAACGATATGCTTCGCGAATATCGGCTGAGAACAGATGGCCGTCCAGGCTTCGGTGTAAGCTATAACACCAAAGACAACGAATGTGGCAGTAACTTAGGCGCGGTAGTCATGAAGCCTCCACACGAAACGAACGATGAAAAAGGCGCCGAAATCATCGCCATCTCTCGTAATATTTTCACAAAACACATGGAAACAACCGATTACCAATATAAAATTTAGGCGTAGCGTGCGCATTTTGCGCACGGGCGGGATCTGACGTCACGCACAATGCGCGACGTACAACACCGACGTAACGTGCGCCTTTGGCGCACGGGCGGCGTCTGATGTCGCGCACAATGCGCGACCTACGGAATGGCGGTGATATCCAAAAAGCGGAACAACACAAACATGTACGACATCAAAATACGAAGCTATAAATCGACCGATGCGGCAACATTGCGAGATATATTTTTCGACACAGTGAGAAACATCAACATCAAAGACTACTCGCAAGCACAAATCGAAGCCTGGGCACCAAGAGATTACGATTCGAATGAGTGGGCACGTAAGATGAATAAAATCGCGCCATACGTTGCAGAATTAAACGCCGATATCGCAGGTTACGCAGATCTTCAGCAAGACGGTCTTATCGACCACTTTTTCTGTCACCACAAATATCAGCGAAAGGGCGTAGGCGGCGTGCTCATGCAGCAGATAATAGGTGACGCGAAAACCCGCGGGATCAGTAAGCTTTACTCACATGTCAGCATCACCGCACGCCCCTTTTTCGAGCGCTTCGATTTTATCGTAAGCACATCACAACACGTCAAAGTGCGCGGTGAAGAGCTACAAAACTTCATCATGGTAAAGCCGGTTTAATAGCAATGTCGCGCACAATGCGCGACGTACGGAATGGCGGTTATATCAACCACCGACGTAACGTGCGCCTTTGGCGCACGGGCGGGATCTGATGTCGCGCACGATGCGCGACCTACACCACCGACGTAACGTGCGCCTTTGGCGCACGGGCGAGATCTGATTTCGCGCACAATGCGCGACCTACACCACCGGCGTAGCGTGCGCCTTTGGCGCACGGGGCGGGATCTGACGTCGCGCACAATGCGCGACCTACACCACCGGCGTAACGTGCGCCTTTGGCGCACGGGGCGGGATCTGATGTCGCGCACAATGCGCGACCTACACCACCGGCGTAGCGTGCGCATTTTGCGCACGGGCGGCATCTGATGTCGCGCACAATGCGCGACCTACAACACCGGCGTAGCGTGCGCCTTTGGCGCACGGGGCTATCCCGATGTCGCGCACGATGCGCGACCTACGTACACGATTTTAAAATGTTGTGGTGGGACTTTTGGTCTTAAATAAGCGGCATGAAAAATGTTCGTCGCTATTTCGAAGACGGTTACTATTTTTTTATTACCGTCGCTACTCAAGGTCGCAAGCCTCACCTAACGCGCCAGCCCGTCATTCAGGCGCTGCGTAATGCTGTGCGAACGACCATGGCATCCCACCCTTTTGATATTCAGGCGTGGGTTGTCTTGCCCGATCATATGCATCTATTGATTGGTGTTACCGATCAGAAGGTCGACCTGCGCATTAGAAAAATTAAAGCGCTCACCACTCGCGCCCTACCCGAATTTTCTTATAAAAATTCACAAAAAAATTTTTCCAAACGACGCCGACGTCAAGGTAGCCTTTGGCACAATAGATTCTACGACCGAATCATTCGTAATGAGCAAGAGCTCTACATGTATACGCTGTATTGCTGCTTTAATCCTGTCAAACATGGCTATGTCAAGAATGCCTTAGAATGGCCTTACTCCACCCTTAACACGTATTTAAAGCAAGGTCGTTACCCAGAATCATGGCAATACATCACAGATGCATGGGTGGACGACAATTTCGCCGATTACGACATGTGGTAGCGTGCGCCTTAGGCGCACGGGCGATATCCAGCGTCGCGCACAATGCGCGACCTACGTCGGGTTGAACGTTCGACATCACCGTAGCGTGCGCATTATGCGCACGGACGATATCCAGCGTAGCGCACAATGCGCGACCTAAGGACGAATCAAAAACTTTTATTTAAATACGAATCGTTTTCATTTATGATCCGCTCGTGAATACACATTCAGGAGTGGACAGGGATATGACGATTCAAAAAACAGTGATGGCATCAAGCATTCTCGTTGCATTAGCAAGCAACTACGCTGCAGCTGAAGAGCAGCAAACTAAAAAAGAAAAAGAAGACATGATGGAGACAATTGAAGTGAGCTCACGCGGGCTGATTTCATACGTCAGTGCGACCGGCTCCAAGTCCGATACACCTATCATTGAAACTCCCCTCTCAGTTTCCGTATTGACGGAGGCGCGTATTGAGGACTTAGGCGCCGTCACCGTTCAGGACGCCATTGGTTATGTGGCAGGACTTTACAATGGCCCATACGGCGTTGATACGCGAGGCGACTGGGCACAAATACGTGGTGTCTCGCCGGTACAATACTTAGATGGTTTAAAGTCACTCTTTGGCTACTACAACAACGTCCGCATTAATCCTTATTCACTCAGCCAAATTGAAATATTAAAAGGCCCGAGCTCTGTACTCTACGGTCAGGGCTCTACCGGTGGTATTATCAACCTAGTAAGTAAACGTCCCCAAGCCGAGACTCAAGGCGAACTTTGGGGTCAACTCGGTAATTATTCTCGCAAGCAAGTCGCTGGAGACATTACAGGCGCACTTAATTCCGATGCCTCACTTACAGGCCGTTTAGTTGGACTTTATCGTGACAGCGACACACAAACCGATTATGTTCCGGATAATAGCCTCGTATTAAATCCATCCCTCACTTGGCACGCATCAGACGAAACTAAAGTCACTTTAATTGCCAATATTCAACGTAATGAATCAGGCTCAAGCACGCAGTTTTTCCCTTGGCAAGGCACCCTGTTTCCCAATGAGTTTGGTCAAATTGATAGCTCAACCTTTGTTTCAGAGCCGGGTTTCGATAAATACGACACCGAACAAGACGCATTGACTGCGATCATCGAACATGACATCAACTTGAACTGGCATATTCGATTAGCCAGTCGTTACAGCGAGAGCAACGCCGAATACAACACAATGTACGGCTGGCCCCCTAAATTTGCAGAAGATAACCGTACTGTCGACCGAGTCTCGTACCTCTCACGAGCCAATGCGCGTGCCTGGACATCGGATCTTCAACTTCACGGCTCCATCACAACAGGCCTCATCGAGCACGATTTAGTGTTTGGTCTCGATTTCCAAGATGCCTACACCGATAACGACTACGCTTACGGTGCTAATAACACACTTGACGTGTACGACCCGGTCTACGGTGAAGCCACGGGCTTACCCACCGAGGCGGATATCACTGATTTTGCGTCAACTAAGAATTACCAACTTGGTTTATACGTACAAGATAACATGCGCATTGACGACAAATGGCTCGTGTCAGCCGCGTTACGTCGTGATCGCGCAACCACTAATCCTGAAAACAGCGCCGCCAATGAGCAATATGCTACGACGGGTCGTTTAGGATTAATGTACCTGTTTGACGGTGGTATTTCGCCGTATGTAAGCTACAGCGAATCGTTCCAACCAGTGTTCGGTCGCGATGCGTATAACAACCCATTCGTACCTATCGAAGGTAAGCAATGGGAGGCGGGAGTGAAATACCAGCCGCAAGGCACGGAGCATTTAATTACCGCATCGGTCTATCGTATCAAGCAAGAAAACCTACAGGTACAAGTCAACGATCCCGAGGCACCTAATTCAAGTGGTCAAGTGCAAATGGGTGAAGTCGAAATTGAAGGTGTCGAGCTCGAAGCGCAGTTAGCCTGGGACTTTATGGATGTTTATGCGAGCTACGCCTACAACGATGCCGCCGATATTCTGACAGCCACACCCGATCATCAGGCATCTGTTTGGGCAACATACCGCCCTGATAGCTGGGGTGGCTTTAAAATCGGCGCAGGCGCACGATATGTGGGTCATACCTCGGGGGGGTTTGGCGTTTATAACGGCAACAACGTGTTGCTCGAAACTCCAACTTACACGCTTGTTGATGCGATGATCGGCTACGACTGGGACCAATACTCGGTCAGTGTCGATATCGACAACCTGACCGACAAAACGGTACTCACATCATGCCTAAGTCGTGGCGACTGTTTCTACGGTCAACAACGTACCATCATGGCCAATTTCCGGTATAAATTTTAACAATCGGGCGGTGCCGTGCGCCTTGGGCGCACGGCGCGGATCTGATGTCGCGCCAAAGGCGCGACCTACGTCGGGTTAAACGTTCGACATCACCGTAGCGTGCGCATTGTGCGCACGGGGCGGCATCGGTTGTCGCGCCAAAGGCGCGACCTACGTCGGGTTAAACGTTCGACACCACCGTAGCGTGCGCATTGTGCGCACGGGGCGATACCGGTTGTCGCGCCAAAGGCGCGACGTACGTCGGGTTAAACGTTCAACATCACCGTAGCGTGCGCATTATGCGCACGGCGCGGTATCGATTGTCGCGCCAAAGGCGCGACCTACGTCGGGTTGAACGTTCGACATCACCGTAGCGTGCGCATTATGCGCACGGCGGGGTATCGATTGTCGCGCCAAAGGCGCGACCTACGTCGGGTTAAACGTTCAACATCACCGTAGCGTGCGCATTGTGCGCACGGCGCGATATCGGTTGTCGCGCCAAAGGCGCGACGTACGGGATGGCGGTGGTGTCGCACACCGGCGCACTGGGCGGCATCGATTGTCGCGCCAAAGGCGCGACCTACGAACAACCGTTTTTGACGTCTAACTCGCTAAGATCTATGTCGTCTAAAAACAACAAAAATTCATCGCTTTGGTCGATTTTTAGATAAACGTCAAGCTCCGAATCCTTCCAAGCAGAACCACCGCTTTGACATGCCGAGATTAATCTGACATTTATGCTGCCAGCTCCGCCTTCCTCATGCTGGCGGCGATACTCACGAATTGCTTTTTGTCCACTCTTCATGTGTTGAGCATCAGCCTCAGATAAACGCATTACGGTAAACTGCTCGTCGTTCTCAAGCTCGTCTTTCAGCTCCGCGGATAACGCGTAATCTGAATCAACTATAACCGGAAAAGTATAGTTAAAGCTGCTTTCAGGTTCGCCTGTTCTAAAACTAAAATCTAGCACTACATCACCGTCGTTGACACTGACTCCAACCGGAGATTTCACTGCCACAATGATCTGGTTCGGGTCCGCCTCTAAAGGATTAAGATCCATTAATTTAACCATGGTGCTTAACGGAATACTGCTACAAGCAGAAACAAGCGAGACCATACCTACAAGCAAGAACGTTTTTAAATTATTCACAGTGCATCCTAAATTATCATGAGAAAATGTTGAATAAATGTTTTTTGAGAAAGGTGTGACTGTAAATAAACTGAAAAGTTTCCATCATGATCGTCGCGTGTTGCGTGCGCCTGGGGCGGTATTTGATGTCGCGCCAAAGGCGCGACATACGGGATGGCGGCGGTATCGCACACCGGCGCATGGGACGGTATTTGATGTCGCGCCAAAGGCGCGACGTACGTCGGGTTGAACGTTCGGCATCACCGTAGCGTGCGCATTTTGCGCACGGGGCGGTATCGATTGTCGCGCCAAAGGCGCGACCTATCGGGGTAAACGGTCGAACACGGGGGTTTTGATGTTGGGGTTATCCCAATGTGCGCGGCTGGATGAGAAAATATGTGCGGTCGGACGGATGTCGAGATCTGTGTCTAGGCTACCGGCTGGAACCACGAGCAAACCCGCGATTTGTGTGTTCGGCACGGCCGATCCGCAGTGCTTACAAAAGCTTTTATGATGCCGCGTACCGGTTAATGTGAAAGAGGTGACTGCGTCGGCGCCAGAATGCCAAAAAAGACGAGCCGATTGAGAGAACAAATTAGCCGCGTGGGCAGAGCCGCTATCCTTTTGACAATGCTGGCAATGGCACAGATAAAAGCTATCAAACGCGCCTTGGACCTCGAATTTCACGGCCCCACATAAACAAGAACCTTGATGTTTATTCATTTGTTCTCTCCTTATCGTGCCAGCATCGGTTGTCGCGCCAAAGGCGCGACGTACGGGGTGGTGGCGATATCGCACACCGGCGCACGGGGCGGCATCGATTGTCGCGCCAAAGGCGCGACCTACAGGTCGATGATGCCTTGTTCGATGTAGACGACTATGCCGGCGTTGCCGCCGATGTGGAAATTAGAATAGCTGACTTTTCCTTTTTCTTGTAATAAGGCATAGTTGGCGGTTTCATGAAGCACGGAAAATTTTTCTTCGTCGGCTTTGGTGGTTTTGAAAGCATCTAATGCAATGTCTTTTGAGGCATAGCGAATTTGCTTAGAGGTCACCAAAATTTGTTTGGCTTCTTTATCGTATAAAAAGCTGATGATAAATGTGCCGCTATCGCTGGTGTTGATATATTGTTCGACAAACGTAACGCCCGGATCTTTTATTTTTGAGGACTCTAGGTCGTTATAGCCTAACCAATATGAGTTCCAGTTTTTTGTATCAAATACAAAGTCGATACGGTCGTATATTTTTTTCTCAACCTCTGTGCTCGGTTCGAGTTTAAGAACTTCTACAATTTGCTTAATCAGTTTCTTTTCACCGTCTGACGCAGTCGAATATTCGTCGACAGCGAATGCACGAGGGGTGATAAGTAATACCGAAACGATTAAAAACCAACGAAACATATTAAATTTCCCATTCAAAAAAATAGGATGATAACATAGACTTAACAATATTATCATCCTGATATCGTTCAATTTTTTGTTGTCATCAGAGATCGATTGTCGCGCAGAATGCGCGACGTACGTCGGTGGTGGCATCAACCCTCGGCATCGATTGTCGCGCCAAAGGCGCGACTTACGACGACGTCGTATCAACCCCACCGTAGCGTGCGCATTGTGCGCACGGAGCGGCATCGATTGGCGCGGGGCGACACCCGTGCCGCCGACGGTATCACCTACATCACCGCCACCAATGCCGGAAGCGGCGAATACCAGAGGCTCACACTTTCATATCAATATCGCTGGGGCGACCACGAGTTTTGGTTACACACCAGCCATAGTGAAAACCTCACCTCCAGCCGCTCCTACGACAGCAGTGTCGATGCCGTACCCGAGGATGAAATCGTCGCCTACGTCAGCGGGGCGAATATCAACAGCCGCATCGACCTTATCAGTCTCGATGATCTAGGTCGGCTGAATGATGACTTTAGTCGCCCCGTTACCGCGAACTTATCCATACACAGCCAATGGACAGACGCTTTTAAAACCAGTCTCAACGTCAGTTATCAAGGCGCCTACACCAGTGCGGTGGATACCGGCGAGTGGTACTTTGCCGAGCGCAATACCTTTTGTACACAGTGTGAAGATCTAGAACTCGCGTATCCGGTCTATCAGGACATACATCGGCCAGCACGGACATTAGTCAACGCGAACCTGCAATATCAACTGCGTGCGTTTAACCAAGCCATTAAGTTGAGCTTAGAAATCGATAACCTACTCGACCAACGCACATACGCAGTGGCGAATAATCAGCAAGGCGTGGAAACAGGCAGAAGTTTTTGGGTAGGACTGGAGTACACATGGTGAAGAAGTGCTTAACACATATCGGCTATCCGTTGGTCATTGCTATCGGGCTCGTCGTCCCCGCGCACGCAGCCCAGCAGTCACCCACAACCGAGACACTTTGGCAACGCTACCTTAAGCCGCAATCCCAGTGGCCAGCACGTGCACAAGCAGCAACCGATGACCTCGCACCGCTGCCCGATCCAAAGCCACTGCGCGATCAGCTTAATCGCGATCGTGTGGCGCTCGGTAAAAAGCTGTTTCACGATACCCGCTTATCAGCGACCGGTGAAGTCAGTTGTGCCTCGTGTCACGATGCCGGTCGAAGACCCCGTCGAGATGGCACATAATACGCGCACCATCGCACGACAAGTCGCACAATACCCCGACTATCGCGCGCTACTCGCACCATTGACACGTACCCCCGAGACAATAAGCTGGGAGCTACTTGCCGAATCGTTAGCAGAATTCCAGCGCACGTTAATGGATGACCCCAAGACACAACCGCTCGATTCCTTTTTATTGGCGATAGAGGCAGGTGACTGGCAAAAAGCCAAAAATGCACTCACAGACCAACAATTGCAAGGCTTACACTTATTTCGTACCAAAGCCGGTTGCATCAAGTGTCATAACGGACCGTTACTGTCGGACCAACGCTTTCATAATACCGGGTTGCACTATTTTGGAAGGAAATTTGAAGATCTCGGACGCTACGTATGTAGCGTCAATTACCTTGGCCGGTTTTCCGGCAATTATCCTGGCCGGTTGATACCGATTTTTAACTACCGTTGCTCATTGCCATTTTGCGACGGT
>NZ_LSBQ01000030.1:0-17577 GCF_001577655.1 Idiomarina sp. T82-3 | reverse complement strand
TACAGTCGAGAGGGTGCGCTGTTAATGAGCGCGCAGAACGGACATAGTAGCTATAAGATAATCCTAGATGGTGAAACAGTGGCTCAGGTGGGAGATGATGTAGGTCCAGCCAGCCAACAAGGATACACGGGTCATGTTGGCGATAACACCGGGCTCGTTTATATGCAGGCACGATACTGTGATCCAGTTATCGGGCGGTTTTATTCGAATGATCCTGTTGGCTGGACTCCTGCTAACCCTGTCATGTCTTTCAATCGCTACTTGTATGTTAATAACAACCCATACAAATATACTGATCCAAATGGTGAGTTTCTTAATGCAATAGTTGATATCGCGTTAATTGCATATGATTTGGGCGATATGGCATTCAATGGCGTGAATGCTACTAATACCGCGTCTTTGGGAGCTAATGTAGCGGGCTTATTAATTCCGGGAGCAACGGGATTAGGAACTGCTGTAAGGGCTGGTGACAAAGCCGCTGATACGATTTCTGTCACTTCAAATCAAGCATTGAGGAAAGCAAAAGAAACAAACGGAATTCCAAGAAGTGCTCAACCTGATAAAACTATTAAGTCGGGAACTCCAGAAGGTAATGCTGCTGGTTTAGACTCTAGAAATGTTAAACAGTACGAGTACACCAATGGTGCTGGTGAAAAAATTACCATAAGACAAGATAAAGCTGCTACATATGGACAAGGTGGTAAAGGTGGCCAGAAGCCTCACTTTAATGCGGGAAAAACTAAAGAAGGTAAACTTAAGCAGCACCATTATTACGAGGATAAGAAGTGATAAGAGAATTCAATAGCAGCGCTAGCCCGGATGATTATCAACTTTATATGCGTGGTACATTAAAAGAAACTGAGCAGATTAAGTTGATTAGCCTGAGAAATGAGGCTAGTTATGATGCTGACCCGGAACCTGAAGTGAAAGCTCTAAGGTTACTTGTTGATTGCTTTGAAGGCAGTAAGCTGAAAGTTTCATTTCTTTGGGCCTCAGATGATACAGGAAAGACTTCTGCTCTAAGGCTAAAAAAGTTTTCGATTGCTTCGCGTAAAGTCTTTGGTTTATACAAAAGAGAAGAACATGAAGTTTTTGTTGATGACTCAAATTCAAGGTTAGTAAGCGTAGTAGAACTAGATGACTTCAGTGAAAAGCCGTTGCCAGATGAAGTGTTACACAGTGGAACTGGCCTGTTCGTCATATCATCTGATGATAAGCACTTCGAGATTAATGATCAGCTAGTTTCTAAAGATTATTCTTCGAGCGCATTTGATATTAGAGGAATTCTTGATTTATCAGGTGAAGACGGTGATGTTTGCTTGATGAGGTATTTTCCTGCTGATAATGGAAGAGATGAGTCTATCTTGTTAATAGGGCAGAAGAATTCATTATTATTTCAAAGGTTGGAAAATAACTTTATGAAATGATGTAGTTGATTCGTATTTGAATCCAAAGCCTCGCACTCTGACCTAGGAAGCGGGGCTTTGTTTTTTCTGGCTTTGGTGATTTTGGGCTGTTATCAGGGTAGGAACATTTAGCTGACTTGCTCTGTATTCAAATATTTTGAAGGTTGGCTAAAATCAATTCGCCATATTTCGAGATCTCTTACTACAATGTTTACTGAAGGAAAAATCATTTTTAAACAGTAATAGGGAAGAATTCAGTGTTGGTTCATTTAACTCCTAGAATACTTAATCGATATTCGGACATAAATGTTGAGTTGGTTGATATAACTATTCCCGATTTCAATTTACGTTTGATAGGTGGTATAGATGTGGTTGCCAGAAGGCCATATCCGAACAAATGCCATTACGTAGCTTGCAAAAAGAAACCGTCCGTAGAAACGGGGTAGAACCCACTCAGGGGAATATGTAGTTAAACGTGGCGAAGGATGGGGGTATTATGCATATTTGTTTAAGAAATCAGCATTTGCATTTTTATTTGTTTGGTTGGGAACTCTAGGCTCTAAAGATAAATTAAACACGCCTGAAAGTTAGTGTTTCTACCAAAACCGGCACCCCTCTGTCTATTGGATTTACGTTATCCTCTGTGTTAGTTCAGGAAACATGCATACCTAAACACGGCCACACAGCGCCCAATAACCCACTACGACCAAAGTCCAATTTCACCTGTATACAACTCCACCTACATTTGTTAACGACCCTAACAAAGGTTAACAATTATTCTTACAACAGGAGGGGACGTTATGGCATTTAAAAACGAAGATGATGCCAAAGCGTATTGGAAAGAGAACCTGAGCTTAATGCTTAAACTGCTCGTCGTGTGGTTTGTGGTTTCCTATGGCTTTGGAATTCTCTTAGTGGATGTGCTGAATGAAATCCGTTTCTTTGGCTTTAAGCTAGGATTCTGGTTTGCGCAGCAGGGCTCCATTATTACCTTTATCGTGCTGATTTTCCTTTACGTGCGGGGAATGGCGAAACTCGATAATAAATACGAAGTTCACGAGGACTGATGCGCTATGGATATTCAAACGCTCACATTTATTATTGTCGGTCTGACCTTTGCACTGTATATCGGTATCGCAATTTGGTCTCGTGCCGGCTCAACCAATGATTTTTATGTTGCTGGCGGAGGTGTACACCCCATCGCTAACGGTATGGCAACCGCTGCTGACTGGATGTCGGCTGCGACCTATATCTCAATGGCGGGTATTATCGCTTTCGCAGGTTATGATGGCTCGGTTTATCTAATGGGCTGGACCGGTGGTTACGTGCTGCTTGCTATGTGTTTGGCGCCTTACCTACGGAAATTTGGTAAGTTCACCGTGCCTGATTTTATCGGTGACCGCTATTACTCGCAGACAGCGCGCACCATCGCAGTGCTGTGCGCGATCTTGGTTTCGTTCACCTACATCGCAGGTCAAATGCGTGGGGTTGGCGTGGTATTCTCGCGCTTCCTCGAAGTTGATATTGCGACGGGTGTCATCATCGGTATGGTCATCGTGTTTTTCTACACCGTGCTCGGCGGCATGAAGGGGATTACTTACACCCAAGTCGCGCAATACTGCGTGTTGATGTTCGCTTATATCGTACCTGCTGTTTTCTTGTCACTCTTAATGACAGGCCACATTTTGCCGCAAACCGGCTTTGGAGGTACCGTCGCCGACGGATCCGGCCAATTCTTGCTCGAGCGGCTTGATGGGCTCTCGACCCAGCTGGGTTTTGCTGAGTACACCGAGGGTGTGCGTAGTAAAGTCGATGTGTTCTTTATTACCGCTGCCCTGATGGTGGGTACAGCAGGCTTGCCGCATGTCATTGTTCGCTTCTTTACGGTACCTAAGGTACGTGATGCGCGTCGTTCAGCGTTTTGGGCATTGGCATTCATTGCTGTTGTTTATCTGACTGCACCGACTATCGCTGCATTCGGTAAAATGAACATGATCAACACCGTTAACGGGCCCGATCTGCAAGGCGTTGAGTATGATAATGCGCCAAGCTGGATTAAGAACTGGGAAAAAACCGGTCTGATTTCTTGGGAAGACAAAAACGACGATGGTCGTATGTTCTACTCAGGTGATGAGCGCAATGAAATGACGATTGACCGCGACATTATGGTCTTGGCAAACCCAGAAATCGGTGACTTACCGGCGTGGGTTGTGGCACTGGTTGCTGCGGGTGGTGTGGCTGCTGCCTTGTCGACATCGGCGGGTCTGCTGTTGGTTATTTCAACATCGGTCTCCCATGACTTGCTCAAGCGAAACCTGATGCCTAACATTACCGATAAGCAGGAGCTGATGTATGCGCGTCTCGCTGCAGCGGTGGCCATCTTGATTTCCGGTTACTTTGGGGTCTATCCGCCCGGCTTCGTGGCGCAGGTGGTTGCCTTTGCCTTCGGTCTCGCGGCATCGAGCTTCTTCCCTGCGATCATTTTGGGTATCTTTAACAAGCGCATGAACAGCACGGGTGCTATCGCCGGTATGATCGTGGGTATTGTGTTCACCTTCAGTTACATTGTGTTCTTTAAATTTATCTCTCCAGAGTTAAATACACCTGACCATTGGTTATTTGGCATTTCGCCAGAGGGCATTGGTACTTTAGGTATGATCTTTAACTTTGTGGTGGCATTTATTGTTCACAAAATGACAGGTGATGCACCTAAAGACATTCAGGATTTGGTGGAGTCTATCCGCTATCCTAAAGGTGCAGGCGAAGCACAGGATCACTGATTTCCCAACCAGTGAGTGAAAGAGCAAGCTCCGGTGCATCGCATCGGAGCTTTTTTTATAAGGCGGACTTATGGATATCGAACGCTTTTTAACAGACTGTCCCCCGTTTGATGAGTTAACCGAACAACAGCGAACGTGGTCGGTCAATCAAATGCAGTCCACTTACATGAACGCGGACAACTGCAATGAGATTATGCGTGATTGCAGCCCTGCGCTTTTTATCGTGCGCTCGGGTGTGTTTGACCTAAAAGGCAAAGACGGCACATTAGTCGAGCGACTCGAGCAGGGCGATCTATTTGGTTATCCATCGCTCCTCAGTGGCCGTGCCATCGTCAATACGCTGCAGTGTATTGAAGACGGGATTGTTTACGTGTTACCGCAAGTCGCGTTTGATAAATTACGCAACCAATCGCGCGCGTTTGAGCGTTATTTTATCAACGCGCATGGTGAGCGCTTACTGACCGAACGACGAGGAAAGACGGCCGGCTACGACGACTACGACTGGACCGAGCAACGTGTGGAGGATGTTATTCAGCGAGCGCCGATCAGTCTCGCGAGTGATACGACGATTCAAAATGCAGCACAGTGCATGTCTGAAAATGGTATCTCTTCGATACTGGTAGTCGATAGCGACCAGTTAGTGGGCATTCTTACCGACCGTGATATTCGCAACCGTGTCGTGGCAAAGGGACTGGGATTTAATATCACTGTCGCTGCGGTGATGACTCATCTGCCTGAGTTTGTGTTTGCCCATCGTTCTTTATTAGATGCGCTGACGACCATGACGGCTAATAACGTCCATCACTTACCGGTCGTCGATGAACAGTTGCGCCCTGTCGGTATGATCACCGCCACCGATTTAATAAAGCAGCAACGCAGTGAGCCAGTCTATTTAATTAGTTCAATTTATAAGTCGACAACGCGGGCGCAGCTTGTTGAGGAAGCACAGAAAATCCCGCAATACCTGAATAGTTTTGCTTTACGAGTTAAGCAGACAGCCATTTTAGGACGACTAATGGCCTCGTTGACCGACGCTATGACCCGTCAGTTTATTAAGCTATTTGAAGCTGAAAATGGCGCGGCACCGGCACGCTATTGTTGGCTGGCTTTTGGTTCGCAAGGGCGCGAAGATCAAACCCTGAGCTCTGATCAGGACAACGGCTTATTGTTAGACGATGGACTCACCGAGAGCCAGTTAGACTGGTTCAGACGTTTGGGTGAATATGTCTGTGAGGGGTTACATGATTGCGGGGTGCCACTTTGCCCAGGCAATATTATGGCATCGAACCCTGAATGTCGTGGCACCCAGCAGCAATGGCTGGCACGTTTTGAACGCTGGACCACACATCCTACCCCCAAAGCGCTCATGTATTGCCAGATATTTTTTGACAGCCGTGCGGTAGCCGGGCAGCAAAAAATGTTTAACCAGTTTCGAGAAGCAGTCGCTGATATTGGGAAAAATGAATTTTTTATTGGCAACTTAGCTTTACTTGTTAACCGCATTTCGGTCCCGCTGGGTTTATTTAATCGCTTTCGTACTGAAGATGTAAAGCAAGGTGAGCGAATTGATATTAAGCGTTACGGTATTGCTTTGATAAATGACATTGTTCGGCTGTATTCGCTCCATCAAGGTTTGACTGAGCCTGCTACTGCACAACGGATTGAGCGATTGCAGGACAGCCGTCTTATTAGCGAACGTGACCGCCAGTCGTTACTCGAAGCTTGGCAGTTTTTAACGCAACTGAGGCTCGACCACCAGCTACGCGTTTGGCATACCGATGAGCCTAAAAATGCCATCGACCCCGATAGTTTAAGCACGCTATCGCGGCGGCAACTCAAGACCGCGTTTAAAATTATAAAGCAAGCGCAACAGGGCGTGGGGCTTAAGTTTAGTCGGCAGGGGTATTGATGGTGACGTTCAAGCATTTCAGTCAAGTGTTGAGGCGATGGAAAAAGGTACGCCAAAGTTGGATTAATCAGCGCTATGTTGTGGTGGATATCGAAACCACGGGGCTCAACCCTAAAACTGATGAAATCTTAAGTATTGCTTGGGTTGTTGTTGTGCCGCCCATGATCGATATTGGTCGTCGAAACCAGTTTACCTTGAAGCCTGTTTCGTCTGAAAAATTAGGTCAAAGTCCGATAATTCACGGTTTAACTCAACGTGATTTTGCTCACTATTCTTCAATCGATACGGTTTTAGAAAAATTAAAAGTAGAATTAAGAGGATCTTGTTTTGTTTGTCATAATGCCCAAGTAGACTGGCAGTTTCTACTACATGCCTCTAAGAATACTCTGCAAAAACTTGAACCGATAAGTGTCTTTGATACTTTACGCTATGAACACGCTGTTCAGAACAAAAATGGGCCCGTAAGAGAAGAAACGGGAATGTATACACTCTCTTCATGCAGGGCTCGGTACGGCTTGCCTAGCTACCCAGCCCATGATGCTATGGACGATGCTATTGCTTGTGCAGAACTATTTTTAGCACAATGCCTACAGACCAATGAATACAGTCTTTCCCTCCGTAAATTGCTTAAATCCTACTAGTTTTGTAACTTCTGATTTTTTAAATAACAAAATATTTACTTTTGTTTTGTGAGCTGTTAACGTTTTGAGCACTGTCACTTTAATGCTGATAAGGGTGATTGTAATAACTATAAACTCCAGGGAGTTCAGAATAATGAAATCAAGTTTCTTTAAACTAAGTTTTGCGGCAGCAGCTGTTGCAGCATCGCTTGGCGTATCATCTCCAGCAATCGCTGATGAATCAAAAGGTTTCCTTTTAGGTCAATCAGTGGATAACTCTGGTGAAGTGATTAGTGGTGTAGAGATCACCATTACTAACCTAGAAACCGGCTTGACCCGTACCGTTACCTCGGGTGCTGATGGTCAATACCGTTTTCCATTGTTGCCGCCAGGACAGTACTCATTACGTGCAACAAAGTCAGGCTATGGCACTTTACAAGAAGACATGTTGTCGATCCGTGTAGGCTCTCGTACTAACGTTGACCTGACCTTGGTTGATAGTTCAATGGAAACTATTGAGGTTACTGGCTCAGCGATCTCAATGATTGATACATCTTCTTCTGAGTCAGAGTTAGTTGTTGGTCAAGAGTTCCTTTCAAAAGTTCCAGTACCTCGTGACCTTGCATCAGTTGCTTTGTTGGCACCGGGTACGACTAAAGGTGACTCAGCGTTCGGTAACTTGACATCGTTCGGTGGCGCATCAGTTGGTGAGAACGTTTACTATGTTAACGGCCTTAACGTAACTAACTTCCGTAACGGCCTCGGTGGTTCTGAGCTTCCGTTCGAAATGTATGACACTTTCGAAGTTAAAACAGGTGGCTATTCTGCTGAATATGGACGTTCGACTGGTGGTGTTATTAACGCAACCACTAAATCGGGTTCAAACGAATTCAAAGCAGGCGCAAGTGCTTATTTTGAGCCGTCTTCACTACGTTCAGAAAAGCCTGATGTACTGTTGACTGACGAAGAAGCAATTGCTGAAAACGCCACACCTTACTACATCGTTAACAGCAACGATGAAATTGGTGAGAACAACTACAACGTTTGGGCGAGCGGCGCACTTATCGAAGATAAATTGTTCTTCTTCGGCCTCTTGAACTTTAAAGATCGCGTTAGCGATTACTCTACTGCGACACTCGATTATGATCGTGACGCATCTGATGTATTATATGCTGCGAAAATCGACTGGTACATTACTCAAAACCATATTGTTGAATTCACTGGTTGGGACAACTCAAGCGAGTTAGAAACTGACAAGTTCAACTACTCATTTGGTGATGATACTCGCGGCGACTTGCTAGGTAGCTACACACTTGACCGTGGTGGTAAATCTTATGCGGCTCAGTACACTGGTATCTTGACTGATGACTTGACTATCAGCGCAATGTACGGTGTTAACAAAGCGACTTACAGTAACGTTAACACTACTGAGCCTGCGGCAGCTGTATTCGAACAGAATTCAGGTATCCAGTTCACTTCATTTGGTTTAACTACACCAAGCGTTCAAGAAGATAAGCGTACAGCTTATCGTTTCGACGTTGACTGGTATGTACACCCAGATCACACCATCCGTGCAGGTATCGACTACGAAGATCTAGAAGCGTATGAAGATACTCGTCGCGTAGCTGATACCGCTTATTTCTATCGTGGTTGTGACTCTACAGCGATTGCGCAAGGTGACTTGCTGAACGCTGGTTGTACAACAGTTCGTTACAACACCTATGTTAACGAAGGTTCTTTCGAAACTAAGTCAAACGCATTCTACATCCAAGATACTTGGTATGTAACAAACGACATCGTTGCTCGTATCGGCTTACGTAACGAAACCTTTGAAAACTACAACAAAGCGGGCGAGAAGTTCGTTGACGTTTCAGATCAATGGGCTCCACGTATCGGTGTAAGCTGGGATATCAATGGTGACGGAACAAGCAAATTGTTTGCTAACTTTGGTCGTTACTACCTCCCAGTTGCAACGAATACCAACATCCGTTTAGCGGGTGACGAGCTCTATACCGTAACTGACTATGCTGTTGAAGGTATCAACGATGACTTAACGCCTATCGTTGATGAAAGTTCACCGCTTGGTGGTGCTGTATATGCAGACGGTACGCTGAAAGGTACTGATGAAACGGTTAATGCTGATTTGGATCCAATGTATCAAGATGAATACATCTTAGGTTTCGAAAAAGTAATCAGTGATAACTGGTCAGTGGGTGTTAAAGGTACTTACCGTGAGCTTAAATCTTCTCTTGAAGACGTTGCAATCGACGCTGGCTTCGACGCGTACTTGCAAGACGAGTTCGGTTCTGCATGTACCCTTTGTAATGGTTTCCACTACTACGTGCTAACTAACCCAGGTGGTTCAGTCACTATTTCTACTGACCCTGATGGCGCTGATGGTCCTTTAGAAGATCAGCAGTACTCTATCCCTGGTAGCTACTTAGGTTACCCTGAGTCAGTACGTAAATACGGTGCAGTTGACTTTACTGTTAAGCGTGCTTTCGCTGATGACTGGATGCTAGATGCGACTTATACTTGGTCTCACAGCTGGGGTAACAACGAAGGTTTTGTTCGTTCAGACAACGGTCAGGATGACGCGGGTCTGACTACTAACTTTGACCAACCAGGATTGTTAGACGGCGCATATGGTAACCTTCCTAACGATCGTCGCCATATGGTTAAAATCCAGGGCGCATACTCAATCACTGAAGAGTTCAGTTTGGGTGCAAACTTCCGTTGGGAATCTGGTCGTCCTAAGAACTCATTTGGCTTCCACCCAACTGACGCATTTGCTTCATTGTATGAAGCCGAGTCATTCGTTAAAGATGGTCAGCTAGTTAACCGTGGTTCTGAAGGTACTACTCCAAGTACTTGGAACCTTGATTTAACAGCACGTTACGCAATGACTATCAACGATATGGACGTAGTATTCCGTGCTGACGTATTCAACGTGTTTGACAACGATACAGCAACTGAGTACAACGAAGTTAACGAGATCTATGATGGCGGTCGCGCAGATGGCGGTTACCAAGGCGCACCAAGTGCTCTTTATGGTTTACCAACTGCATTCCAAACGCCACGTTACGTTCGTTTGAGCGCAGAAGTTAAATTCTAATCAAATCTTTGGTTAGTATTTACATCCAAAACCGGGAGCCTCGTGCTTCCGGTTTTTTAATTTAAGTCGAAAAATGGAGCAAATAAGTGGAACCGCAAGAAGTATTACGAGACGCCGAAAGTTCTGTTAAAGGACGCCGTCGAAGTGAGGCGGTGGAACAAATTAATTACCTTATTGAGAGCAACGCATTACTCGGTGAGGACTGGTTGAAAGTTGCGCATATGGCACTGGCAATCGGTGAGTCAAATAGTGCGCGACAAGCCGCCGATAGATACTATAGAGCTTCAGGCAAAACGGTTGACGCAGCAATTAAGGCAGCGGGTATCGTTGCTGAAACAGGTCATCTTAACGATGCTCTTAAGTATGTTGAGAAAGCTGCACGTAAAGACCAAGCTAACCCAGCTTTGTATCATATCGTTGGCACAATTAAGGCACAGCTTGGCCAGCTTACCGAGGCCCGCGAGAACTTAAGTAAAGTTTTATCGTTATCACCACATTTAGGCATTACTTGGTATACGTTAGCATCGATAACTGATTTTAGCCGTGTTGACGCAGTGTACAAAAAGCTGGTCGCCGCCGAACAATCGATCGCAGATAAGTCTGACCAAAACTATGCGCTATACTGCTATGCGAAAGCAAAAGCGTTCGCCGACAAGGGCGATTATGATGCCGCTGAACGGGCCATAAATGCAGGTGCAAAGCTATTTATGCATCAGCAACCATTTGATATTAAGAGAAATCGACAAGTCGTAGATAAAATTATTGCTGCAAACACAGCGGATAAACTGACCCAATTACCTTCGTCGAATACCGATGCCCAACGAACGACCGCAATTTTAGGTCTCCCACGCAGTGGAACCACCTTACTTGGGCAAATCTTGACAACGCATTCAGAATTCGCTGGCGCGGGTGAATTTGCAGGTATTGCAGCCGCGACGTTACATCTATCTAGCGAGGATACATATAATTTCCCAGCTTTTATGGAGCGTCACGGAGAGCCGCAAATGGCAGTGGACTTCATGTCAGATATTTATCATTCGGTAGCGGCTCAGCGTTTTGGCGAGACAGGCCGCTTAGTTGATAAAACATTCTTGTTGAATCGTCGATTCGGTATTTTTAAGCAACTCGCACCCAATGCAAAGGCAATTTATTTGCGAAGAGATGTCAACGATGTTGCTTGGTCGTGTTTTAAAACGCCTTTTCGAAGTGGTCATCCATGGAGTTGGCACCCCCAGTCAATTGCTGAGTACATCAAAAGCGAACATAAGTTACTTGAACACTGGCAGTCGGTTTACGGTGATGAGATTTTAGTGATTGACTATGAACAATTAGTCAGTGAACCAAGAGAAACGTTAGTTAAAATTTGTTCACATATAGGAGTTGTGTTTGAGCCCTCTATGCTGGACTTTCACCGGTCGTCCCACCCAGTTTTAACGTCAAGCTTAGGCCAAGTTCACCGAGAACTGAATGACAATGCAGTGAAGCGTTCGCAAAATTATGATCGTTTTGTTCAAGCTTTCAGACATTACTATGACAAGTAAACTTTTTGTTTTGAACTATTAAGCCGCTTGCCTTAGGTAAGCGGCTTTTTTTTGGCCTTGATGTATCTATCCATTCACATTAACTGATCCGATGTCAAACACTTAAACTCAAAGTAATACAACAAAAAAGTCACAAAGTGTTTACAGGAAAATAACTTCTTGCTAAATTCAAATTGCCTCAAACATATTTTGAGGTAAAAAACAATAAAGTTCCGGGGAGTTTCAACTCATGAAAAGCACAACTTTTCGTAAAAGTTTGTTGGCTGCAACCATTGCAGGTGTATTTAGCATGCCTGCGTTGGCGCAGGACCAGCAAGATCCTGCTTCTGATGATCAACAAGCAGAAGAAGTAGCCGAGCGCATTCAGGTAACAGGTTCTCGTATTCCACAATCAGCAAACGTTGTGAGTTCGAGCCCAATTTCTCAGGTTACCTCCGAGGAATTCGAATTCTCGGGTAACGTGCGTACCGAAGACTTGGTGAACGACTTACCACAAGTATTCCCAGGTCAAACATCAACTGATTCAAACGGTGCTACGGGTACCGCAACTATTTCACTGCGTGGCTTAGGCTCTAACCGTACACTCGTTCTAATGAATGGACGTCGCTTGGTAATGGGTTCACCATTACAGGGCGCTATCGCACCTGACTTAAACCAAATTCCAGGCGCGTTGGTTGAAAACGTAGAACTGTTAACCGGTGGTGCATCGGCTACTTACGGTTCTGACGCTGTGGCAGGTGTTGTTAACTTCATCATGAAAGATGACTTTGAAGGGGTGAAGCTCGATTATCAACACAGCTTCTATCAATACAATAACCCAAATGAGAACGACGTGGCGCAAGCTGCGCGTGATGCCTCTTTCGACTTGGCACCAGGCTCAGGTCGTGACGGTCACATGAATGACTTCTCTATCATCTGGGGTGTGAACGCTGATGATGGTAAAGGTAACTTGACAGGTTATGCGACCTATCGTGATATTAAAGCGATTACGCAAGATAACCGTGATTACAGTATCTGTTCACTCTCGGGTGGTCCTGGTTCTTATTCATGCGGTGGTTCAGGCACCATTCCAGATGGTCGTTTAACTGACTTCGTTGATTACGACTACTACATCGATCAAGGTACTTTCCAAGAGTATGATGGCCGCTTGTATAACTTTGGTCCACGTAACTATTTCCAACGTCCAGATGAACGTGTCACTTTAGGTGCATTCGGTCACTATGAAATCAACAAAAACATGGAGTTTTTTGGTGAAGTTGGTTTTGTTAAAGACCGCAGCGTATCTCAGATTGCAGAATCAGGTGCGTTCTTCCCGCAGGTTGACTTAAGCTGTGACAACCCATTCTTGTCTGAACAACAAGCGGGTGTTATCTGTGGTCCTGGTGGTCCTGCTGGCGCATCGGGCGATCCGAATGTGTGGGAAGGCGTTTATATCGGTAAACGTAACGTCGAAGGTGGTCCACGTCAGAACGATATCCAACACTTGTCTTATCGCGGTGTGTTTGGTATCCGCGGTTACCTAAATGACACTTGGAGTTACGACGTATCCGCTAACTTCGGTAACGTAACGCTAAGTTCAACCTACCTAAACGACTTAAGTATCAATAACATTGGTCGTGCATTGAATGTCACCACTGATCCTGATACCGGTGAGGCTGTTTGTACCGCAGCACTGAGTGGCGTTGATCCAAACTGTGTGCCTTGGAATATCTTTGCACCGAACATCAGCCAAGAAGCACTCGATTACCTCACGCTGCCTCTGTACGCGAATGGTGAAACTAACTTACGCGAGTATACTGCGTATGCGATTGGTAACCTAGGCGACTACGGTGTGCGCAGTCCATGGGCTGTGGGCGGTGTCGAGCTACTTATTGGTGCAACCACACGTAGCGAAGAGCTCATTTTCCAACCGGATAGTGGCTTTACTTCAGGTGATGGTGCCGGTCAAGGTGGCCCTACCATCGGTGTTTCAGGTAGCTTGAGTGTTGATGAGATCTTCTCAGAAGCAAAAATCTACTTAGTAGAAGGCGCAGACTGGGCGGATACGCTAACCATGGACTTGGGTTATCGTTATTCTGAGTACTCTACTGCGAAAGAGACCGATACATACAAAGTAGCATTGGGTTGGGATATCAATGAAACGTGGAAAGTACGTGGTAGTTTCCAACGTTCAGCGCGTCATGCAAATATCCGTGAGTTGTATAGTGCACAATCAATTGGCTTGTATGACATGGATTCTGATCCGTGTGCGGGTGCGAACCCAGAGGCCACATTGGAACAGTGTCAGCGTTCTGGTGTCACTTCTGCACAATACGGCAGTATTCCGCAAAGCCCGGCTAACCAGTACAATGCTATCTTTGGTGGTAACCCAGACCTAGAGCCTGAAACGTCAGATACTATTTCTGCCGGTTTCGTTTATCGCACCATGGACGGCGACTTCGATGTGTCAGTTGACTACTTCGATATCAAGGTTGAAGATGCGATTGGTATTGTGGCTGCAGAAACTACGCTGGACCTTTGCTTAGACACTGGCGACGCACAGTTCTGTGACCTCATTAATCGTGGTCCGGATACAGGTTCTTTGTGGTTGGCTCAAGATAATATCGTAGCGACTAACGTGAACATTGGTTTTGAACAACGTTCTGGTTTCGATGTTAACTCAAGCTACACTCTGCGCTTTGATAACGACTTAGGTAAATTGAAGTTTAACTTGGTAGGTACTTACTTCACCAAGTTCGATACTCAGCCTGTCGTTGGTCTTCGTGTGTATGAATGTGCGGGCTACTGGGGTGGCGTCTGTGGCGCTCCAAACCCAGAATGGCAACACAACTTACGTACCACCTGGGAAAACAACGATGGTTTAGCGATTTCTGCTAACTGGCGTTATCTCGGTGAGACTGCGCAGTTGGATGGCGGCGCTCAAGATATCGAATCTGAAAGCTACCTTGATTTGACTGCTCGTTATCGTTGGGGCGACAACACGACTATCAGTGTTGGTGTGAACAACGTACTTGAGAATGATCCTCCGTACCTAACAGGTGCGCCAGGCAGCAACGGTAACACATATCCAGGTTACTTTGATGCATTGGGTCGTTACGTGTTTGCGAGCATCTCTTATCAATTCATGTAAGTTAAAATTAAACGTTCACTTAACAATAAAAGGCAGCCTTCGGGCTGCCTTTTTACATTGTTTAAACATCTGTTAATACAATATTAAACATTTGACCAACAAGTAAACATTTAGACCAAAAATTAGTCAAACAGATCATTATTTTTGGTCATTTAGTTGAATTTCCCCCCTGCTAGCGTTAAAAGTCATGCACGGTGTTTCTAAGACCTCAACTTAGCGACGCCCTCTAATTCAAGTCGCGAACTTGGTTCATGACAGAATAAGAACATACACCAGGGAGTAAAAACATGACTAACAGTACCTTCCGCAAGAGCCTTACCGCTCTAGCTGTGGCGGGCAGTTTAGCTGCACCAGCATTAGCCGTAGCTCAGGATAACTCGGATGTTGAAGCAAAAAACAACATTGAAAAGATTCAAGTAACGGGTTCACGCATTAAGCGTTCAGACCTAGAGAGCGCTTCTCCTGTAGAAGTTATTTCGGCCGAGCAATTGACTGACCAAGGTCGTCTGTCGGTATCAGAAGCATTGCGTAACTTAACCTCTAATTCTTTCGGTTCTTTTGTACCTAGCTCAGGTAGCACTGCGCAGTCTCAATCAACCGTGAACCTACTCGGTGTTGGCGCTAGCCGTACATTGGTATTATTAGACGGCAAACGTGTTGCAGGTTCACCATCGCTTGGCGGTTCTTCTGCAAACTTGAGCACCATCCCGATGGCTGCTGTTGAGCGTATCGAAGTTTTGAAAGACGGTGCTTCTGCGGTCTATGGTTCTGACGCTGTTGCAGGTGTTGTAAACATCATCTTAAAAGACGATTTTGAAGGTGTTGCAGTTAACACTCAAGTCGGTCGTCCAGAAGCTGAAGGCGGCGATAACGAGAGCTTCAGCATTACTGCGGGTACTTCTTCAGACCGCGGTAACCTGACCATGGTATTTGAGCACCAGACACGTGATGCGATTTATGATCGCGATCGTCCTTACACTGCGCCGCAAATGAACGACGAGAATGGCGACGGTTTGATCTCTATCTATGACGAAACCATCGGTATTTCTTACTACGGTGCAACGCTTGTAAACCCTCAGGGCAACTACGAAGCGTCACCGCTATGTGGTGACTTGGCAAACAACGTTGAAGGCTTCGTTGGTGTACTTGACCAAGGTACTTCGTTCGGCGGTGTTGGCGGTGGTACTGTCTGTGGTTATGCATTCGCTGGCGTATCAACTAACATGGCATCAACTGACCGTAATTCATTGATGGTAAATGGTAATTATCAAATTACTGATGATATCGAAATGTACATGCGCGGTTTGTTCGCTAAGAACAGTTCATTTGGCCGTTATGCACCCGCTGCTGCGCCTTGGGAAAACATCCCAGCATCTGCATCGCACAACCCATATGACGAAGAGCTTGAAGTAGGTTACTTCCGTTGGTACCCAGTGGGTAACCGTGATGGTTACGTTGATGACTACCAGCAGGACTATGTTGTCGGCTTCCGTGGTTTCGCACTTGATAACATCGACTGGGAAGTTTACTACCAGCGCGCTGAAATGGACTACAAAACAGTCGGCCGTGATTACTTAAGTAACTCAGCGCTTAATTGGTTAGCCGCTGAAGGTGAAGACCCGTTCTCAGAAGAAAATTCTGACAAAATCGGCATCACTACCTTGACTGAAGGTAAGACAATTTTCGATCACTACTATGCAGGCTTCGGCTTCAATGCAGGTGAATTACCTGGTGGTATGGTTTCTCACTACGTAGGTTGGGAAATGTATGACCAAGTATTCGAAAACAGCTACGACGCGCAGTCTGAAGCGGGCTTAGTTGGCGGCGGCGCAGGTAACTCTGCTTCTGAAGACCGTAACGTTCAAGCGTACTTCTACGAAGTCGCTATGCCGTTCACTTACGATCTGACTGTAAGCGCTGCTTTCCGTTATGATGATTACAGTGACTTCGGTACTGCAACAACAAGCAGTTTGAAAGCCGAATATCGTCCAATCGACGACTTGTTGATTCGTGCATCATACAGCGAAGGCTTCCGTGCACCTTCACTTGAAGAGCTTTCTGCACAAGACCAGTACTCAGCGACTTATGCATACGACTACGTTGCATGCCAGACTGCCGGCGTTGAGTTGACTGAATGTCCTGAAATCCAAATTGATAACCAGATTCAAAGCAACCGTGACCTTGGTCCAGAAGAGTCTGAGTACATCAACGCGGGTATCGTTTATTCAGGTCTTGATAACTGGGACTTCCGTTTAGATTACTTCGATCTGCAAGTTGAGAACGTTATTTCTTCAGTGACTGTTCAAGACTTGATCAACATCGAGCTTGGCGGCAACTTAGACTCGTTCTTAGCGGCTAACCCTGCGTTCGACTTACAACGTCGTGCAAATGGTTCAATCGACGGTGACGTTTACACGCGTACCGAAAACGGTGCTATCTTAGCGCGTAAAGGTTTCGACTTTGAAATCGCAGCTGAATATCCACTTGGTGCGGGCTTGTTCAACGCGACCTTCGGTACTACGTACATGATGGAAGTTGAAGAAGACGTTTACTTTGGCGGTCCTAGCCAAGACATGGCGGGTTCTTCAGGTGCACCTGAGCTACGTTCACAGTTGATGTTGCAATACGCTATCAACGATTTCAACGTAACTTGGACGTCTGACTACATCGATTCAACGGGCGAAACAGACGTACTCGACACCTCATGTGGCGATGCTAACTGCTTTAACTACAACTTCGTTGGCGAGCTTGAGTCTACGACATACCACAACGTTACTTTCTCGTACAACTTAGGTAAGTACGGTAAAGCAACCTTGGGCGTTCGTAACTTGTTCGACGAAGAGCCAGTGCTTAACAGCAGCGGCGAATACACCAACCCTGAACTCTATGTTCGTGGTCACATCGGTCGTGAATTCGTAGCCGGATATCAAATCAAGTTCTAAACGAACTGATTGTTTTAAAAAAGGCTCCTTCGGGAGTAATGCCGATCAGTTAAGAAATTTTCAATGATCGGTTGACCGATCCGGCAGAGTCTTCAAAATCCATAGTCAGAATTTCTGGCTATGGATTTTTTTAT